>DASTLA010000001.1:0-3117 GCA_035715525.1 Nitrospiraceae bacterium
GCAGAACCTCCCGCTGGCGAAGGCTCAGCGTCACAGGCGTGGCTGTGGGCTTGATGGCGGCCTGCTGGTCGGTCGGAGATCCGACCGCCTGACTCACGAGACCTTGCGCGACGACCGGAGACACGTAGGTTCGGCCCTTCAACACTTCCTTCACGGCGAACAACAATTCTTCACCCACCGACTGTTTCAATACATAACCTCCGACGCCGACCCGGAACGCTTCGTTGACGAAGTGCGGTTCCGCATGCATCGTGAGGACGATGATTTTGACTCCGGGACAAGTTTTCTTGAGGTGGCGGCACGCGTCCAGCCCATTTAGCAAGGGTAGCGAGATGTCGACCAACGCTAAATCGGGGTGAATCCGTTCGACTGCCTCGACGAAGCTCCGTCCATCCGCCGGCGTCGCGACGACCGCGTATTCCTTGTCGAGGATCTTGACGATCCCTTCTGCGACCAATCGGTGATCGTCCGCCACAATAATTTTCGGCTTGAGTTGATTTGTCGTCATGGTTTGTCCGTCGGTGGCTGCCATAGGTGGCCAAGTATACTACGCGAGAGACAAGCCTGTCACTGCTCAGAAAAGCCAAACCTCCCTGCTCCCACCATCCTTCAAATCGATCGTCTCGTAAAGCTTCACCGTCGGAATTGAGATTCATTTTAGGGCATGCGGACAATTTGTCTAGGGAATCCCCGAGCTATCCCAAACACTTAAATATACGAGCATATCGCCCACTCGGGGGACCAAGACATGGTCCATACAGTAATCGTATTGGGGTGGAAAATGTTTGAATTGAGCATGCGTTTCTGGTCTATGGTCGAGCCGGCAGGTCTTTATCTGCTCCGGGGAGGAAGAGATCGACCATGGTTGCATCTGGGGTGTCTCCCTAGGCTGGTGGACTGACCTATGCGGCATTTGTTCGGGCCGGGGACGGTGCGACTGTGTGTAATTTGTGTCCTGTGCTTGTGGGCGCCCTCAGCTCTTGCAGAAGAAGAACCGACTGCCGAAGCGGGGAAGGAATTTCGTACGACGCTGTTCGGGGAGGAAATCTATGTGCCCCCGCGAGATCGGCGCAGCGTGACGGCGGCAAACTTCGGGATCATGTGGATTCCCAACGGGCCCAGCCAGATGGAAGCCCTGCCGTTCGGAGCCCTCTACGTCTGGCGTAATTGGGACAACGACAATCGGAGGTTCCGGGGGACCTTTTCAGGCGTCGTCAACGACATTGATTATTCGAACGGCCTTCGCGCCTTTCCCAACTGGTCGTTCGTCTTCACGCTCGACAATTTCATTCTGCCGATGGGCCGTTCCGAGTACGTCGAAGGCCAACGGATGCGAACTACGGAACTCGAGTGGAACTATATCTTCGCCGGGTTCGGTTTGTCCTACCGCTTTCCGTTCGTACCGTTCGAGCAGGACAGCGCGCTCAACGTGTCCCTGACCTACGAGCCTGGTTACCGCTGGTTCAAGGGGACGGGGCACACCTCTTCGGCATATCGGGTGCCCAAAGACACGTACGAAGGCCGGATTCACGGCCGCATCCGATGGGATGCCCTGGTGCGTAACCTCATGGAACTGCCTCACCAAGGGTTCTCGATCGGCGGAGATATCATTCACGGCCATCGGGCGAAATGGGATGCGTGGGGCGGTGACGTCTTCGACACTCCTGATTTCAAGAAGGAGCAAACCTATCTGTCGGCTTCCGCCTATGCCGTATTCGCCAACGGGTTGCCGGGCATAGAGAGTGAAAAACATCGCCTCGTCACGAGTCTATACGGCGGGATCGGAAAAGACTTGGACCGTTTCAGCGCCTTCCGGTTGCCTGGGCGGCCGACCGGCTTCGAATGGGAGGCGATTTCGCTGCCGACGATGCCCGGCGTCGCGTTCAATGAGCTCTTTCCCAGGCGATATGCGATCGCGAGCATTACTTATCGATACGAAGCCCTGTTCTTTCTCTATCCATACGTAACCGCGACCTATGGCCTGGTGGAGCGACCGCGCTTTACCACGAACGGCATCAAAAACGTCACTGATTCGCTTCCCGCACTTGGAGGGGGAATCGTCACGGGCGGACCGTGGAAGTCCCAGATCGAGCTGAACTACAGTTACAATTTCGGGATCTTTCGTGATCCCGGCGGCGCGCCGCCAAGCAAGGGCGGGCATGGCGCCTTTCTGTTTTGGGCAAAGGAGTTGTAGCCTTACCAGGGTTTCCACCAGGCTTGCACGCGGCTCGATTGTGGGACAAGATACGACCCCCATGCAACCACGCCGGCGACAACGGGTGCTCGCAATCATCATGGCCGGAGGCAAGGGCGAACGCTTGATGCCTCTCACCGCCTTTCGGAGCAAGCCCGCTGTACCCTTCGGCGGCAAGTTCCGCATCATCGACTTCGTCCTCAGCAATTTCGTCAACAGCGGCGTGCTCGCCATCTACGTCCTGGTACAGTACAAGTCCCAGTCGCTCATCGAGCACTTGCGCCAAGCCTGGCGCATCGGCGGCCGGATCAAAAACAATTTCATCACGGTCGTCCCGCCTCAAATGCGCGCAGGGGAGGGATGGTACGAAGGGACTGCGGACGCCGTGTACCAAAATCTCAACCTCGTGTACGACTTTGATCCCGATGTGGTGGCCGTGTTCGGAGCCGATCACATCTATCGGATGGACATCAACGATATGGTGAGATGCCATACGGAACGCCAGGCCGACGTGACCGTCGCGGCGCTTCCCGTTGCGCTCCGCCAAGCGAAACACTTTGGCATCATCGAAACCGACGACGATCAGCGTATTACCGGATTTCAAGAGAAGCCCGAGCAAGCAAAGCCGATGCCGGGCGACCTCGATCGAGTATTTGCCTCCATGGGCAATTACCTCTTCAACCGAGATCTTTTGGTGGAGGTCTTGCAGCATGATGCCTCCAAGCCGGGGTCGCATGACTTCGGCCGCGATATCATTCCACGGCTTCTCTCCACGAACCGAATCTACGCCTATAACTTTCAGGAGAACCGGATTCCCGGCCTTCGAAGCTATGAGGAGGCGGCCTATTGGCGGGACGTGGGGACATTGGATGCCTATTGGCAGGCCAACATGGATTTGCTCGGCCAAACGCCGCTCTTCGATC
>DASTLA010000002.1:0-8577 GCA_035715525.1 Nitrospiraceae bacterium
GACGCTCTCGACCTGGTGGTTGTGGAATCAGATCCCAGTCACGGTAGGCAATCTTGTCGGAGGCATGCTGTTCACGGGCTTGGCGATCTATGCCACGCACCGGCCGGGCAAGCAACCGGCGGCAGCGGCCGTCCCCGTGGCGGATACGGACGGGCGCGAGCGACGAAGCTATTCTCCGTCGTTCTGATCCTTCATCGAGGAACCGATGGCAACGGTATATCTGAGACGGTTGCGCGGATGGCGATTCGTGTTGTTCAACGCGGCGCTTGGGCTCGCGCACATCGTCGTCCTTTTCAACGCCGGTTCTTATATCGCCCTCTTGCCGCACGTGGCTGGCGACCTGGGCGGCGTATTGCCGAGCTTCCTGGCCTGGGCACAAACCGATTTCATGATCGGCCTTGCCCTCGGATTTCCGCTTGCACGCTATCTCTCGGGTCGGGTCGGCGATTATCGATTGTTGATCTCGGCGTTCATCGTATACAGCGGGGCATCGTATCTGTGCGGAGCCAGCGAAACGCTGACGCAATTCGTTCCGGCTCGGGTCATCCAAGGCATCGCCGGCGGCATCACGCTTCCGCTGGCGCAGTCGATGCTCCTCAACGAGTATCCGAAACGGTTGAAGGCGGTCGCGTTGAGCGTCTGGGGTCTGTTCAGCATCACGCCGTTCACGATCGGGATGCCGGTCGGCGGCTACATCGCCTACACGCTGGGCTGGCGGTTTCTGTTCAACCTAGATTTCGTGCTCACGATGATCATCGTCGGCATGCTGAGTGCGCTGTTGTACGGACGCGGGTTCCGTCGGCACTATGGACGGTTCGATACGGTGGGATTTGTCCTGCTCGCCGTCCTGCTGTTGGGCCTGCAGACGCTGCTCAACATGGGCAACGATTTCGATTGGCTCGATTCTCCGCTTTTGCAGGCCATCACCGTCGTCCTTGTCCTGGCCTTTCCCTGTTTCATCATCTGGGAGCTCGGCGAGCGTCATCCCAGCTTGGATCTGCGAATGTTCATGCATCGAAATTTCCTCATCGGCGTCCTGTGCTTGACCCTGGGTTTCTTCTCGATCCAGGGACTGCTCTCGCTTTTGATTGTTCAGATTCAGCTCCTGCTGGGCTATTCGTCCAAATTGGCCGGGCTGGCGCTGCTGCCGCTGGTCTTGTTGGGAGCTCCCGTCATCGCGATCATGCACATGCTCTGCAAATACATCGATGCGCGCTGGCTGATCTGTCTGAACAGCCTCGGCTTTGCCTGGACTTTTTACTGGCTGGGCTTGTTCGACGACCCGCATTCCTACGAGGAGCTGTTTTGGCCGATGGTGGCGGAAGGGATTTTCTTGGGCTCGTTTTTTACGCCTCTGACGGTGTTGATGCTGCACGGCCTCTCCGGACCATTGGTCCTGCGTGCGGCCGAAGTCGCCAATGTCTTGCGCGTCGCGGCCGGCGCGTTCGGGATCACGTTTCAAGGAATCATCGTCTTTCGGAGAGCGCATTTTCATCAGCTGCACCTGGCCGACCATTTCGGTGGACGACAGTCCATCGCCTTCGATCCCATGGAGCGACTCGTCGGCAAGCTACAGGTCGCGGGGCTGACTCCTTCGGAGATCCAGGCCAAGCTGGCGGCGTTGATCAAACAGGAAGCTGCGATTCTCAGCCTGAACGATGCGTTCCTTGTCGCCAGTTACCTGTTCATCGCAATCGGGGTGCTGGTCTGGTTCGCGCATCCGACTCATCTCCCGCTGTCGCCGGCCCCGGCGGAGGAACTCCGACAGATGCGTGCGGAAGAATTGGTGGAGGAGGTGCCATGACATCCCCTCGGTTCAACAGCTGTCGGCTTGTGCTGACGCTCTGGTTCAGCGGCGCTTTGCTGGCGAGCGGGTGTGCCTGGATCCCACCGGGTGACCCTCCCGCCGAATATGCGGAGCCGCCGGAGATGCAAGAGACGTTGGCTGAAGTCACGAACCGGCTTCAGCAATGGCCGGAGGATCGGTGGTGGGAGCCGTTTGGAAACGAGGAGCTGAACGGGCTGATCGACACCGCATTGAAGGACAATCCGGGATTGAAGCAGGCATCCGCTCGGCTGCGCCAGGCGCAATCGTTGGTGAAGGTCGAGGGTGCGCGGCTCTTGCCCTTCTTGGAAGCCGACGCCTCGCTGACTTATGAACGGATCTCGCAGCACGGTGTGTTTGCGGCGCTGAATCCGGAAGTGGCGGGCATCCGGATCATGTACGGCATCATCAACCCCCTGAGCTTCCGCTACGAGTTCGACTTCTGGGGCAAAAATCGAGCGATGCTCGAAGCAGCCTTGGGCCACGCGGCAGCCGAAGAGGCCGAGCACGCCGAAGTTCGGCTGCGGCTGACGACCGGAATTGCGCGCGCGTACTTTCGCGGTCAAGCGCTTCAGCAACAGCTGAACGTGGTGAAGAACATCGTCCGCATCCGCCATGACTTGCAGAAGCTGGCCGAAACCCGCTTCCGCCTTGGGCTGGACAATGATCAGCCCGTGAAGATCGCGGTGGCCGACTATGAAGCGGCGTTCAAACGTCAGGCTGCGATCCGCGACCAACTGGATGTGCAGCGCCATCTGCTCGCCCGCCTCACCGGCAAGGGGCCGGACGAAGCGATGCATCTTTTTGAGCGTCCTGCGGCCGTCGTGCCGAAGCAGATTCCCGCACCAGACCATCTGTCCATGGGGCTGCTGGTCCATCGTCCGGACATCGCCGCAGCCATCTACCGGGCCCACGCGGCGTCGCGGATGGTGAAGGTCGCCAAAACGCAGTTTTATCCCACGATCGACCTGACGGGGTTCGTGGGCTTCAACGCCTTGACGCTGGCGAAAGGCACCGACAAGTTGGCCAATTTCTTGTTCAGCGGTCAAAGCTTTTCTTATGGTCTGGCGCCCGGGCTGCGGATGCCCTGGTTCGAAGGCGGTCGCTTGCGGGGAGAGTTGGGCGCGCAACGGGCCGAATACGATGCGGCGGTGGAGTTGTACAACGATACCCTGCTGGACGCCTTGCGGGAGGTCGCGGACAGCTTGAGCGCCTGGCAAACGACGCGCGAGATGATGGAATCGCACAAGCGCCTGTTGGCCTCGCTCGGCGAGGACTGGCGGTTGGCGAAAGTGCGGCTCGTCAGCGGACTGGACGACGATCGCGAGGTCCTGCGCCATCAGTATCCGATGCTCGAGCAAGAGTACGTGCTCCGGGCATTGGAGAGCGATCAGCTGGTGGCGGCGGTCGATCTGATCGAAGCGCTGGGCGGCGGTTATCACAATCCCGATATCGAAAAGAGACCTAAACATCAATCGAGTTGAGGCGGATGAGTACACCGACCATGTCTGAGACACCGACTCCTTCACCGGCACCCACTACGCGGAGAATCCAGCCGAAAGCCATTCGCGCCAAACGGAATCGTCGGCTCCTGGTCGTGGCAGTGCTGGCGTTGATCGCCGCGGTTCTGTATTTCGGCCGCTGGTGGACGCATGACCGTTTTTGGGTGAGCACCGACAATGCCTATGTCACCGGCAACCTCGTGCCCGTCGCCGCGCAGGCCACCGGGATCATCACACAGGTGCTGGCCGAAGAGACGCAGTTCGTCAACCGCGGCGACTTGATGATCCGACTCGACGAGCATCTGGCTTACGCCGCGCTGGGGCGGGCGCGCGGACACCTGGGCGAGGAAGTGCGGCGCATCGCCGCCTTGTTCATGACCCGCAAGCAGGTGGCGGAGAAGCTCTCCTCGCGCACCGCTCGTCTCGATCTGGCGCAACATGACATGGAGCGGTACCGGCGGGCGGTGTCGAGCGGTGCGGTGTCGAAACAAATCGTGCAGAATACGGCTGACAAGATCGCCGGACTGGAAGCGGAAGTCCGTGAAACCCAAGCCGAGCTCGACACATTGGACGCGCAGATCGGCGGCACCACGGTGATGGCCCATCCTGCCGTCGAGCTGGCCAAGCATCAATTGATCGAGGCCTATTTGGAATACACGCGCCAACAAATCCGCGCCCCCGTGTCGGGGTATGTCGCCAAACGCAAGGCTCAAGTCGGCGACCGGGTGCAGCCTGGTGCTCCGCTGATGACGATCGTGCCGCTGGACCACCTTTGGGTCGAGGCGAATTTGCGCGAAACCGAGCTGCAGCATGTCCGACCGGGTCAACCGGCGTTGGTCAACGTCAGTCTCTACGGTTCGAAGCAAACTTTTCATGGCACCGTCGAAGGCCTGGTGCCGGGGAGCGGAAGTCCCTTCGCCTTGCTTCCGCCGGACAATTCCACCGGGAATTTCATCCACATCGTCGAGCGGGTGCCGGTCCGCATTGCGCTTCCGGCGGAAGAACTGAGGGAACATCCGATCAGGCCGGGCCTTTCGACGTTCACGAAGATCAATGTCGCGGAATCGGGTCAATCGGTGTGGTCGTCGTTGGCGGCACCTTCGACCGCCGAATATGAAACCGATGTGTATGCGGATGAATTACCGTCGGCGGAATCGCTGGCCGAGGAAGTCGTGTCGACCAATTTGGTGATCGAACCGGGTGACGGCTCCTTAGGGATGTCCAGGAGCATGGAGCCGGACGAGCCGGTCACAGGGCGCCGGACCGGCAGTCTCGAGAGGGCTTCGCCCCGGTCGCCGTTCGCCCCACCGGGAACGACGATGGGACGTGAGCGGTTCAAGCCTTCCACCATACCGCCCCGGAGCCCTGACCTGGGCTCGGCTCGATTTCCGCTTGCGCCGTCCATCGGACCCGGTTCGGGATTGCTGGGCCCGGAAGGTGGACGCAGCCCGTCACGCCTGAGGTCCGGAGATGACGCCAGGATTCAGCGAGGGTTCACACCCACGCGTTGAAGGTCGCCGTCCAGAGAACTTCACGGGTTCTTCGACAAATCTTCATGATTCTTGGCGTAGGGTTTTCTCAATCAGAAGCAATCCGGGGGTGCCCAGACGAATCGCGCGCCGTCGATACCGTCACGGCCCCCGACGAGCGCGGCGGAGATTCCGGCAAGGATCCTCTCGACCGAGCGATATGGTATTTTGAATGGGCGCATGTTGGTAACCACTTCTCCGCCTATGCTATCCGAAACTTCCCCCGCGGTTCGGCGGGACTCAGGAACGTTTGACTCGGGTGCTGAAGCTCGGCCGCAGGAGCGCAGCAGGATGAATCGTGCCGATCTGAGTTATCGCACGCTGCTGTCGGTCACGAACGTGCTGATCTCGCAGCGCGACAGCCGAAGCTTGTTCCGCGCGATCACCGAGCAGCTGGCGCAGGTCATCCGGTGGGAGCGGGCCGGCATCACGGTCTATGATTCCGAATGTGATGCATTCCGATTTTACGCAGTCGAGACGAATCTCTCTCACGTGGTCTTGCAACGGGATGCCATCATTCCACGGGTCAACAGTGCGGTCGGATGGGTCTACGAAAACCGGCGCGTGAACGTCCGTTCCGATCTCCAGCGGGAGCGGCTGTTTTTGGAAGACGAGTTTTACTTGAAGGAAGGCCTGGCTCGCATGATCAACGTGCCGCTGTTGGTGCAGGATGCCTGTCTCGGCACCTTGAATATCGGCAGCATGGAGCGCGGGGATCCGGAGCCCGAGCTGATCGAGTTTCTCCAGCAAGTGGCCACGCAGATCGGGCTCGCCATCGCCCATGTCCGCGCCTATGAAGAAATCAACCGGCTTCGCGAGCAGCTGGCGCGGGAAAACGTCTATCTGGCGGAAGAGCTGAAATCGGCCCAAAGCCACGACATGGTATGGCGCAGCCAATCCTTCGGCGAGATCGTCGAACTGGCCCGCCAATCGGCTCCCACGACCGCTGCAGTCATGATTTCAGGGGAAACGGGAACCGGTAAAGAGGTGCTGGCCCGCGCGATCCACGAATGGAGTCCTCGCCGCAACCGCGCCTTCGTCCGGTTGAATTGCGCCGCATTGCCGTCGGGACTCATCGAGAGCGAACTCTTCGGACACGAACGGGGCGCGTTCACCGGTGCCGATCAGCGCCGCGTCGGTCGATTCGAATTGGCCGACGGAGGGACGCTGTTTCTGGACGAGATCGGAGAAATGCCGCTTGAGGCACAGGCGAAATTGTTGCGCGTGCTGCAGGACGGCATGATCGATCGCCTCGGCGGGATGAAGCCCGTTCCCGTCGACGTCCGCATCATTGCGGCGACCAATGCAGATTTGGCCGCCGCCATCGAGCAAGGCCGTTTCCGGAGCGATCTCTTCTATCGCTTGAACGTGTTTCCGCTGCATTTGCCGCCTCTGCGCGAGCGTCCCGAGGATATTCCGTTATTGGCAAGGCATTTTCTTCGACAGCATGCCCGACGGCTCAAACGACCCTGCGAAGATTTCGAGCCCGAATCGATGGACCGGTTGGTGCAATATGCTTGGCCGGGGAACGTTCGCGAGTTGGAAAATCTTATCGAGCGCGGGCTCATTCTGTGCCAGGACCGCTTGTTGCGGGTGGATCCGGCCTTGCTTGGCCTGCGTCAAAGCGTCCAGCAGCAGCATCATGGGCTGCAGCAAAGCGGTGCGGCCAAGGGACGCATCAATACGCTCGAAGACGAGGAGCGGCGCCACATCCTCCGTGCGCTGACACTCGCCGATTGGAAGATCGAAGGACCGGAAGGCGCTGCCGCACAACTTGGCCTTGCGCCGAGCACGCTTCGTAGCCGCATGCACAAGCTTGCCATCCGCCGCCCTGCGCGAGGGGCGACCACCATCATTTCCTAGCTTCCCTCTCGTGAGACCACCGCGAATCGGCCTGGGGCGGACCACAGGCCGTCTGCTGTCGTCCTGCTCTTCCGGCGTGATCGCCTCTCGGCCCGGATTCGATTGAGATCGCCCACGACACATCGCGGTGGGGAAGCCGGTCCCTCCACGAAAATCCGTGGGCGTGGCTCTTACGCGACCCGTCCCGAATCCATCCTCCTCATCGATCCCTGCGCCATTCGCCCCATTTATGCGAGCGGTGCTCGACGGTCAATTACGGCACGCGAGATGCAGACGCAGGCCGCGGCTTCATTTGAACTCGGGCTGTTCCTAGTGTCCTGAAGGGGACTGTTCATTGCGCGAGCAGCTCGGGTGCACGATCGAATCGCATCACGCTGGTGTGGCCACAGCAGGCTGCCGTTCGGTCTCCACATGGCGTTGTGAGGGTCACGGCGCCATAGTCGTTGTGTCCTTATTATGAGGAGGTTCTTATGATGCAGTTTTCCCGCAGACAGTTTCTCAAGATCTCGGCGGGGACGGTGGCGGCGGTCGCCGTGGCGGACAAGGTGCTGGCCTTGACCGCGTTGCAGCCCGTCGTCGAGGTCGGTAACCCGCTCGGGGAATATCCGGATCGGTCGTGGGAGCGCGTCTACCATGATCAGTATCGGTATGACTCATCATTTACCTGGTGCTGTTCGCCTAATGACACGCATGCGTGCCGTATTAGGGCCTTCGTCCGAAACGGCATCGTGATGCGGGTGGAACAGAACTACGATCACCAGACCTATGAAGATCTCTACGGCAACCGTGGGACGTTCGCGCACAACCCACGCATGTGCTTGAAGGGGTTCACGTTCCATCGCCGCGTGTACGGCCCCTACCGCTTGAAGGGACCGCTGATGCGGAAGGGCTGGAAGCAATGGATGGACGACGGCTCCCCCGAGCTCACGCCGGACACCAAGAGCAAGTACAAGTTCAATGCACGCTATCTGGACGACATGGTGCGCGTCTCCTGGGATACCGCCTTCACCTACATCGCCAAGGGCATGATCCTCATCGCCACCCGGTACAGCGGCGAAGCGGGCGCGCGGCGGTTGCGGGAGCAGGGCTATGCGCCGGAAATGATCGAAATGATGAAGGGCGCGGGCGTACGGACTTTCAAGCATCGAGCCGGGATGCCGATTTTGGGTCTCATGGGCAAGCACGGCAATACGAGGCTCAACAACTGCACGCTTCCGCTGCTCGACAGCTGGATCAGAAAGATCGGTCCGGACCAGGCGCAAGGGGGTCGCTATTGGAACAACTATACCTGGCACGGCGACCAAGACCCGTCGCAGCCCTGGTGGAACGGCACGCAGAATTGCGATATCGACCTCAACGACATGCGCTTCTCCAAACTGAACACGAGCTGGGGCAAGAATTTCGTCGAAAACAAGATGCCGGAAGCGCACTGGAAGTTGGAATGTATGGAACGCGGCGCCCGGTTGGTCGTCATCACGCCCGAATACAATCCGACGGCGAGCCGTGCGGATTACTGGATTCCGGTGCGGCCGGAAACGGACGGGGCGCTCTTCCTCGGCGCCAGCAAGATCATCGTCGACGAAAATATGCAGGATATCGATTTCATCAAGGGCTTTACGGACATGCCGCTCCTGGTCAGGACGGATACGCTCCAGTATTTGGATCCGCATGACGTGATCAAAGACTATCGGTTGCCGGACTTTTCCAAATCCTATTCCGGGAAAATCCAAGGGCTAAGCGCGGAGCAGGTGCAGCGCTTGGGCGGCATGATGGTCTGGGATCTCGCCAAGGGCTCGGCGGTTCCCCTCCATCGCGAACAGGTGGGCTTCCACTTCAACCAAACCGGAATCGATCCTGC
>DASTLA010000003.1:0-7107 GCA_035715525.1 Nitrospiraceae bacterium
CGATTCTTCCTGTTCCCGTTACCGTTCCGTCGATCCGCGTGGAAGAGGCCGAGCGCGATCATGACGCCTCGTCGTGGGTGGCCGAGCACATCAACAGGCGGCAGCGTCTCAACGCGATGATCGCGCAGTATGCCGAAAGGAAAAAGCTGCGCTATTTGGATCTGTTCGCCGCCACTGCCGAGCCCGATTCGCTGCAGCTCGCCGCTCCCTATTCGAACGACGGGCTGCATCTCACGACGGAAGGCTACCGTCTGTTCGGGTCCCTGCTGTACGAACGGATCTTCGCGCCTACCGTTTCCGGAAGCGTTGGAGCATGATCCGCGACGTCACCGATCGGGATTTCGACCGGGTGGTCGAGCGGGCGGCCACGCCGGTGCTCGTGGAATTCTGGCAGCCCGGGTGCGGGCATTGCGTCGCGCTGCTGCAGGAATTGGAGCGCCTCCAAGCGGAGGTAGGGGAAAAGGTGGCGGTGTATAAAATGAACGTACAGGAAAATTTTCAGATTCCCGCCGAATACGAGGTCAGCTCGCTGCCGGCGCTGGCACTGTTCGAGGGAGGAACCTTCCTTCGATTCATCGGGGGCATCGGAAAGAAGAGCGAGATCAGACGGCAGCTGGGATTATAGGACGCGCCAGCTTCGACCGTCGTTCTGTATCATGCGCTCCGCCTCTACTGGGCCCCAACTGTCTGCCCGGTATTCAGGGAGCCAGCGCAGGTTCTGTTGCGCCCAGCCTTCCAGGATGTTCGTGACCCATGCCCATGACGCTTCCACGGCGTCCCGTCGCATGAACCGTGAGGCATCCCCGGCCATCACGTCGAGCAGCAATCGTTCATAGGCCTCCGGAGAGGGCCGTCCGAACACCTCGCAATAGCTGAAGTCCATTTCGACCGGATGCGTCTGCTCTCTCGTGCCGGGCACACGGGAAACGATTCGCAGCGACAGCCCCTCGTCGGGTTGAATACGCAGCGCCAACACGTTGGCCGGTTGGGGCCTGGTGGGATTCGCATTGAAGAGGATCTGTGGGATGTCTTTGAATTGGACGGCCACCTCGCTGGCCCGCTTCGGCAGTGCCTTCCCGGTTCGAAGGTAGAACGGAACTCCCGACCAGCGCCAGTTCTCCACGAAGCATTTCACTGCGACATACGTTTCGGTCATAGAGTTGGGATTGACGCCTTTCTCTCGGCGATATCCCGGAACGGGTGTGCCGTGCGCTGTGCCCTCCGCGTATTGTGCCCGAACGGTGAAGCGCTCCACGTCCTTTCCCGCAATCGGGCGCAGGCAGCGCAAGACTTCCATCTTGGCATCCCGCACGACGTTCGGGTCGAGCGAGTACGGCGGTTCCATGGCGACGAGGCAGAGCAGCTGCAGCAGGTGGTTTTGCACCATGTCGCGCAGCGCGCCCGCTTCTTCGTAGTATGTCGCCCTCGTGCCGACGCCTTCCGCTTCGCTGACGGTGATTTGCACATGGTCGATGTACTTATGGTTCCAAATAGGTTCGAAGATGCTGTTGGCAAACCGGACCACCATGAGGTTTTGGACGGTCTCCTTGCCGAGATAATGATCGATTCGAAAAATTTGAGACTCATCGAACACTTTGCCCGTCACGGCGTTGATTTCCCGGGCGGAGGCCAAATCGCGCCCGACCGGTTTCTCGACGATGATGCGCGAATAGGGCTTGCCGTTCTGAGGGGTCGTGGCCAAGCCGGCGCCGGCCAGCCCCTCGCACACGGGGGCAAACGAGCTCGGGGGGATGCTCAAATAAAAGATCCGATTGCCGGGCAGCGCCATCGACCGTTCGATCTGTTCCGCGCGATCGCGCAAGGCGTCATAGGTTCGGGGATCGCCGTTATCACCGCGAAGGTAGAACAGGTGCCGCTCGAACTCTTGCCAGCTGTCCTGCACGAGCGGCTGACGTGAATGATGGATGATGCCGTCCCGGGCGACATCACGAAACGCTTCATCGGTCATGGGTTTGCGGCCGAGTCCGATGACCGCATATTTCTTCGGCAGAAGACCGTCCAACAGCAGATTGTACAGCGCGGGGATCAAACGGCGACGGGCCAGATCGCCGGAGGCGCCGAAAATCACGACGGTACAGCCCTCGACGGGCGTCTGCGCCTCCGGAGCGGCGTTGATCTGAATGGGAGTCGGCGGGGCAGACATGGGTCGTCGTCGCGCCTAGTCAGCGGCGGACGCTGTGTCCGCCGAACGCATTGCGCAGAGCCGCCAGCATTTTTTCAGCAAACGATTGCTCCTGACGAGAACGGAAGCGGGTGAAGAGCGCGGCTGTCAGGGTCGGGACGGGCACGTCCTTGTCGATGGCGTCCTGGATCATCCACCGCCCTTCGCCGGAATCCTGAACGTACCCCTTCAGCTTGACCAGTTTCGGATCTTCCTTCAAGGCCCCGGCAGCCAATTCCAGCAGCCAGGACCGAACGACGCTGCCGTGCATCCAAAGATCCGCGATCTTGGCGAGATCGAGCTGGTATTCGCTTCGAGCCATGAGCTCGAAGCCCTCGGCATAGCCTTGCATCATGCTGTATTCGATGCCGTTATGCACCATCTTCACGTAGTGGCCTGCGCCATGCGTGCCCATGTGAGCCCAACCGGCCTCCGGCGCGAGTGTTTGAAAGATCGAACTCAACCGTTTGACCGGAGCCTCCTCGCCGCCGACCATCATGCAGTAACCGAGTTTGAGTCCCCAGATCCCGCCGCTCGTTCCGACGTCGACGTAATGCAGGCCCTTTTTCGCAAGCTCGGCAGCGCGCCGGACATCGTCATGGAAACGGGTATTTCCTCCGTCGATGATCGTGTCGCCGGGCTCGAGCAGCGCGGCGATCGCCTGGACCGTCTCCTCGGTCGGCGCCCCCGACGGCACCATGATCCATACCGCTCGTGGCGCCGTCAGTTTGCCGACGAGATCGCTCAAGGACGTGGACCCGACGCATCCATGAGTCGTGGCCTGCGCGACCGCCTCGGCGACTCGATCGTAGACCACCACGCGATGGCGGCCCTGCTGGAGGCGCGCCACCATGCTCATGCCCATCTTGCCCAGTCCGATGAATCCCAATTCCATGGTGATCCTCTCTTCGTTGCCCTGCCGACTGGCTGGTTGGCGTGAGACAGTCGCTACGAACGCCGCGGTTCGGGGCTAGTCCACCCGGGGCGGCAGAGGCACGTCTTTAAACAAGATATCGGCGAACCGCCGTCCGCAATTGAGTCGGTTGTGCAGCGTGGCGGCGCTCAAAAATTGACTCGCTGCGTCGCCCAATGCCTGATCTCGTGAGGCCATGAAACGCAGGACGTCAACCGGTGATGTGAGCCAGAGCCCTCGAATGCGGAAAAACGCCGTCACGCATTCTTCGAAGAAGATTTGAAGGAGGTAGTGCGCCGTGGTCGGCCGCTCGAGCATGTCTTCGACCTTCCCGAGGAGATGCAGGCAGTCGGCCTTCAGGCGTATCTGTTCATGCAAGCTCGTCGGCGCCGGCCCTTGGCGGAATCGTTGCGCGGCCTTATCGACGAGTTTCCCGGCGATCCCTTCATGGTCGTACAGCACCCGTCCTTTTCGCAGGAGCGGAGCCAGGCGAGGAGAAGCTTCGATGTCTTCTCCGACGGTCTTGTGCTCTCCGTAGCGGATGTCGACCAAGCGGTCCCCCACCCGAATGTATTCCTGCCCGTCGGCGGCTCCCTTGACCAGCACGATCAGATCGATGTCGCTGTGAGCCGTCACATTTTTTCTGGCGCCGGAGCCGACCAGAATGATCCCGACTAGATCTCCGCCCCGCTTGGCGCGGACATAGCGAAGCGCTGTCGCCAGTGCCTCGTCGAAGCCGGGCGGTTCGACCGTCGGCGGTGCTTCTGGAGGTTCGGGCACGTCGAGGAGTTCCGCTTGCAGCTCGGCCGCGGTAGGCGGGGCAGTGGGGGAACCGTCGGCGGTACTGAAAGGTGAAGCATCCATGGCGCGATGAGGACTCGAGACTCGTTACGGACGGTGGACGGATCGAATCTGCTCCGCCAAACCGGACAGCCATTGATCGAACGGTTGGTCTGCATCGACCACGATTTCCAGTTTTCCGTTCGACAGGCGACGGACGAGGCCCGGGCGCTCCGGTGACAACGGAATCTCGACCCACTCGCGATTCAACCCGAGTTGGTCTGTGAGATCAAGAATGCGGCTGATTTGTTGAAACGACACTGCGGGAGACGTCACGCGCACCTTCCGGCCTTTTCACGATACTTGGCATTCTAAAAGGGGCTACGAAGCCTGTCAATGCGAGCGCATGCACTGTTCATCGTAACGTGTCAGCGAGGAGCAGGCCCGCTCGTTCGATGTCATCGCCGGAGACGTCGAGATGCGTGACCGCACGGCACGTCGACCGTCCGACGGGACTGATCAGCAGGCCTTGTTGCTTCAGCGCGGCGACCACCTCGGAGACTGAATGTCGCCGGCTGGTGATGTCGAAGAAGACGATGTTCGTGGCGACCCGTTCCGGATCGAGGGCAACGCCGGGAATCGCCGCCAGGAGCGTCGCAAGCCGCCGCGCGTGGGCGTGGTCTTCCGCGAGCCGATCGATGTGATGTTCGAGAGCGTAGAGGCCCGCGGCCGCCAGGATCCCGGCTTGGCGCATGGCTCCTCCGTACATCCGCCGGAACCGGCGAAGCCGGTCCAGCAGGTCCAAGTCATCGGTCGCGATCAAGGAGCCGGCCGGAGCGCCAAGCCCTTTTGACAGGCAGAACGTCACCGTGCGGAACGGTCGCGCATAGTCCGCCGCGGAAACGCCGGACGCCACCACGGCATTGAAGAGCCGAGCGCCATCCAAGTGCATCGGAAGGCGATGCCGGCCGGCTACCTCCGCGATGGCGTGGATTCGATCGATAGGGTAGACGCTCCCGCTGCCGGCGTTGTGAGTGTTTTCCAGACAGATGAGGGCGGTTTGAATCGTGTAGGGATCTTTCGGTCGAATGGCGGCCTCGATCTGCTCCGGTGCCAGGATCCCCTGTGCGCCGGCGACCCAATGAAGCTGCACGCCGGCCAAGGCCCCGGCTGCGCCCTGCTCGTAGCGCACGATGTGCGCTTGCGAATCGACGATCACCTCGCGGCCCGGTTCGGCCTGCGCGCGGAGGCAGAGCTGATTTCCCATCGTGCCCGATGGAACAAACAACGCCGCCGCCTTGCCCACCAGCGCAGCGCCCATGGCCTGCAGCCGGTTGACGGTCGCGTCTTCGCCATAGACATCATCGCCCACCTCAGCGCGCGCCATGGCCTCGCGCATAGGTGCGGTGGGGCGCGTGACGGTGTCGCTTCTCAGATCGATGATCGTATGAGACATCTCATCGTGCCTTTCAGTGAGCAGGGCGCGGCATTGTAACAAATTTTTCCGCACGGCGACGCGGTCCCCTGCTACACTGGGCTCTCATTCGGAGCCGCATGGAGTCCATCCGCCGGTCGTTGGCCCGCTTCGCTCAGGTCGAACCTCACGAAGTGCGTCCGCTCGCCTGGTCGTTCGCCTATTTCTTCTGTCTCCTTTGCGGCTACTACATTCTGCGTCCCGTGCGGGATGAGATGGCCATTGAAGGGGGCATCAAGAATCTCCCTTGGATGATGACCGGGACCTTCCTCGCGCTCCTTGCGGCGACGCCCCTCTTCGGATGGCTCTCGGCTCGATACTCGCGCTATCGGCTCCTGCACGCGGTGTATGGCTTCTTCATCGCCAATTTGGCGGCCTTCTATCTGTTGATGACGGGCGCGCAATACATGGCGTGGGTTGCACGCGGATTCTTTGTATGGCTCTCGGTCTTCAATCTGTTCGTGGTGTCGGTCTTTTGGAGTTTCATGGCCGACCTGTACAGCCCAGAACAGGGAAAGCGATTGTTCGGCTTGGTGGCCGCCGGCGGCACCACCGGCGCCTTGCTCGGCCCGTTGATCACGACCGGTCTCACCTATTTGTTTCCCGTACCGGTGCTGATGCTCGCGTCCGCTCTGTTCATGCTGGCCTGTATGGGCTGCATCGCGCGCCTGGAAGGCTGGAGCCATGAGCGCAGGCCGTCTCACGGGCCAAATGTCGGCGACCCCTTAGGCGGGGCCTTCTGGTCCGGTGTCAGGCTCACCCTCTCATCGCCCTATTTGCTTGGCATCTGCGGGTATCTGTTCTTGCTCACCGCCACGGCCACGTTTCTGTATTTCGAACAGACGCGCCTCGTCGCGGAATACCTCGCCACGCCTGAAGTAAGGACCCGTTTGTTCTCTCTGTTGGATTTCTCGACCAATGTTCTGACCTGGCTCACGCAGTTCTTCATTACCAACCGGCTCTTGGCTCGCTTCGGCCTCGTCTCCGCCTTGCTCGTTCTGCCCGCCGTGAGCTTGTTCGGGTTTCTGGGTATCGCGCTCTGGCCCAGTCTGGTGGTGTTCGTGATGTTCTCCGTTCTGCGCCGGGTAGGGGAATATGCGTTGTCCAAGCCGGCCCGCGAAGTGCTGTTCACGGTGCTGAGCCGGGAGGAAAAATATAAAGCCAAGAATTTTATCGATACGGCTGTCTCACGCGGAGGCGACGCCTCGACCGGGTGGCTCGTTTCGGGAATCAAGGCGCTGGGGGTGACCGCCACGCAGATCGCCGGCATGCTGGTTCCGGTGATGGTGGTCTGGTTTTGGCTCAGCCGGTGGTTGGCCTTGCGCCATCAGCGCTATGTCGTCGACCCCGAACGCGGGCGCGAGAGCGCCCTGCCTTTATAATGGAGGAGCCGCCGGCATCCCTGAGTTGCGGACGGTCGCTGCTTCTGTCCGAAAATCCGGCAGAACTTGCCCGGTGCACCGAGTCTGCTAGACTTCACAAGGGCTGTCGGACCGTCTGTTCGTCACTCACCGGAGCGATCCACATGCGATCTTTCTTCGCGGTCGGCCTACTGTTGTGCACGGCCTCCGCCCTGGCCGAAGCACCGGTCCGCGCCGAGATGTATACCTGGACCGACCGGGAGGGCCAGATGCACTTCTCGGACAATCCACCGGAGCATGGAACTGCCAAGGTCCTGACGCAACCGGGGCAGTGTTACCTCGAGACCTTGCTCGAAGGTTTGGGGCAGGAGCAAAGGGACCAGCTCTTCAACGTCCA
>DASTLA010000004.1:0-49899 GCA_035715525.1 Nitrospiraceae bacterium
AGCGGTGAGAGCGGCACGGGGAAAGAATTGATGGCCCGCTATATCCATGCCCGGAGCCCTCGTGCCCATCGCCCGTTCGTTGCCTTGAACTGCGCAGCGCTGCCGGACAGCCTCTTAGAAAGTGAGTTGTTCGGACACGAACGCGGCGCGTTCACGGGCGCCATCCAGCGAAAACTCGGCAAATTCGAAATGGCGCATACAGGTACGCTGTTTCTCGACGAAATCAGCGAGATGAATCTGGGCCTCCAGGCCAAATTGTTGCGGGTTCTTCAGGAGCGGGAAGTCGATCGGATCGGCGGGCGCGAGCCGGTGCCGGTCAACATCCGGGTTATCGCCACTACCAATCGGTCGCTGTATCACGAAGTCACCCAGGGACGATTCAGAGAAGATCTTTTTTATCGCCTGAACGTGTTCCCGGTCACGGTTCCTCCCTTACGGGAGCGCACGGGGGATATTCCATTGTTGGCGCGACATTTTCTTAGAGCGTCGGCGGTACGGAACGGGCTGACAGCCCCTTCCCTGTCCGAGCGTGCGATTCGGGATCTTCAAGGTCGCCCTTGGAAGGGCAACGTCCGCGAATTGGAAAATGTTATGGAGCGCGCGATTCTCGTGGCGTCCGGCGGAGTCGTGGATGTGGAGCACCTGTTGGCAGGAGACGGCACGGTCGCGGCGAAAGAGCCGGAAGCGGTCGTGTCGCCCGCCCTTCCGAGCACGCACGGATCCCTGTGGGAAATGGAGCGAGACCTGATCTTCAAGACGCTCGCACGGGTAAAAGAAAATCGAACCCACGCCGCCAAAGAGTTGGGAATCAGCATCCGGACATTGAGAAACAAGCTTCGGGAATATCGGGATATGGGTTATCAGGTGACGGCGGACAAGGCGTAAGGAGCAGGCCGCCGGGAAGTTCTTACCGATCAAGAGCAAGATTTGCCGACGGGACGGTATTGCCCCACAGGCATCGGGTGATGAGGTACGGTTGCGGCAAGACGGTATGACGATTGCAGCCTTAGTTACGAGCCCCACGCAAGGATGAGGCAGAACGGAGGTTCGCTGATGACGATTATCGACAAGACGATGCAGTTGCTGCAACGTTCGCTGGATCTCCGGGGCGCACGCCAGCAGATCATTGCTGCGAACATCGCCAATGAAGAAACGCCTCGGTACCGCGCGAGCGATCTCAATTTCGGGCAAGCCTTGGCATCGGCGCAACGGGGGAATGTGCCCATCACCTTGGCTTCAACCCATCACAGTCATTTCGGACCCAAGGGCACCGGAGTGCAGCGGGTGTCGGGAAAGATAGAAGAGGTCCCGGCCGGCGATCTCCCCCTCGACGCCAATACCGTCAATATAGAGTTGGAAATGGCGAAGATGTCGGATAACGCAATGCAGTACAACACCGCCGCCACGATCCTCGGAATGCGTTTTCGTCAGTTGTTGGCGGCCATCCGGGAGGGGCGGTAACGCTCCGGCAATCGAAGACTTAACGGTGAGGTGACCCATGGATTTCAGTGATAGTTTGGCGGCGTCGGTGTCCGCGCTGGATGCGCAGCGGCATCGCCTCAACGTCATCGCGAGCAACTTGGCCAATGCGCAGTCTACCAGGACCAGCAGCGGGGGACCGTATCGGCGCCGTGATGTGGTGTTCCAGTCCGCTCCAATCGGAACGGCGTTTCAACGGGCGTTCAAGCAGGTGGCTGGCACGCCCGGGGCGCGTGTCTTAGATGGCGTCAAAGTGGCGAGGGTGATCGAGGATCCGAAACCGGGGCAGGTTTTGTATGACCCCCGCCATCCCGATGCGGACAAAAACGGCTACGTCAAGATGCCGAATGTGAATGTCATGGAAGAGATGGTGAACATGATCGGCGCCTCACGCGCCTATGAAGCCAATGTGCAGGCCATCAACGCCACGCGCACGATGTGGAATCGGGCGCTGGAGATCGGGAAATAGCCATGACGGACCTTCGCTTGAACGGTGTGAACCTCCCCCGGCCGACCGAGATGTCGGAAATTCAAGCCCCGGGGTCAACCTCGGAGTCGGGGGCCACCTCACAATTCATGGGTTCGCTGAAGGACGCCATCAGTTCGATCAATGAGGCGCAGACCGGTGCCAGCAAAGCGGTGGAAGAACTCGTCACGGGTCAGTCGCAGAACATCCACCAGACGATGGTGGCGTTGCAACAGGCCGACGTGTCGTTTCAACTCATGATGCAGGTACGGAACAAATTGATCTCGGCGTACGAGGAAATCCAGCGCATGCAAGTCTGAGCATTCCATGGGAGAGGATACGGAGTAGAGGATTCTTCGCGCTATGCTGCCCAATTTCAGCCAATTCACGATCAGTCAGCGGTTCATCATTCTCGTCGCACTGGCGGGCTCCGTGGCCGGCCTGATTGCGGTGGCTCTCTGGACCCAACAGCCGGACATGCAGGTGCTGTTTGCCAACCTGGCGACGGACGACGCGGCCGCCATCATCGACAAGTTGAAGGACGGCAAGGTGCCGTACGAAACGTCGAACGGCGGTACGACCATTCTGGTTCCCAATGCGCAGGTGCATGATTTGAGGCTCGAACTGGCCGGGCAAGGTCTGCCTCACGGTGGTGGTGTAGGGTACGAAATTTTCGATCGCTCGACCCTGGGGATGTCGGATTTCGTTCAGAAGCTGAATTACCGACGTGCCTTGCAGGGAGAATTGGCCCGGACCATTGCGCAGATGCCGGAAGTCGATCGGGCACGCGTCCATTTGGCGATACCGGAACGCAAATTGTTCGCGACGGAGCAGGACCGGCCTCGTGCCTCCGTCGTGGTCTCGCTTCGAGCGAGCCAAGCGCTTAGCCGGGCGCAAGTGCAAGGGGTCGTCCACCTGGTGTCCAGCAGCGTGGAGGGACTGATGGCGAAGGACGTGACGGTGGTCGACGGGCACGGGAATTTGTTGTCCAACGTCGCGAGCGACGACTCGGCCGGTCTGTCGGGGACGCAGCTGGAATACCAGCGCACCCTCGAAAAAGACATTGAAGCGCGTATCCAGACGATGCTCGAAAAGATCGTCGGCGTCAACAAGGCCGTCGTTCGCGTATCCAGCGTGCTCGATTTCCGCAAAGTGGAAACGACGGAAGAACGATTTGATCCGAACGGGCAAGTGGTGCGCAGCGAACAGCGGGGGCAGGAAAAAGCGAGCGGCGTGAACGGTATGTCCGGGGGGGTGCCTGGCGTGGAATCGAACGTGCCGGGCGGCAACGATGCCGAGGCCTCTCAGACCAGCTCCAGCAGCAACCAGACGAAAAACGAAACCGTGAATTACGAGATCAGCCGCACTGTATCTCGAATCGTCGAACCTATCGGAACGATCAAGAAGCTGTCCGTCGCGGTGTTGGTGGACGGCACCTATGAGGCCGTGAAGGCTGTGGACGGGTCGGCGGAGTCTCCGAAGAAGTACGTCCCACGCGCAGAAGAAGAAATGAAGAGGATCGAGGATATCGTCAAGAAGGCAATGGGATATTCCTCGGAACGACAGGATCAGGTGGAAGTAGTGAACGTCCAATTCGGATTCGCATCCGAAGAGCCGGCGGGCGCTGGTGTCGAATCCGCGCCGGATCCGACGAAGATGTGGATGCCCTATATCCGTTACGCCGTCGGCGGGGTCTTATTCCTGCTGATTTTGTTCATGGTCGTTCGGCCGCTGATGGGCATGCTCGCGGCTTCCGGCCCGGCGGCCATGCAAGCCGAGACGCCGGCCTTGCCGGCGTCGGTCGGACAAGTCGAGGCGGCCATCGTTGCCAAGCAGCCTGCCCAGGTTTTGGAAATGGCCAAGAATAATCCCGCCAACACCGCCGTCGTCGTCAAGCAGTGGTTGAAGGGCAACGCGTGAGGCGGTCTCCGTCATGCCGAAGCAACTGACCGGTGAGCAAAAGGCGGCGATCCTGCTGCGCGCGATCGGGGAAGAGGCGGCGGCGGCGGTGATGAAATCGCTCGATCCGCGCGATATCCGCAAGCTGGGCACGTATATGCGCGATACAGCCAATATCACCAAAGACGAAGAGGACAGCGTCATCGCCGAGTTCGAAAAGGCCAGCGCATCAGGGGAAGTGGCCTTCGAAGGGAAAGAATTCATGAAGGCGATTCTCGTCAAGGCTCTTGGCCCGGAAAAGGCCACGCGCATGCTGGATTCCTTGAACACCAAGACCTATCCCGGAATCGATTCGTTGAAATGGGTCGATGCGCGCACGGTGGTGCAGTTGCTGAGGGTGGAGCATCCGCAAACGATTGCCGTATGCCTGGCGCAGATGGAGGCCGAGCAAGCCGGCCCTGTGCTCGGCATGCTCCCCGAGAACCTCCGCAACGACGTGGCCCTCCGATTGGCGACCATGCAGGAAGTCCAACCGGAGGTGCTCACGGAGCTCAGCGAGAGTCTGCAGGAAGTGTTGGCGGCCACCACCGGTTCTTCCAGCATGACGGTCGGCGGCCCTGAACTGATGGCCGAGATCCTGACTCGCATGGACAAGAATACCGAGGGCACCATCATGGCCAAGATCACAGAACGAGATCAGGCCTTGGCGGACAGCATCCGCGCCTTGATGTTCGTGTTCGACGACCTGGTGAAGCTCGAAGACCGCGCCATGCAAGAGGTGATGAAAGAGATCAGCAAGGAAGACCTGCCCATCGCGTTACGAGGCTCCGCGCCGGAAGTCAAAGACAAGTTCCTCAAGAACATGTCGAGCCGCGCAGCCGAAATGTTGAAGGAAGACATGGAGACCCGCGGGCCGGTCAAAGTCGCGGACGTGGAACGGGCACAGCAGAATATCCTCAAAGTCTGTCGCAAATTGGAAGAAGAAGGCCGGATTGTCATCGCAGGATCGGGCGGAGAGGAGATGCTGTAAATGGCTGGAGCGCCGGCCGGATTCCAGCCCCACCGCGCACTGTCCGGCTTACCGGAAAAAGAGCTGGCGCCTCGCGCCATCCTCGTGGTCGACGACGAGCTTCCGATCCGCGACCTGCTGGCGGAAATGTTGCGCGGCGACGGCCACTGCGTCCTGACGGCCAGCAATGCCGAGGAAGCGCTTGCGCGACTCCGCAGCCAGCCCGTCGCCATCCTGATTACCGACGTGCAGCTGCCCGGCACCGATGGAATTACGGTGCTGCAGCAGGCACTCGACTACGATCCGAGGCTGCTGGGCATCGTCATGACGGGATACGGCAACGTGGAAACCGCCGTGCGGGCGATGAAAGCCGGCGCCGCGGACTTTTTGGCCAAGCCATTTCAGCAGGATCTCGTGCAGCTGACGGTGACGCGGCTGCTGGAACTCTATCGGTTGCGGCAGGAGAACACGGTGCTCAAGAACACCCTGATTCGTTCCGGCAATATTCGTTTGCGCACCGTGCCGCTGGCCGACTTCGCGCGGGGCAATAGTCCGGTCGGGGAGGACGGCTTGACGGATTTCGAGAGAGGGGCAGCCGAGGGAGAGCGAAAGGTCATGGAACGGATTGCGGTTCAGCGCCAGCGCGAGCAGGCAATGGTGAATGCCGTGGTCATGAAGTTGGAAGAGACGTGGCGCGGGTTGTCCGATACCGTGGAGGAAGAAGTCGCCGCGCTGTCGTTTATGATCGCCCAAAAGGTGGTGCGCGACGCCGTCGCGGACAAGCGCGAACTCATCGTCGCGCAGGTGAAGGCGGCCTTGGGACACTTACACGAAAGCGGATTGGTTCGTATACGGGTTCATCCGTCGGACGTACCCTATTTGGAAGCCGCCCGGACATCGTTGAGCCAAACGCCGCATGGACTCTTGACGGTCAAATTGGAAAGCGATGCCGGGATAACCCCCGGCGGGTGCATGGTGCAGACCGCGAGTCTGCTGATCGATGCGACGTTGGACAGCCAGCTGTTTCGCCTAGGAGAAGCGTTGCGAAAGCGAGAAACCGGTGAAGCTGCGTGAACGACTCGAGCAGGCCGAGCCGCTGGCGGTCACCGGACGGGTGGCGCAGGCGGTCGGCATCGTCATCGAGGCGTCGGGTCCATTTACGTCCGTGGGCGAGATCTGCGAAATCACCCGTGAGGACGGACAAGGTACGGTCATGGCCGAGGTGATGGGGTTCCGGGAGGACCGCGTGCTCCTTATGCCACTCGGCGAAATGCAGGGAATCGGGCCGGGCAGCCGGGTGGTCATGAAAGGCCATGCTGCCTCCGTCGCGGTCGGTCCGCAGCTGCTGGGACGCATTCTCGATGGACTCGGCCAGCCGCTGGACGGCCTTCCTCCGCTGCGGTCGGAGCTGCGCTATCCCTTGCACGCCGTTCCGCTGAATCCGCTTCACAGAAGCCGGATCACGCAGCCGATCGATCTCGGCATTCGGTCCGTCAACGCCCTGTTGACCTGCGGGCAGGGACAGAAGATCGGCGTGTTCGCCGGATCGGGCGTCGGGAAGAGCGTGTTGTTGGGCATGATCAGCCGTTACACCCGGGCCGATGTGAGAGTCATTGCTCTCGTCGGGGAGCGAGGGCGCGAGGTGAAGGAGTTTTTGGAGCGCGATATGACGCCTGAAACCCGAGAACGCTCCGTGGTCGTCGTAGCGACATCCGACCAGCCGCCGCTGGTGCGAATCCGCGGAGCGCTGGTGGCGACGGCAATCGCGGAATATTTTCGGGATTGTGGGAAACAGGTGCTGTTGATGATGGATTCGCTGTCGCGGTTGGCCTATAGCCAACGTGAGGTCGGTTTGGCGATCGGTGAACCCCCCACGACCAAGGGTTATACCCCGTCGGTGTTTGCGGTCCTTCCAAAATTGCTCGAACGCGTCGGGACGGCGCAGAGCGGAGGGGCGATTACCGGACTCTATACCGTCCTCGTCGACGGGGATGATCTGAACGATCCAGTGGCCGACGCCGTCCGCTCGATTCTGGACGGCCATATCGTGCTCTCGAGGGAGCTTGCGGCCCGCAACCATTATCCGGCAATCGACATTCTGCAGAGCACGAGTCGCGTCATGCGGGATGTCGTGTCGCCGGCGCATTATGCCGCCGCACGCTTGGTGGTGGAACGGAGTGCCCTGTATCGACGCTCCGAAGACCTGATCACGCTCGGAGCCTATAAACCGGGAACGAGCAAGGAACTCGACAAAGCCGTCTCCGCTCATGACGACATCACCCGCTTCCTGCGTCAGGAAATCCAACAGCCGATTGCCTATGCCAAATCGGTCGAAGAGCTGCTGGCCTTGGCTCAGAAAATACAATGAAATTAGCGGTGCTACGGGCCTATGCCCTGCAGCTGGAGCAGGCGGCAAAATTGGAGCTGGCCGAAGTGGCGCAGGCGCTGAACGAGACGGACGTGCGGCTGGCTGCGCTGGACCGGCAGGCCGACCTCGGGGCGGATCGGTACGTGGCGCAAGTGCAAGGCGGCACGACGGTCGGCGATCTCTATGCGCGACTGGACGAAATGGAGACGATGATCGCGGAAAAGCGGGCGGCAGAGCAGGCTCGAGCTTCTCTCCAAGAGCGGTGGATCTCGAAGAGAGATGAGGTTCTCGACGCGTCGCGCTACCGCAAGAAGCTGGACATTCTATATGAGCGGGGCATACGGGAGCAGCGCCGCCGATCCGAGCAAGCGGACCAACGGTTGATCGACGATCGCACGTGGCGCCGAACGGGAGTGAGCTGATCGTGAGCAGGAGCATCGAGCAAGGCGTGCCGGCGCCATGGGCCTGGCTGGCCTTGCTCATTCTATGGATCTCGATGCTTGGGGGAGGGTCCGTGGCCGAGTCGGCTGTGACCGAGGCTGCAGAAAAAGACCTTTTGCCTGTCTCCAACGGTCCATCCAGTTCGGAAGATGCAGGTCCTGCCGCCAAGCAAGGGAAAGCGCATGGCGGGAAGGACATTCACGGCAGCGAGGGATCCGCATCGATTCAAGGGCCTGCCACGTCGGTGCCACGAGAAATCCTCGACATGCTGGAACGACGCAGGCGTATGCTCGACAGACGAGAAGCTGCGCTGCGAGGTGCGGAAACGCACTTACTGGAACTCAAGGCGGAGATCGAGCAGATCCTGACCCGGTTTGAAAAAACCGCCGAGGCGCAGAAAAGACGTCACGAAGCGGCAGCCAAAGCCGAGGCGGATCGCAAAGCCAGAGAGGGTCGGGATGCCTCGGAACACCGCAACGTGCACCAATCCCAGCTGGCCAAAATCTACGAAGCGATGCCTCCGGAAGAAGCGGCCGTCCGCTTGGAGCGGATGCCGGAGCGAAAGGCCATCGAGGTGCTTCGCTTGCTCAAAGGTAAATCGGCCGGCGCCATTCTGGCCGTTATCAGGCCGGAGCGAGCCGCCCATCTCACCGAGCAGTTGTTGAACGTTCCCTGATCACAAGCTCGGTCCGTTTCAACGGCAAGAATTGCCGTTCTGTCGCTGCAGAATCTTCCTTTCCGATTCGGTCCCTCTACATCGTTCCCGTTAAAAAGCGGTCTCACGGAGCAATTTTCCTCTGCAGCGGAGTGGCATGCCATTTGTAAAGTGACGCCCTGATCTCAACTCTGATCCTGAGAAGCGACATGATGAGCGGCTTCATACAGCAGACAACGGCGCCTATGCAGGGACCAGGGGCTTCCGCGGTTCAGGCGGATGTGCGACGAAGGGACTCGGGAGATGGCGGGCAGGGGAAGGATGCATTCGGCACAGTGTTCGACGCAGCAGTGAGCGGTGAGCAGACTGCTTCTGTCAAGCCGCAGAATACGGGGACTGCCAGACAGTCGAAGGTCGATCGGCATGCATCGCAACCATGCAACCATGGAAAGTCCAGGGAAGCCGCCGAGCACCCGGAGCATCCTATCGATGCGGAGTCTGGAGAGGTCAGCAAGGTTAGGGCACGACAGACCGATGAGCAGGCTCATTCCGAAGTTGACGCGGACCGGTCGGCAGACGGGCAGCCGGAATCGGCCGCAGAGACGACCCCGCCACAGGTGGGCACCACCATCGACGTCGCGCTGGTGGCGGTCCAGGGTCTTCAGCAGCAGGCACCGCTTGAAGTGGAGAGACCCGAGGACCTCCATGTCGACCAGGTCGAACCCCGCGCACTGCCAGACGGCCTGGCCTCCCCGGCGCCGGTAGAACCCGCATCCGAAGGGGCTGACGTACTCAAGGGCCGCGAGGTCGAACAGGGGAAGGTACAGGTGCAGCAGGCAGGACAGGCTGTGGACCTGTCACAGGGCGGCAGGCAAAGCGATGAGCAGCTCACGGCCCTGCAGCAGGCAGCCGTCGAGCCGCTAACGGAAGGACATGAACCAGCGATCGTGGCCAAGTCGCCGACAGGAGTGACGCAGGATGGCATCCCCCAGGCCGATACAGCGCATGCTCCGGTGCCAAGCGCTCCTCAGTCATCGCCCGTTGAGCCGGCCCCGAGCGCTCCCTCCGCGGATCTCCGGCAATGGAATCGGGACGAGAACAGGGGCGAACCGGGCTCGAAGCAGTTTCATTCGGCTGAAGATGCGGAACGGCCGAACCGGTCATTGGAACCCTCAACGACCCCGTTGGCGCCGTCCAACTTCACCAGTGACCTAGTCGGCGGTAATTCGAATGGCACCCTTGCTTCTCAGCAAGGCCTCAACAGCGACGTCAGAGGATTCTCCGCAGCGCCGCCGGCTCCGGCGGTACGTCAGCCGGATGAGGGAGCGCAATCGCCTCAGGCCTTCAAGGCCGTGACGCTGGACCTCGACCCGCTCGACATGGGGCCGTTGCGGGTCCGGGTCATGATGAGCGAGGTGACGGTCAACGCCCATATTCGGACGGAACATGGAGCGTTGGGCCAGGGGTTGGTGCAGCAGGGCCACCAGTTGGAGTCATCGCTGCGTACGAACGGGCTGGAGATGGGTTTTCTACGGGTCACCGTGGATCAGCAGCAGCAGGGTCGTGGCGAAAGCGGGTCTACCTATCAACGGCCGCATCCATTCGCCGCCGGACAGAGGACGGAAGACCATCCGACAACGCAGAGCGAGGCATTGTCTACGACGACAGTATGGGAGCCGGGCAACGGACGGGTGAGTTTCTTCGCATAGGGGGGAACGTTATGGATCTCAGCAAAGTGATCACGCAGTCGACCGCGACGACGTCATCGGATGCCCCGAAGACGGACGGGCCGAAGGCCTTGGGGCAGGATGATTTTCTGAAATTGCTCGTGACGCAATTGCAGAATCAGGATCCGCTGAAGCCGATGGAGAATGAAGATTTCGTCGCGCAAACGGCGCAATTCAGCCAGCTCGAGCAGTTGTCGAAGCTCGTGTCCTTGACGGAACAGAGCGTGGACCTACAGAAGGCGGCTCAATCGCCAGCCGACCAGAACCACACCGAAGTGAAGAGTGCGTAGCGGATACAACAGACAGCGGCACGAGCGCCGGATGAGGAGGGGGAAGTCATGGGTATTCTGACGTCGATGTTCACGGCAGTCACGGGGCTGAGCTCGTACGGAAACGCCATGGGGGTGATCGGCAACAATATCGCCAACGTGGGAACGGCCGGGTTCAAATCCAGCCGGGCCACATTTTCGGATTTGATTTCGGCCAGTTTGTCGGGCGGAGCCGGAAGCGACCAAATCGGTCTGGGCGTATTCATGAACGATGTGCAGAGAAATTTCTCGCAGGGGTCGTTGACCACCACCGGGAATACTTTCGATCTCGCGATCGACGGAAACGGCTTTTATCTGCTGAATGACGCGGCCGGCGGCAACTTTTATTCCAGGGCCGGACAATTCAAGGTGGACAATCAAGGCCGGGTGGTGGATGCGGCCGGCTACTTGCTGCAGGGCTATCAGGCCGACAGCTCCGGGAACATCACCAGCACCATCGACGACATCACGTTGACCACGACCGCCTTTGCTCCACAAGCCAGCACGACGGCGGACATCGTGGCCAACCTGGACGCCAATGCAACCGTGCCGACGACCGCATTCTCCGTGACCGACCCGACGACCTATAACTTCTCCACTGGGGTCACCTTTTACGATTCGCTCGGCAATTCGCATCAATTGCAATTTTATTTCGTCAAGACCTCGACGGCACGTACATGGGACCTGTATTCGCAGGTCGACAGCGGAGCTGCGACGGCGCAAACCGACTTGGTGTTCACGGCAGCAGGCGCGCTGTCGTCCGGAGGATCGCAGGCTCTCTCGCTCACGATCGGCGGAGGCGCGACCACCCCGCAGACCGTGACGGTCGATTTCACCGGCATGACGCAATATGGATCGCCTTCCGGCGTCATCAGCCAGACTCAGGACGGATATGCGTCAGGCACCTTGCAGCGAATCAGCGTCGACAAAACGGGAAAGGTCATTGCCCAATTCACCAACGGGCAGACCGAAGCTTTGGCCCAGGTGGTCCTGAACAGGTTCATCAATCCAGACGGCCTGGTGAATGCCGGAGACAACCACTTCCTCGAATCCGTCGAGTCCGGAGCTCCGCTCGCCGGCGCGCCCACGACCAACGGGTTGGGCACCATTGTGTCGGGCGCGGTCGAGCAGTCGAATGTAGACCTGGGCAAGGAGTTCGTGGATATGATCATCACTCAGCGTGCGTTCCAGGCCAACTCGAGAGCCATCACGACCAGCGATGAAATGCTTCAGGAGTTGGTGAACCTGAAACGGTAAGGTAGACCCTCGCCCGGGCGGCGCCAGGAGCCGCTCGGGTGCTTGCCGGATAGTTTTTGCCTAGTTGCTCACCGCCTCGGTTCCGGCCCCTTTTCCTTCAGCCTCGTCAAGTTTCTGTCGAAGAGCGTACAAGCGGTCGTCATGAGCCTGACGTCGCTGCACAGGCCGGCAGCGCCCTTACGTCGCGACGTCGATCCGCGCTGCAAAAAACCAATGTTTACGCAGATCCCCCGAGCCCGCTTTCGGCAGGGCGGTGCAACTCCACTGTGTCCATGTGGCACATGCATTGCAGTCCGCGTCAGGTCTGGCAATTAGCGCCTGCAGGAGGTCGATTATGGCAGAAGCAGCACAAGAAAAGATCGCCGTACCGGCGGGAGTCCCGATGAAGATGGTAATCATTCTTCTGGCAGGAATGCTCGTGCTCGGACTCGGCGGCGCATTCGTCATGTTCAAGATGATGAGCGGCGGGCATGCTAGCGAGGACGCCAAGTCCGAGACAGCATCGGACAAAGGCCATGGGGACTCCGGGAAGGCGGGCCACGGGGGCGGGGCGCCCGGCGCGATTGCGGAACTGGATCCCTTCATCGTCAACTTGGCCGATTCTCCGGAGATTCGGTATCTCAAAGTGAGCATCAAGCTGGAAGTCGATGGCAGTGAGACGGTAGAGGAGATCAAGAACCGCACGCCGCAGATTCGCGACAGCGTTCTCGTGCTGCTCACGAGCAAGGATTCCGCGTCGATCAGAACGCCTCAAGGGAAGAGCCAGCTCAGGGACGAGGTGACGCAGCGCGTCAACGGCATCTTGCCCCGCCGATCGGTCAAATCGGCCTACTTCACGGACTTCGTCATTCAGTAGCACCGCAGGCCGCCGGCCGGATCCCTATGGACAAGATACTGTCGCAGGAGGAAATCGATGCGCTGATGAGCGGCGTGGTGTCGGGTGAAGTCGATACCACGACCAAGGAAGAAGACGATCCGTCCGGTATCAAATCCTACAGCCTGACCAATCAGGAACGGATCATCCGTGGGCGCATGCCCACGATGGAGATGATCAACGATCGCTTCACCCGTCAGCAGTCCGTCTCGTGGACCTCTCTCCTTCACGAAAAGGTCGAATTCAGCGTCGTCGGGACGCAGATCATGAAGTTCGGCGATTTCGTCAAAAAGGTGCCCCTCCCGTCGTCCTTCAACGTATTCATGATGGAACCGCTGCGTGGTAACGGCCTGTACGTGATGGATGCCTCGCTGGTGTATTTGATCGTGGATTACTTTTTCGGCGGTCGGGTGCAAACACATGTGAAGCCCGAAGGACGGGAATTCACCTCCATTCAACTGCGGTTGATCAAGAAGGTGGTGCGGCAGGCCCTGGCGGATTTGGAAAAGGCCTGGCAAGCGGTCATGCAATTGAAGATCGGGTATTCGCGCTCCGAAAGCAACCCGCAATTCGCCATGGTGGTGACCACGACGGAAATCGTCGTCGTGGTGACTCTGCAGGTCATGATCGGCGAGGCGTCCCGCGACATGTTTATCGCCTATCCCTATTCCATGCTGGAGCCCATCAAAGAAAAACTCTATTCCGGTCTGTTCGCCGACAACGTCGAGCAGGACAGCAGTTGGGGGAGCCGTTTCAAGGAATCCCTCCAGGACTGTCTTGTAACGATGACCGTCCAGTTAGGCACCGCCCGCATCAGCGTTCAGGATCTTCTCAACTTCATGCCCGGCGACGTGCTCATGCTCGACCAACATCCCGGGGACCCGCTGCTGTGCTTGGTGGAAGGCGACGCGAAATTTCACGGGCAGCCTGGCGTGTTCAAAGGCAATCACGCCTGTCGTGTCACCAACGTGCTGAATTAGACCGGCGTAGGAGGAGATCTGGTCATGGCCAATGCTGATTCAACGGGCGCATCGGGGGTCGGAAGCGGCATGGACGCCGGGACGGACCCCCAGCCCACGTCCTTTCCGACGATGGAAAACACCGCGACGGTGCCCGCCAATAAAAATATCGATTTCGTCCTGGACATTCCGCTGCAGGTGACCGTTCAGATCGGATCCACCAAGATGTTGATCCGGGAGTTGCTCCAATTGGGGCAGGGCTCCGTCATCGAACTGAACAAGCTCGCGGGCGAGCCGATGGAGGTGTTGGTCAACAACAAGCTCGTCGCGCGAGGCGAGGTCGTAGTCGTGAACGAGAAATTCGGCATCCGTCTGACGGACGTCGTGAGCACGAATCAGCGTATTCAACAACTGGGCTGAGCAGCAGTTCGGCGGCCTGCGGTCTCGAAGAAGGGATTCGACCGAGATTCGATGGAACTCTGGGAAAGCATCGTGCGAATGGCATCGGCTTTGGGTGTGGTGCTGGCGCTTATTCTGGGCCTTCTGGCCGTCCTGCGATCCCGTGTGGGGCGCAGATTCTTGGTCGTCGACGGGTCGCAATTGGTGACCGTGCTGGGAAGTGGAGCGATCGGCCCACGAAAGCAGATCGTGGTCCTGGCGGTGGCGGGGGAAGTGTTGATCGTGGGCACGACGCCGACGGACATCGTTTCGCTCGGCAGAATTTCGGACTCCTCGAAGGTCGCAACCCTGCTGACAGGGTCTGGCAACGAACGGACCGCCGCTGCCGTCGGTCCATTTACGCCGACGGCGACCCGCCAAGAGGCTTCGCATGCCGGGTAGCGTGCGGGTTTCTCTCGGCAAGACGCCTGCGTTCCTGCTGTTGATCCTCACCGTCGTCACGGTGGCAGAGACCGTCCAAGCCGCACAGGGGCCTTCGCTGACCATCGATCTGGGTGAGGGAGGAAGCAAGCAGACGGCCGTCGTCCTACAAATCCTGGCGCTGTTGACCGTCCTGTCGCTGGCGCCGGCGCTCTTCATCATGGTGACGTCCTTCACGCGGATGGTCATCGTCTTGTCCTTCCTCCGCCAAGCCATGGGCACGCAACAAGTCCCGCCCAACCAGGTTCTGGTGAGTTTGGCGCTGTTCCTGACCATGTTCGTCATGGCTCCGGTGGGACAAGCCGTCTACAAGGACGCAGTCCAGCCTCTGCTTGCCGAGCAAATCGGGTACGAAGAGGCCTGGGACCGGGGCGTTCAGCCGCTGCGGGCTTTCATGCTGAAGCAAATGCGTGACAAGGACCTCGAGCTCTTCATGGAGTTGGCGCACAGCCCCAAGCCGTCTTCGGTAGACCAAGTTCCGACTCACGTCGTCATTCCGGCCTTCGTATTGAGCGAGCTCCGGATCGCCTTTCAGATCGGTTTCCTGATTTATATCCCGTTTTTGATCGTGGACATGGTGGTGGCGAGCGTCCTGATGTCGATGGGCATGATGCTGCTGCCGCCCGTCGTCATTTCGCTCCCGTTCAAGTTGATTTTGTTCGTCCTCGCGGACGGCTGGTATTTGGTGGTGGGTTCAATGGTGAAGAGCTTTCAATAGGGAGGGCGAGTCATGACTGCTGAAATGGTGACCCAGATCGGCCGTCACGCGATCGAGACTACCATGTTGGTCTCGGCACCGGTCTTAGGGTTGAGCCTGGTCGTCGGCCTGATCGTCAGCACGTTTCAAGCCATGACGCAGATCAACGAAGCGACGTTGTCCTTCGTGCCTAAAGTGCTCGCGGTGTTCGCGGCGACTATTCTGTTTCTACCCTGGATGATGCAGGAGCTGATCAGCTTCATGACCCAGCTGATCACGAGCATTCCCGAGTTGATCCACTGAAGCCCCGATCGTCGACCTGATACCTATGATGCAAGCGCTGCACATCGCCATCCCGCAGTTTCAATCCTTTTCCGTTCTCTTGCTGCGGATTGCGGGAATCGTGAGCGTGTTTCCGATCTTGAGCACCAAAACCGTCCCGATGCCGGTCAAAGCCGGCCTGGTGACGATGCTGGGTCTGGTGTTGGCGCCGGTCATCAGACTGCCGGCATTTCCCGAAGACCCTTTGTTTCTGGTTGCGGGCGCGGGCAGCGAGTTCGTCGTCGGCTTGACCATCGGATTGGCCGTACGGCTCCTGTTCGCCGGCTTTCAGGTGGCCGGCGAGCTGGTGGGCAGCCAGATGGGATTCAGCGTCGTCCAGTTGTTGGACCCGAGCACGCATCAGAACAATCCGCTGATCTCGCAATTTCAGATGACGTTGGGATCGCTCGTCTTTCTGTCGCTGAATGCTCATGTCCTGATCGTGCATGCCATCGGCATCAGCTATGACCTGGTGCCGCCGTTCGGTGCCCATTTTTCGGAAAGCATCGCACGCGACATCGTGCAATTGGCGCAGAACATGTTGGGAGTCGCCCTCAAACTGGCCGCACCGGTGTTTGCCACGCTGCTGGTCGTGAACACGATTCTGTCCGTGCTGGGCCGCGCGGTGGCCCAGATGAACGTCTTTGCGTTGAGTTTCCCGCTGACGATCTCGGCGGGACTGTTCGCGATGGGCCTGGCCTTGCCCTACACGATGTCGCTATTCGAGCAAGAATTCATGACGTTGGTGGACACTATGTTGGGTTTGATGAGCGTGTTGGGACATGGCTGAGAACGCGGCCGACCGGACAGAACGCGCAACCCCGAAGAAAAAAGCGGATGCCCGCCGCAAAGGGCAAATCGCGTTCAGCCGCGACGCCGTGATGGCCTTCGGGCTGTTGGGCAGTGTAGGCGCTCTCTTTTGGCTTGGACCGACCCTGTTCGGCGATTTGAAGCATTCGCTGCGCGGCTGGTTGAGCAGAATCATGGAAGAGTCGGCTCACCGGTCACTGACGGTGGATCACCTGCATCTGATCCTGCGCGACGTTGGGGTGGAAGTGTTTCTCATCCTGGGGCCGGTCATTGGCGGGATCGCGGTGGTCGGAATCGGGGCCAACATCGTGCAGACGGGATTCTTGTGGCGGCAAGACGGCCTGGCCTGGGATCTGGCGCGGATCAATCCTTTGGGAGGTTTCTCGCGGCTGTTTTCCATTCGAGCCTTCGTCGAATTGATCAAGTCATGGCTCAAGATCCTTGCGATCGGCGGGATGGGGTATCTGGCCATACGCGACGATATGGGGCAGTTGCCGGCCTTGACGCACTTCGGCGTCGAGCCCTTGCTGATTGCGGTGGGCGCGGAACTGTTGAAAGCGTCTCTGATGATGGGCGGCGCCGCGGCGGTGATCGGGGTCCTGGACTATGGCTATCAGCGCTACGAATGGGAGCGCAGCCTTCGGATGTCCAAGGAGGAAATCAAGGAAGAACACCGTGCAGCCGAGGGCGACCCTCAACTTCGGTCCAAGTTGCGGTCGGTTCAAAAAGAGTTGGCCCGCAAGCGCATGATGGCGGCGGTGCCGAAGGCGGACGTCATCGTCACCAATCCCACGCACCTGGCCGTGGCGCTTCGATACGATCCCGCCACGATGGGTGCGCCGGTAGTCGTGGCAAAAGGTGCAGGGTATGTGGCCGAAAAGATCCGGGAAATCGGTCGCCATCACGGGGTCATGATCGTAGAGAACAAACTCATGGCCAGGACGCTCTATAAACTGGTGGAGGTCGGGCATCAGGTGCCGGAAGATCTCTACCGCGCGGTGGCCGAAATTCTGGCCTTCGTGTATCGCGTTCGCGGGAAATTGCCGCAAGCATAACCGCATCGGGTTTAGCACATTATGGCTCTCGACAACACGTCCGTGCCGACCACCAGCATCATCAAACATCCCGACATTCTCATGTCCGTCGGCGTCGTGGCCATGTTGATGGTCATGCTGCTCCCGCTGCCCCGGTTTGTGCTCGACTTGTTGTTGAGCTTCAATATCACCCTGTCCATCGTCATTCTGCTCGTCGGCATGCAGGTGCGCCGCCCGCTCGAGTTTTCCGTGTTCCCCTCTATTCTGTTGATGGTGACGTTGCTGCGTCTTTCGCTCAACATCGCGTCTACCCGCCTCATCCTTCTGCACGGCTCCGAGGGAGTGGCGGCGGCGGGAGAGGTGATTCGCGCCTTCGGAAATTTCGTCGTCGGCGGCAATTACACCGTGGGCCTGATCGTCTTCCTTATTCTCGTCATCATCAACTTCGTCGTCATTACCAAGGGCGCAGGTCGTGTGGCGGAAGTATCGGCTCGTTTCACCTTGGACGCCATGCCGGGCAAACAGATGAGCATCGACGCCGATCTCAACGCCGGCTTGATCAACGAGACCGAAGCGCGTCAGCGTCGCAAGCAAATCGCCGAGGAGGCCGACTTTTACGGCGCCATGGACGGTGCGAGCAAATTCGTGCGCGGCGATGCTGTGGCCGCCGTGATCATCACGGTCGTGAACATCCTGGGCGGGTTGACGATCGGTGTGTTGCAGCAGGGCATGACGTTGGCCGCCGCCGCGCAAACCTACACCCTGCTGACGGTCGGCGAGGGTTTGGTCGCTCAAGTTCCGGCGCTGATCGTCTCGACCGCAACCGGTATCGTCATCACCCGCGCGGCGTCGGAAGTGGATCTGGGCTTCGAGATCACCCGACAGGTCCTCATTTCGCCTAAGGCGGTCGGGACGGCAGCAGGCATTCTCCTCACCCTCGGACTCGTCCCGGGTCTTCCGCATCTCGCCTTTCTCCTGCTGGGCGGGACGGCGGCCTACATGGCCTATCAGTTGAATGAGCGGCAGAAGAGTGCGACCACGGTTGCGGCCCAGCCGAGCCCGGCGGTGAAGTCAGAAGAGCCGGTGCCGCAGGTGGCGCCCTTGGACTTGATGGAGGTGCAGGTCGGGTACGGGCTGATCGGGTTGGTCGACGCGGGGAACGGCGGGGGGTTGCTGGATCGCATCAAGGGATTGCGCCGCCAATTCGCCGAACAGATGGGCTTCATCCTGCCGCCGATCCACATTCGGGACAATTTACAGCTACGCCCGAACGAGTACGCGGCGCTCCTGAAAGGCGTAGAGATCGCCAAATCCGAAGTGATGCCCGCTCATGTATTGGCCATCGACCCCGGGACGGCGCAGCGGGGACTCGTGCAAGGCCTGCCGACCAAGGAGCCGGCCTTCGGCCTTCCGGCGCTGTGGGTGCCGGAGCAGGCTCGGGAGCAGGCACAGATGGCCGGCTACACGGTGGTCGATCCAGGAGCGGCCGTGGCGACCCATCTCTCCGAACTGATCAAACGACATGCGCACGAACTCCTCGGTCGGCAGGAAGTGCAGGGGCTTCTCGATCAACTGGGCAAGGCGCATCCCAAGCTGGTCGAGGAAGTCATACCCGGAATGATTCCACTGGGGACGCTGGTGCGAATTCTGGCGCAGTTGTTGCGCGAAGGGGTGCCGATTCGTGATCTGCGATCCATTCTGGAAACGATCGCCGATCATGCCTCGACCACCAAAGATCCCGACATCCTCACCGAGGTCTCGCGGCAAAGCCTGGGGCGGACCATCACGCGGCAGTACCTTGCGCCCGATGGGACTCTCCCGATCATCGGATTGGATCCCCGCCTGGATCGCACCTTGGCCGAACAAGCCAATTCGACGGCGCAAGGGAGCCAATGGACGCCGGATCCGCAATTGGCGCAGAAGCTGGTGGCGGCGCTCAAGCAAGCCGCCGAACGGATGGTGGGGCGGGGGCATCAACCGGTGATTCTCTGTTCGCCCTCGCTGAGGCGGCATCTGAGAAAGCTGACGGACCGGATTCTGCATTCCGTGCCCGTCCTTGGACTGAACGAGGTCGACAGCGTCATACGTCTGCAGGCGTTGGAGACCGTACGGCTCGATCTCGAAGTGGTTGAGACGAGGAGCCTGGCATGAACGTACGCACCTTTCACGTCAAATCCATGCACGAGGCGATTCGTGCGATCAAGGAGGCGCTTGGGCCGGAGGCCGTCATCCTCTCCACCAAACGCGTGCGCTCGTGGGGAAACGGATTTGGGCTGCTCGGCGGCTCGATGCTGGAAGTCGTCGCGGCGAATGACGAGGAGAGCGACGCCGGGAATCCACCCGTCGCACGAGAGGGCGAAATTGCGGAGCGAGCTGGCGCGGAGCATTCAGCCGTTTCCGCGACCGGAGCGACGCCATTCGAGCACACGTTGCGCGGCGCCATGGTGAATGGAGCGGTACGGGAACCCGCTCCAAAGAAAGGCCCGACGCAGGATAAGACACCCGCCGGTGTCGGCTTTTTTGTGCGGAACTATGCTTCGAGGGCGGGAACCAGCGGAATCGAAAGTTTCGAGCGGGTCTACGACGATTTGCTCGCCCATGGCGTCGAGGCGGAAACCGCAGAACAGTGCCTGCGGGAGTTGCAGGCGACCTTGGTGGAACCAGGTCAATCCGGCAAAGCCTCCTCACTGCAGTTGCTACGGACCGTCCTGCTTTCCCGGATCACGACGGTCGGCCCGCTACTCGCCCCGAGGGGCGACCGAAAAGTGGCGCTGTTCATCGGTCCGAGCGGGGTGGGAAAGACGTCGACGATCGCGAAGCTTGCCACGCACTATGGACTCGTCGAACAGCGCAGTGTGGTGCTGATCACGATGGATACGTTTCGTCCTGCGGCGGTGGAACAGCTACGCCTGTACGCCGAGGTCCTGGGCATCGACTTGCGTGTCGCTGGCACATCCGATGAGGTTCGCGCCGCGATCGACGAGAGTCGTGAAGCCGAACTCGTCTTGATCGATACACCGGGACTTCTTCCCTATCAGCCGCTCGAAGGGCAACGGTGGCGAGATCTCGTGAAAGCGGGATACCCGTTGGAGATTCATTTGGTGATGGCGGCGGGGACTCGTGTCCCCGATCTGGTCGCGACGGTTTCGAACTGCATCGACCTTCCCGCGCTCCGTCTCCTCTTTACCAAGTTGGATGAGACCCGAGGATACGGCGGTATCTTTGAGACGACGCACCGGACCGGGGTGCCGCTGTCCTACTGGGGGACGGGGCAGCGGGTGCCCGACGACCTCGTGTTAGCGCGTGTGGAGCGGTTGGGGGACCTGCTTCTGGGCGGGCATCTTTGGCTGTCAGGGGCAGCGACCGTCTCACCGGCCGGGCAGGCAGATATGGGAATGCTATCGGGAACGAGAATGCAATAGCACAGTAGGACGAGACGCTACGGAGGATGTGCGAGGCCATGCAACAAGGGATGCTCGACCGGCAGGTGCGCGATAAAAACAATCTCCCAGCACCCCCTCAAACCAAAGTCATCACGGTGACGAGTGGGAAGGGCGGGGTCGGAAAGACCAACGTCGTGGCCAACACTGCGATCGCGCTCGCGCAGGCCGGCAAGCGAGTGCTGGTCCTCGATGCCGATCTGGGTTTGGGCAATATCGATATTCTTCTCGGCCTGACACCGAAATATACGCTTGAACACGTGTTGAAGAAAGCCTGTCGATTGGAAGAGATCGTCTTGTCTGGACCTGCAGGCATCATGGTCCTGCCGGCCAGTTCGGGCGTTCCCCAATTGACCACGTTGACTGAGCCTCAGCAGTTGCTGCTCCAGGAAGAACTGGAGCGGCTGGCGGCCACCATGGACGTGCTCCTCATCGATACCGGCGCCGGCATCTCGTCTACTGTCACGTACTTTGCGGCGGCCGCCCAATCGATCGTCGTCGTCGTCTCACCGGAACCGACGTCGCTGACGGACGCCTACGCGCTCATGAAGGTCATGTTGCGGCAGTATCGGGAACGGCGGTTCCACGTGCTGGTCAACATGGTGAAATCACCCAAGGAGGCTACGCAGGTCTTTGCAAAGCTGGACACGGCGGTGAGCCGTTTTCTGCACGTGTCGCTGGATTATCTCGGGTTCATTCCGTTGGACGATTACGTGCCCCTCGCCGTGACCCACCAGCGCGCCGTCGTCGACGAATTCCCCCACACCCGTGTCAGCCGCGCCTTTCGGGATCTAGCCGGTGCCGTCGGCCGGCTTTCACCTCCCGCGCTTCCCAAAGGCACGGTGCAATTTCTCTGGCAACAGCTCTTGTCGGCGCAGTGACGGAAAGGACGATTGAATGGACGGACCAAGAGGCAGCTCGACGGGCGCGGCGAAGCGGACCATCCCGGAAGGGGATCGTGAACGGGTCATCCAAGAATTCGCCCATGTCGTCAAGGCGATGGCACACCGGTTGGCGTTTCGCCTGCCGGCCTATCTGGACGCCGAAGATCTCGTGTCCGTCGGCATTATCGGCCTGATGGATGCGATGAACAAGTATGATCCCAAGCGGGAGGCCAAGTTCAAAACCTACGCGGAGTTCAGAATTCGCGGCGCTATGCTGGACGAAATCAGATCGATGGATTGGATTCCCCGCTCGGTTCATGAACGGATCGCCTTGCTGCAGAAGACCTACACGGAACTGCTCAATCGTCTCGGCCGCCCGCCGTCGGATCAGGAGGTTGCCAAGGAACTGCAGATGTCGATGGAGGAGCTGGACGAGTTTCTCACGCGCTCGCGGGGCGCCGTGGTGATCAGTCTAGACGATCTGGGCGTACAAGATCCCGACGGCCAAAAGATGCTGAGTGTGCTGACGGATCCCAATCAGCCGGACCCGTTGTCGGTCCTCGTCAACGATCGCGAACGCAAGGTACTGGAGTCCGCGATACAGGAATTGCCTGAAAAAGAACGAGTGGTGTTGTCGCTGTACTACTTCGAGGAACTCACGATGAAGGAGATCGGGCAGGCACTCAAGGTGACTGAGTCACGCGTCTGTCAAATCCATTCGAAAGCCATCCTTCACCTCAAAGCCAGACTCCAACCGGTCGATGCGTGAACGCCGCCGCCGATCCCGTTCTTGAACGATCGCGTTCATTCCGGCCGGTTCGTATAGAAGCCCTGCTTCTCAAATTCCTACTTCCCATCCGAGCTTTAGTTTTCCTTTTCAGATACCGATAGCTCATCAGCTTCATGTCCCAGGGCATTCCTGTGCCCATCTGGATCGATCATTCCGAACGCGCAGGTTTCATGGATAGGATGATCTCACGTACCTCCCGCCGGTCCCTGTTCACGAATTCCGCTGTCCGATCGGATGCGTCGCATCATCATGCCTGGTCGCCAAAGGACTTTCCAGGGACGTCGTCGATCCTGCCGTTGGGGTCCGGCCTCATGGGGATGATCGTCTCCTTCATGGTGGTAGCGGGAGGATTGTATTGGATCAACGCAACGGGGTTGTTGACGGCATCGGCGCTGCGATCGGTTCCGATGGCTCTATGGGGGGCCGCTGTTCTTGCCATAGGAGCACTATCGGGGCTCATCGTCTGGGGAATGCGATCGCCCAGGACCCATCCGATCGGTTGGTTTGTGGGAGGGCAATCGAAGCTGGCGATCCCAACCACCTACGATTCCGTGACCGGGCTGCCCACCTCGCGCCTGTTCATGTCCATGCTCAATAACGCACTCGTCAGGGCCGATAGAGAAGGGCGTCACGTGGCAATCCTCCTGGTAGAGTTGGAGCATTTTACCTTGACGGGCGGATCTCAAGAACCGAGCAACCCCAACCTCATCTATAGGGTGCAGGCGGCACGGGTGAAAAGCGCACTGCGAAGCACCGACACGGTGGCGCGGTTGGCCGAGCGAACATTCGTCGTTCTGCTGGATAAGATCACCGCCGACGAGGCGGTTGGTATCGCGACCAAAATGCAGGCGACGGTGTCATTGCCCTTTCTCGTAGAAGGACAGGAGGTTTTCCTTACCAGCCGTATCGGGATCAGCGTCTCTGGCCCGGGAGCAATGGACGGAGCAACCTTGCTCCGGACGGCCGAGGAAGCGGTCGAGAAGGCGAGGGCGGAGGGCTTTGTCATATACGGACTCAACGTCGACATGGCGAATGATTCATCTCTTACTCCCGTCACAAAGTCCACCCCCCAGGCCGCGTGACCGGACTTACCTCGTACCCTCGACGACACGTCATCTGAGCTGCAAGGCTTCCCTTCGACGCTAGGCAGGACTTTCCATTCGATCGGTAAAGAGTTCCCTGTTCCCGATCTCGTTCTTTGCCGCGGAAGGCAGCCTAGCCCTGGTTCCTTGCCTGAAGAAATCCGTCCGTCCGCCAATTCCGCCGGTTCGGCAGCTTTTTGTCGATGCTTCGGTTTGTGTCGTCCGATAAAGCCGTCGGTCTTCCGATGGCATATCGATTGCTAATCTCCCACCGAGACTCGCACTCCACCCAAGAACGTTACGCGATGAACCGAGCGATCTATCCCATCCTGTCGGGCGCCGTGGCGCAAGAAAAGCAGCTGCAGGTCTTCGCCAACAATTTGGCAAACGTCAACACGACTGGTTTCAAGCAGGATCAGCAAGCCTTCCGGGGGCTCCTCGCCCGAGCGGCTGTCACCGCGCCGATCGCGATGCCATCCGTGACGGTGAGTGCCTCGCTTGCCTCTCGTCCCGCAGGACCGACCGAGCGCGTCTTCGCTGAGCCCCACGCGCTGCGCACCGCATTCGAACCCGGACGCATCCGTATTACAGGAAATCCGCTCGACTTGGCGTTACAGGGAAGCGGATTTTTTGAAGTCAAAACGGCCCAGGGGGTCCGATATACCAGGAGCGGCATGTTTTCCCTCGATAACCAACGTCGTCTCGTCACGACCCTCGGTCACCCCGTCATGGGGATGAAAGGCGAAATCAAAATCCCGCCGGGGACCGTACAGATCAATGCTCAAGGCGGCATTCAGGTGGATGGCAACCCGGTCGGAACGATCAAGGTCGTGGAATTTCCGGACAAGGCCATGCCGCAGAAACATGCGGAAGGATTGTTTGTCGGCGGGCAGCCGAAGGTTTCCCTGAACCCGCAGGTCCAATCGGGGCATATCGAAGAGTCCAACGTCAATGCATTGGGCGAAATGGTCAAAATGATCCAGGGCATGCGCACCTATGAGTCCGCGCAGAAGTTAATCCAGACGCTGGATCGGATGACCGAGACCGCCATCCAGGACATCGGTCGGGTGCAGTAGGAGGAGCCTATGATTCGTGCCATGTGGACCGCCGCCACGGGAATGACGGCCCAGCAAATCAACGTCGACACGATCGCGCATAACCTGGCCAACGTCAATACGAACGCGTTCAAGCGGAGTCGGGCTGAATTCGCCGACCTCCTCTACCAAATTCAACGGCTGCCCGGGACCAACGCGTCCAACGTCGGCGTATTCCCCACAGGGGTACAGATCGGCGCCGGCGTCCGCCCCATCACGGTAGCCAAGGAATGGATTCAGGGAAACGTGCGTCAAACCAACAACGACCTCGATCTAGCCATCGACGGACCGGGGTTTTTCCAGGTTGCCAGGCCGGACGGCACGATCATGTATACCCGGAACGGCTCATTCAAACGCGACAATGTGGGGAACTTGGTAACGGGCGACGGGGATCAACTGACGCCGGTGATTACCGTTCCCTCGGGCGCCTTGAAGATCGACATCGGCCAGGACGGGACCGTTTCCGTGCTGCTTCCCGGCGTAACGCAAGCCTCGCAGGTCGGCCAGATCCAACTTGTCCGTTTCGACAATCCCTCCGGGCTCGTCTCGATGGGCAACAATCTGTTTCTCGACAGCTTCGCCTCCGGCCCGCCGCTGCAGGGAACCGGCGGCTTCTCGACGGGATTCGGCATGCTGCAACAGGGATTCTTGGAAAGCTCCAACGTCAACTTGGCAGAAGAAATGGTCAACATGATCATCGCGCAACGGAGCTATGAGATCAATTCCAAGACGATTCAGGCGTCGGATGAAATGATGCAAATCGCGAACAATCTTCGCCGATAACCGCGATCGACGCTCGACGGGGGATCCGTGAGACCAACTAGTGTGATGTTTCTCGCCGCGCTGCTCTCTCTGCAGTTCGCATCGGCAGCCGGAGCGGAAGTAGGGCGGCGCGCCAGTCGCGCAGAGATCCAGCCCGTGCACGACTTCATGCCGAGCGCGGGCGCCAGGGCCCTTCGAGCCCGTGGCGGACGACTGCTCTATCCGGAGCGGATCCGGGACGCCATCCAGACTTACGTACGAAAGGAACTGGCGGGCCGGGCGTTGGATTGTCAGGTGACGGTCGGTGAACCACAGGAGCCGGTCGTGGTGCCGGCCGGGACGCTGGACATCAAGGTCAGCGGAGGCGGCGCAGAAGATCCGTTGGGACGACGCACGTTCCTCGTCCATGTGGCCGTCAATGGTCGCTTGGTTCGGTCTATCGAAGCGACCGCCGATGTGGCAGCAGTGCTGGAAGTCGTCGTGCCGGTCCGGCTGATCAAAGCGGACGAACAGATCGAACCCGACGACGTGACGACCGACCGTATGGTCGTATTCGATCTCAAACAGGCGGTCGCAACCGATCCGGCAGAGGTCGTGGGGAAAGCCGCCATGCGCCCGCTGGCCCCGCAAAGCCCGATTCGACTGACGGCGGTGCGGCGACCATTTGCAGTGCACAAGGGTGACCGGGTCACCATCGAAGCGCGACAGGGTGGGCTTGCCATTCAGACGGTGGGCGTCACGAAGTCTCACGGCGAACTCGGGCAGACCATCACCGTTTCCAACGTGGATTCCGGAAAAGAATTGCGGGCAAAAATCGTCGGACCGGGGGTCGTGCGTGTCGATTTCTAACCGGTTAAGAACGACGGCTGCCTTGTGTGCCGGCCTCATGACGCTCGCAACTGTGCTGTCCATGGCGGCGTGCTCGGCCTCCCCCAGCACAAAGCAACAACGGGTGGAGGTCGCAAAATTGCCGCCTCCCAAGACAACGGGATCGCTCTGGCAGGAAGAAAACGGTCGAGCCTACCTTTATGAAGACCTGCGGGCAATGCGAGTGGGAGACATCATCACGATTCTGATCGCGGAGAAGCACAAAGGGTCAAAGAGCGCCGATACGAGCGCCGAAAAAGACTCCAGCATCACGAATAGCCTGGAAGGCGGCGCCTTAGGCTACCTCGGCATCCCGGGGCTGCGATTGGGTGCCGAGGCAACGCGCGGATTGGGCATCGATGCCAGTGCAAAGAACAAATTCGGCGGTAAGGGAGCCACCAACCGCGAGGACACTCTGACCGGCACCATTTCGGCGATCGTCACCGAGGTCCTGCCCAACGGCGATTTGCGGGTCGAGGGGAGACGCGAAGTGACGGTGAATTCGGAGCGGCAGATCATGACGATCGCTGGAATCGTGCGTCGGGTCGACGTGAACACGAAAAACACCGTGCAATCCACGGCGATTGCGGATGCGAAGATCGAATATTCCGGGCTCGGCGTCGTCGACGACGTTCAGCGGCCGGGATGGTTTGTCAGGATACTTGATTGGATTTATCCCTTCTAATCGTGACGTCGGGATTTTCGTCGATAAAGTAGGGGAAGCGGGTGTGACGATGCGTTGGACTAAAGAGCGCTTGCTGGTTGCCCAAACTCTCAAGCTGATGGTTTCGAGCGGCGTGGTGCGTACCGCTGACGCCGATCCGGCTCTGCTGCCCAGACCATGGGCTCCCCCGGCCATGCCCCCAGAGACTGATCAAGCCGTCCTGCTCACGGCCGTACACCCGCTTCGCCGCGCCCTGGTCGGGATGCTGGCCGGCCTCGTGTTCTGGCTCGCCGGCAGCTCCATGGCTGAGGCCGTTCGGGTGAAGGACGTGGCCACCATTGAAGGCGTACGCGAGAACCAATTGATCGGATACGGCTTGGTCGTCGGCCTCGATCGCACGGGCGACCAAGTGATCGGTGGTCAGTTCACGATCCAAGCGATGATGTCCATGTTGAATAAGATGGGAATCAATCTGGTGATCGACCCGATTCAGTTATTGACTCGCAACATCGCTTCCGTGATGGTCACGGCCAAACTGCCTCCCTTCGTAAAACCGGGCATGACGCTCGACGCCATTGTGTCTTCCATGGCCAACGCGAAGAGTCTGCAGGGAGGCACCCTGCTGATGACGCCGCTCAAGGCACCGAATCAGCAGGTGTTCGCGGTCGCGCAGGGGCCCGTCTCCATCGGAGGATTTCTCGGGGGAACCGGCGGGCCAGGAGGCGCGACGGTCTCAAAGAATCACCAAGCGGCAGGCGTCGTCCCGGCCGGGGCGATCGTCGAAAAGGAAGTGGTAGTCGATATCGACTCCTGGGACTCCGTCTCGGTGCTCCTGCGCCATCCGGACTTCACGACTGCCATCCGCACCGCAGAAGCGATCGAGGGGACGTTCGGCAAGGGAACGGCGGTCCCCGTCAATGCCGGTCTGGTAAAGGCCATGCTTCCGGGTACGTTTCGAGGTCGAGTCGTTGAATATATTGCCACGATGGAAGGCCTGGACGTATCGGTCGATGTGGCAGCCAAGGTCGTCGTGAATGAACGAACCGGCACGGTCGTGCTCGGGGAGCATGTTCGCCTGTCGACCTGCGCCATCTCGCATGGCAACCTGACGATTTCCGTGAAAAACACCCTCAATGTGTCCCAGCCGCTTGCTCCCGTCATCGGATCGTCTCAAGGGCAGACCACGATCACCCCCGACGTCCAAACTGAAGTCAAGGAACAGGAGTCCCGACTGATCGTGGTGGACCAAACCGTCACGCTCGGCGACGTCGTACGGGCCTTGAATGCCGTGGGAGTGACGCCCCGTGATCTGGTGGCTATCCTGTCCGCATTGCGCGCGGCCGGGGCGCTTCAAGCGAACCTTGAAATTGTATAGGGAGAACTGAGGAACCCGCTGCCATGGACCTGTCGAACTTCATAAGGGGTCAACTGGACCTGGCTACGATGGATACCGCCCAGGCTTTCCGGCTACCCGGCGAAGTCGCCCAGCTCAAGCAGGATGCAGGGCGAACCTCGGGCAATTTGCACAAGGCCGCACAAGAGTTCGAGTCTTACTTTATTTCCTATCTCATGAAGACGATGCGTGAAACGGTCCCGCATGGTCTGCTCGATCGCAAAGGCGAAGAGGTTTGGTACAGCTTTTATGACCAGGAAATCGCACACTTGGCTACGGAAGCCGGAGGCATCGGCATCGCTAAATTCATTGACGCCTATATCGAAAAAACTCGGTCATAAAGGCCGTTTCTGCTAAAGTTCCCCGTAGGGTAGACCGATAAAGGAGTCGACCGGGCAACAGGCGCTTCGGGGCTCCTTTCGGAATCGGAGGGAACAGCAGATGGAGATTTCGAACAACGGCCGCGCGGCAGATCTGGCGAAAATCCTACTGGGAGTGCAAGAGACCCAGCGCACGATGTCCCAGAAAGCAGTCTCGCAGGACGCCGGCGCACAAGACAGTGTTCAGATTTCCGAGCAAGCGAAGGAACTACAGCGGCTTCATGGACTGGTAGAGCAGCCGGACGTCGAACGCCAGGCCCGAGTTGACCGACTTCAGGCCTCGGTGGAGGCGGGGACTTATACCGTCGATGGCAAGAAGGTCGCGGACGCGATCATTCGCAATGTGCTGACGGATTCGATCCTCTCCTAACTTCTCTCGCGTCGACGCTGCCAGGCCCCGACCGTCACGTTTCGGGTCCGTTCATCCGATGAGGGCACATGGCGTCGACTCCACAAAACGACAGCTCCACACCGCCCGAATCGCTGCTCGGGCGCATGCGCGCCAAGATGAGCGAATTCCAAGCCCTGTTGAGAGAAGAGCAGCAAGCCATTCGCTGTCTTTCCTTCGGACAGTTTTCCAGCGTCACGCTGCGTAAGGAACGGTTGCTCGAAGAGATTCGTATTCTGGAGGGGCAGCGCCGCAGCGCGATGGGGACCGTCCGGGAAGCATCGGACTGGCTCGAGCGGGAAGAATCGGCCCTGGCGACGGCCATCGCGGAAACCGATCGCATGAACCGATTCAATGCCGCCCTGATTGGACAATCTCTTCAGTTTCTTGAAGGAACGCTGCGGCTCTGGCAGCGGTCGCCCGAGTCGGCCGCGCTGTATTCCTCGTCCGGCGCCATGGTTCCAAGCGGCGGCGCACGGATTCGAACCCAAGGCTGATCATGTCGCTCAACGCGCTGTTCGGGATCGGGACCAATGCGCTTGCCACGTTTCAGCAGGCGCTGTCGGTCACCGGTCAGAACATCTCGAACGTGAACACCCCGGGCCATTCGCGTCAGGAAATCATTCTCAGTGAGACACAACCCCAGAATTCCCGGCCGGGCCAGGTCGGAACCGGTGTCGAAGCCGAGCAGATTCGACGGTCCGTCGACACGTTCGTCGAGCAGCAATTACAGAACTCGCATGAGCGCCTGGGACAATTCGGCGCGACCAGAAGCGCGCTGAATCAAATCGAACCGTTTTTCGCTGACTCCAATGATCTCGGTGTCGGCGCAGCCATGAACGAGTTTTTCTCGGCCTGGCAGGACGTGGCCAACAACCCGACCGATTTGACCGGGCGCACCGTGCTGCTTTCGAAGGCTGCAGTCTTGACCGGCCGCTTCAATCAGGCGGCCGTTCAACTCGCCGATCAGCGGGAAGCACTCGACGGGCAGGTGCGACAGGGGATCACGGATATCAATGGTCTGGCGGACCAGGTGGCCGACCTCAATGTCCAGATCAAATTCGCCGAGGTCAGCGGCCAGCAGGCCAACGATCTACGAGATCAACGAGGGCGGCTGCTCAACCAGCTCGCCGAATTGATTGACATTTCGACCTTGGAAGACTCGACCGGGCAAGTCAACGTGTTCATCGGAAACGGACAGAGCTTGGTGGCGGGCCATACGACGTACGACCTCTCAGGCGTATCCAACTCGAGCAACGGCGGTCTCGTAGATGTCATGTACGACGCCGGCAGCGGGGCGACCACGCCTCTCCAGTCGGTGATAACCGGCGGCCGGCTGAAAGGATTGCTCGACTCCCGCGACACGATCATTCCGTCGCTGCAGACGACGCTGGACACCCTCGCGGCCCAACTGGTGAGTCAGATCAATACCCAGCATCAGGCCGGCTATGGGCTGGACGGGTCTACGGCCCAGGCGTTTTTTTCCTCGGGCGGAACCACGGCGGCGAAGATGTCCGTAGCACTCACGGACCGCAACAAGATCGCCGCTTCCTCGACCGCTGCCGGGGTCCCGGGCAACAACGTCAATGCGTTGGCGATCACCACGCTGCAGACGACGGCGGTGGCCGGATTGGGCAATACCACCTTTCAGGCCTACTACAGCGCGGCAGCAGGAAGCTTCGGTGCGACCCTGCAAAGCGCGGAGCGTGATTTGAGTGCGCAAGAAATCATTCATCAGCAGTTGGAGGCGCATCGTGCCGAAGTATCGGGCGTGTCATTGGATGAAGAGCTGGTCAACCTGCTGAAGTATCAGCGCGCGTTTCAAGTCGCGTCGAAACTGATTACCACCAGCGACGAGATGCTGCAAACCATCCTCTCGATCAAACGATAGGGAGCGTAAACCATGAGGGTCGCCGATCAGCAGATCTACGGCACGTTGTTGGGCAATCTGCAGCGCTCCCGGCTGCAGATCATGGACGCCCAGGAGCAGATTTCCAGCCAGAAAAAGGTCCAGCGGCCCTCCGATGATCCAATGGCCTTTGGTGAAATCGTGCTGGATAAATCGGCGCTCTCTCGCACGGAGCAATGGATTCGGAACATCTCGTTTGGGCAGTCGCGGATCGACGCCGCGGACAAAGCCGTCTCGCAGGCGCAAGATTTGGTCACTCGGATCCGGGAGTTGACCATTCAGGGCAGTAGCGACACGACGTCTGCGCAGGGCCGGACCGCGATCGCCCAAGAGGTCCGGCAATTACAGCGTCAGTTGTTGCAAATCGCGAATACCGAGGTCGCGGGGCAATTCATTTTTTCCGGGACGGAGACCGATGTGCGGCCTTATTCCAGCACCAGCGGCGACACCGTGGCTTATGCCGGAAACAGCGAAACGCAGGCGGTGGCGGTGGGAGAAAATCAGACTGTGCAGATCCTGATTCCGGGAAACAGCATTTTTTCTGGCGCGACCACGAATGTCTTCGATACGGTCCGCGACCTTTTGACGGCGCTCGAAGGCAACGATCGCAGCGGGGTTCAGGCGGCACTGGGAAGCCTCGATCAAGCGACGGCCCAATTGAGCGATGCGCAGGGGACGATCGGCGGTTTGGGGAACCGCTTGCAAGTCACCAAGGACGCGCTCGATACCGCGACGTTGACTATTTCGCGCGCGATTTCCGATAACCAGGACGCAGATCTGGCCACGGCCATCACGCAGCTACGGATGCAGGAGGTGGCGGTCGAGGCCGCCAGCCAAGCCTTCACCCGGATTTTCGACCAGACGCTGCTCAACTATCTCCGGTAAGCATGTCTTAAGTCCTTCCTCCCCGTGACCGATAGAGACGGGTGAACTGTTTCATTCGCCAAGGAAGGCCGACATGCTTGTACTGACGAGGCGCCGCGGAGAAGGTGTCACGATCGGGCCCAATGTCCGTATCGTGGTTCTGGGCATCAAGGGCGGGCAGGTGCGGCTTGGGATCGAGGCGCCGTCCAATGTCGAAGTGCATCGAGACGAAGTGCATGCCAGAATTCAGGAAGAGAACCGTATGGCGGCAGGAACCGGAGCAATCCCCTTGGAGGCGTTTCGCCAACTCTCCCAACGAAGCGGCGTCGGGGATCCTAGGAGGCGGCGGTGAAGTGTAGGACCACGCGATTCGGGACGTTGGACATTGCGGAAGAGGCGTTGCTGACCTTTCCTTCCGGCATACTCGGGTTCGCCGAATGGACCCGGTACGTGCTGCTCGACCATGACACGGAAGCACCGATCAAATGGCTGCAATGCGTCGAAAATCCTGAATTGGCCTTTGTCGTGCTGGATCCCGTCCTTTTCAAGCCCGATTACCAAGTGGCTCTGGGGGAGGACGCCCTCGCAGAGTTGGAAAGTCGCGAAGGCGACGACCTGTCCGTGGTCATCATTCTGACCATCCCCTCGGAGGACCCGACCCGTGTGACGGCGAACCTTCGCGGGCCGCTCGTCATGAACCACCGCACTCGCCGGTGTAAGCAGTTGGTGTTGTCCGACGACATTCCCACGCGCCATCCGCTTTTCGACACGGCCGTTTCGCGTCCGGGCACACCCGCCACATCGCTTCAGGCCACCGCCTGTTGATCGATCTGTATCCAGCTTAAAGAGAGGAATGAGCCGGCCTTCCGGCTTGAGAGGGTCAGGCAGCTTTCGTCGCTGCAATGTGACGGTGAATCACGTCGACCAGTTGTTCCACTCGGCGTTCGAGCTGTGCGTACAGTCCCGCCGCTTCCTGTAACGAGCCCAGCCGCCCGATCGCCTCGAGTTGGCTCGCCGCGAGTACGACCTCGGGCGCGCAGAGATTGGCCGCCGTCCCCTTGACGCTGTGTGCGGCCCGTTCCAAGAGCGATGCATCCGCTCGATGGACGGCCGCCCTCACCTCCGACATCATGACCGTTTGGCGCTCCAAGAACAGGCGCAGCAAGCAGTCGAAGAGCTCGGTGTCTCCGCCGATATTGGCCAACATGGCGGTCGCGTCAAAGACCGCGCAATGGCCCGTCAGGGCGTCGCGGAATGCCGCGCCCGAGGACGCAGGGGCGACAAGCGCAGTCGCTACCCAGCGTGCGAGAATCTTCCCGAGATCCTCGGTCTTGACCGGCTTGGCGAGGTAGTCGTCCATTCCCGCCGCCTTGCAGCGTTCCCGGTCTCCCTGCATGGCATTCGCCGTCAGCGCGATGATGGGGATATGCCGACGACCCGACGACGTATCGGCTTGCTGTTCCATTTCACGGATCCGCTTGGTGGCCTCGTACCCGTCCATGATAGGCATTTGACAGTCCATCAGCACGGCCGAATACTGCGTGCGCTTCAATGCCGCTAGGGCTTCTTCCCCATTGCCGACAATATCCGGTTGATATCCCAGGCGCTCCAGCATACGGACCGCCAGTTTCTGGTTGATCATGTTATCTTCGGCGACCAGGAGGCGCGGGCGCGGACATTGCTCAGCCAAGGTATGCCGGGTGATCAACGGAGATGCCTGGTCGGGGATCGATGTCGACCCGATCGGCGCGAGCGAAGGCGGCTGCTGTAAGCCGAAGACCGCTCGAAGGCAGCTTTGCAGCGTATCATGGCGAACGGGTTTCGTGAGATACGCATCGAACCCGGCGCGCCGAGCCTGTTCGGCATGTCCGGGCTGAATCAGGGATGTCAAGACGACCAGGCGCAGCGAGGCGGCGTCCGGACAGGCCTTCAGTTCTTTTGCGAGTTGTAGACCGTCTTTGCCCGGCATCAGCATGTCCAACACGGCGACGTCGTACGGCGTCCCATTCGTGGCAGCGCTGCGCACCATGCCCACGGCCTGTTCGGCATCCTGGGCTTGGTCGTCTTTCATGCCCCATCCCGACAACAAGTGGTGAAGGATGGTACGGTTCGATTCGTTATCGTCCACGATCAGGACGCGACGCCCGCTCAATTCCGCCGACGGCACGATGGCCGGCTGGCAGACCGGTTGCTTCATGAATTTCGCGGTGCACCAAAACGTGGTGCCTTCGCCGAGCTGGCTGCGCAATCCCACCCGGCCGCCCATCAGTTCGACCAACTGTTTCGAGATCGACAAACCCAGGCCCGTCCCACCGTATTTACGAGTGGTGGAGCTGTCGGCCTGGGTGAACGGCTGAAAGAGACGCGCCTGGTTTTCCTCGCTGATGCCGATGCCCGAATCGGTCACTTCAAACCGTATCACGACCCCGTCGGCGGTTTCGGATTCCAAAAACGCCTGCAGCGTCACTTCTCCCCGTTCCGTGAACTTGATGGCATTGCCCATGAAGTTCGTCAGCACCTGGCGGAGCCTGGCGGGATCGCCCCGTAAGGCGTTCGGAACTGCGGCATGGACCAAGCCGGTGATTTCGAGGCCCTTGGCTTGCGCTCGTTCAGCGAATTGGGCGAGCACGTCCTCGACCGTCGTGCGAAGCTGGAAATCCAAACATTCCAGCTCCAGTTTCCCCGCCTCGATTTTGCTGCATTCCAGGACATCATTGATGAGCGTCAGCTGGGTTTCGCCGCATTGTTGGATGGTCTGCACGAACGAACGCTGTTCCTCGCTAAGCGGCGTATCCAGCAACAGGCTGGTCATCCCGATGACGCCGTTCATGGGCGTGCGCAGCTCGTGGCTGATGGTCGCGAGGAAATTGGATTTTACCCGTGTGGCAGCCTGAGCCTGCTGGAGCGCTTGATCGAGCTGGCGATTACTCTCACGGAGATGATCGGCGGTGTCGTTCAGCGCCTTATGAGTGGCATGGACCTCGCTGAGATCGATGGCATAAGCACGCACGAGACCGTGAGTCGGGACCGGGCAAAGGGTCCAGGCATAGCAGGCATTCCCGCGTACGACCGGTTTCGACGAAATCGGTCGAGCTTCTTTCAGGCAGGATGACACAAGATCGGGCAAATTGTCTGGAAGGATGCCCGGGGCGCCATGTGCGTCGTATCCGAACCGGCACAGCACCTGTACCATGGTTGGATTCACGTACAGCATGTTGCACTCGGCGTCGAGTTCGATGATGGGATAGGGGCTCTCTTCCGCGACCGACGTCAGGCGATTCCGGTCCTGTTCCAATGCCACTTCACGGGAAACGTCACGCAACGTCAGGAGGGATTTTACGCCGGGTACCCCGGAGAGTCGAAGCTGAGTCCATTCGACTGAGATGCCCGGAGGAACCGTCGGGGATGATTCCGCTGAGGAGCTCTTGACCGATGTCTCAATCTGCCAAATGCCTGCCGAGCGGAGCGAAGATGACGAGCCGATTACCGGACCGATCAGATCGGTCAGCGTTTTGCCGATGCAAGCTTTCGCCGGCGTTCCCAGCAGCCGGGCAGACTCCCGATTGACGAACAGCAGGGTCTGGTTCGTCCCCAGCAAGCAAATACCCAAGGGGAGGGCATCCCACAAGAGCGAAGTGGATCGCTCGGCCTGCAGCAGCTTCCGGACAGGTTTGAGGCGGTTCTGACGGCGTGGCGAGAGTCGTCGTTTCACGATGGATTACTGTCCCGAAGCCGGCTCCAAGTATGCCGCGACGTTCACCTGCTCGGTCTTCGGGTCGAGCGCGCGGAGAATCGTCCGTGCCGGCTGAGATCCGCACTCCGCCGAGAGATCGAGCCCGATCGACTCACTGAAGATCTGACCTTTCGCGTCGGTGATGATCCGAATCTTTGGCTTGAGGCGATGTTCATGGTTCAGTCCGGTGACCAAGGCGGATTCTCCCGTATTGAGCTTGATGAGACTCCCGATCGGATAAACGCCCAGCGCTTTGATGGCCACTTCGACGACGGCTTTATCGAACCGGCCCTTTTCCCCCAGCACGAACAGTTGGCGGATGGCATCGTGGGGCAACAGCGCTGGCTTGCCGTTCCGCGACGTCACCATGCCGTCGTAGGTGTCGACCAGTCCGACGATCTGTACGAGCGGAGACAAGCTCGCGCCGGTGAGCTTGTTGGGGTACCCGCTGCCGTTGAAATGCTCATGATGCTCCGCAATGATGTGCCGGACGAGTTCCGGCACGTCCGCCGACTCGGCCATGACCGTCAGTCCAAGTTGGGGATGTTGCTGCATCAGGGCCTTTTCCTGTGGCAGCAAGATCCCCGATTTGCGGTACAGGTTTCGCGGCAGGCGGGTGTAGCCGATATCATGAAGCATCGCCCCCATTCCCAAGAACTCGCGGTCGGATTCTTGCAGCCCCTGTTCGTTCGCAACGATCAGCGACAAGACGCACACGTCGATGCCGTGGCTCGCTAGGCTCCGGTCGAACCGTCGCATCTTCTGCAGGCAAAACTGCATCAACATCGATTCCTGGTGCAGCAGGATTTGGTCCACCACGCGTGCAACCACAGAGCGAACCGACACGAGATTAGGAGCATGGCCGGCGTCCAGGTCGGCGAAGATGCGTTCCATGGCGGCCGTGGCTTCCCGGTAGGTTGTTCGCGCTTCCGCCATGATCTTCTGGGCGTCAGGCGAAGTCGCAGTCGGCTCGTCCGTAGAACCGGCTTCGGAAGATCCGGCTGGTTCCTCCGTCGGCCGCGCATCGTCCCCAGCGGCGGCCGCTGCCGGTATGTCGATTCCTTGGTCGGTATCGATTGTGACTTCTTGGATACCGGCCCCACGCATTTGGAGAACATCGTCCTGGTCCGCGATGAGGCGTTTGTGGAACAAGAAGGGGGTCCGGTACCACGGCTGATCCATTGCCACGACGAACATGCCGGGCTTGAGCTCGTCAATGGAGATGCGCTTTGTGCTGGCCATAATTCCTGTGTAGGCGAAAGGTAAGCAGCGAACCTCCAGGAGTTGCACCATACAGGTCCGCATACTTGATATCGGTTGCTGGCAGATTTGGCTTGAATCCGCACCGTTGAAGGGGGGCAGGCTCAAGGTTTTGTCGATGGGCTCCGATAGCGTTCATCAGGACACGTTCGTGCACATTGTTGCCGGACCGAGGAGTGATGGGGGAATCGAGTCTTCCATGCCAGTCTGCCGGCTCGTTTCTGAGTGTCGGGCTGTCGCTGCAAATCAACTTTCAACCGAGTGATTCGCGAATCCAGCACGGTTCGTCGTTGTTGGGATGGCGGGAAGGAAGCTGGTTGGTCTGCGAGTGGCCGTTCCAATTGGGTCAGCCGGTGGAATGCAGTCCGGGATCGACCTGCCTGATCCGGTACGTGCATCAAGGAAAAATGATCGGGTTCCGCAGTGCGGTCATTTCAGCCCATGAGTCTCCATTTCCGTTTCTTCTGCTGAGCTACCCAGCCCAGAGAGAGGAAATGCCGCTCCGCCGCCATTCGCGTGTTGCCATCAACGAACCAGTCTTGGTCAGAACGATCAGCGGTGCCAATACACGGCGTCCGGAACTGCCGGATCGCATCGGCGGACTCTTGCGCGATCTCAGCGCGGAGGGTTGTTGCTTATCAGTACAACGGCCGTTACAGGATTTTTTCCCTGGGATGCTCGTTCGGCTGGAATTTGAGGTGATGGGGGTCGGTCACATCAGCAGTCTAGGGGGTATCGTCCGTAACATCTCGCCGGCGGGGGCAGGCACGGAAGTAGGACTGGAGTTCCGCTTCGACGGAAAGGAAGCCATCGAATACCGGGGGTGGGGTGCATCGGTACAAAAAGCCCTCGAACAATGGACCAGCCGAGCTCTCGACTCCCCTCCGCAAGAACGATGAATCACGTCCCTCGTCGGATCTGAAATTCCTAGCGACCCGGCAAAACTTGCCGGTGATGACGCCCGCAGGCCCATGGATTGGTCGAAATCGCAGCACTTCGGCCGCAGCTCGGCTGCTGCGAATCGGCACACATCTTGCCAGTTCCGATCGCGAGGAGCTCACCGCAGATGCCGATCAGTGCGAACGTGGCCATAGACCGAGGCGTCGTCATTCACCATCCGGAACTGGTGAACCTCTACGGCTGCCGCATTGGCACCGACACCAAGATCGGCGCCTTCGTCGAGATTCAGAAGAACGCAACGATCGGCAGTCGATGCAAGATTTCCTCGCACAGCTTCATCTGTGAAGGCGTGACCATCGAAGACGATGTCTTTGTCGGCCACGGTGTGGTCTTCATCAACGACCGATATCCGAGAGCAACAATCAATGGGCGTCTGCAATCCGAAGCGGATTGGACCGTGATGCCGATCCTCGTGAAGCGGGGAGCGTCCATCGGAAGCGGGGTCATCGTCATGTGCGGCGTCACGATCGGAGAGGGAGCGCTCGTAGGAGCCGGAGCGGTCGTGACCCGCGACGTGCCTGCCGGTGCCACGGTCCTCGGCCTGCCTGCCCGCGTGACCGCCATGAAACGGAGGAGCGCTTAAGATGATCGGTGTCGGTGTCATCGGCTTCGGCTATTGGGGCCCCAATTTAGTGCGGAACTTCCATGAAATGCCGGATGCCAGAGTCTTGGCGGTGAGCGATCTCAGGATGGAACGCCTCAGCCTCGCGGCCTCCCGCTATCCGGGGATTACGGTTACGACGCACGTACAGGAATTGCTTCGCTCTCCTGCGGTCGACGCGGTCCTCATCGCCACGCCGGTCTCGACGCATTACGAACTCGCGCTGCAGGCACTGCGGGCCGGGAAGCATGTGCTGGTGGAAAAGCCGCTGACGACGACTTCCGAGCAGGCCCTGAGACTGTCGGAAGAAGCCGACCGGCGCGGTCTGACGCTGATGGTGGATCACACCTTCGTCTACACGGGCAGTGTGCGAGCGATGAAGGAGCTGTTGGCCAAGGGCGACATCGGGGATCTTTATTACTACGATTCGGTCCGGGTGAACCTCGGATTGTTCCAGCACGACGTCAATGTGCTGTGGGACTTAGCCGTCCATGACCTCTCCATCATGGATCATCTTCTGCCCTGCAGGCCTCGGGCAGTGTGCGCAACCGGCATGCGGCATTTCCCCAAGGAGCCGGAGAATATCGCGTACCTCACGCTGTTCTACGATTCCTCGTTGATTGCGCACATCCATGTGAACTGGCTCGCGCCGGTGAAGGTGAGACGGACGCTCATCGGCGGCAGCAGAAAAATGATCATGTATGACGATGTGGAGCCCAGCGAAAAAGTGAAGGTCTACGACAAGGGCGTCATGACAGAAACGCAGCAGGCCGGGAGCGAGGCTATGTACAAGATGCTGGTGGGCTATCGCGCCGGGGACATGTGGGCGCCCCAGCTCGATACCGCCGAAGCCCTCAAAAGAGAAGCACGACATTTCCTCGATTGCATTACGGACCGACAAATCCCTCTGACCGGTGGCGAAGCGGGGACGCGTGTGGTCCAAATTCTCGAGGCCGCGTCGCGGTCCATGGCGGAACGCGGGCGCTTGATCGAGGTTGAAAGCATGAGGCTGGCGGCATGATTCCGCTTGTGGATCTTCAGACGCAGTATCAGGGGATTTGTGAAGAGATTCAGACGGCAATCAGCCGGACGCTGGTGAGCGGGCAATTTGTACTCGGCCCCGAGGTGGCGACGTTCGAGAAAGAGTTCGCAGCCTATTGCGGCGCCGCTCACGGGGTCGGCGTCAACTCAGGCACGAGTGCGTTGCATCTGGCGCTTCTGGCGGCCGGCATCAGGGCCGGTGACGACGTGATCACTGTGCCGTTTACATTTGTCGCCACGGTGGCCGCGATTCGCTATGTCGGAGCCAATCCGATTTTTGTCGATATCGATCCAGCTTCCTACACGATGGATGTGAGCCGGCTGGAAGCGGCTTTGACCGACAAAACGAAGGCAATCATCCCGGTGCATCTATATGGTCAACCAGTCGACATGGACCCTTTGATGGCATTCGCGCGGCAACACAAGCTCGCGGTGATCGAAGATGCGGCCCAGGCTCATGGCGCGCGCTACAAGGGACGGCCGGTGGGAAGTCTTGGAGACTATGGCTGCTTCAGTTTCTATCCCGGAAAGAATCTCGGAGCGTACGGGGAAGGCGGCATGATCGTCACCAACGAGGATGCGGCTGCCGACCGCCTTCGTCTGCTGAGAGACTGGGGAGCCCGGGAGAAGTACCATCATGACACCCTTGGCTTCAACTATCGGATGGAAGGAATTCAAGGCGCCGTCCTTCGGGTCAAGCTGCGATATCTCAACGCGTGGAACCAAAGACGCCGGGATGCCGCCGGCCTATACTCGCAGCTCTTAGAGCCTGAAACCTGCGCCGTCCCTTCCATCATGCCCTTCGCTGAGCACGTGTTCCACCTCTATGTCGTCAGAGTCAAGGAACGGGAGGCGCTGCAACGTTTCCTGCAGGCAAAAGGGATCTCCACCGGCATTCATTATCCGATTCCAGTGCATTTGCAGAAGGGCTATGCGCTTGCCGCTTATCCTCCGGGAGCATTTCCCGTAGCAGAACGGGCGGCGCGAGAAGTGCTTTCTATCCCGCTCTATCCGGAAATCACCCCCGGTCAAGTCGAGATGGTCGCTCGCGCCCTGTCCGATTTCGGTCACCTTCGGAGGATGGCGGCGTGAAAACTCTGTTCGTGGGCGGTACCAAGCGAGGATTTCTCACGCTGAAAGCGCTGCTCGAAAGCCGGGCCCAGGTCGTGGGAGTGCTGAGCCTCGCGCAGGATGTGCACGAACAGGAGCGGTACGAGGAGCGCATCAGAGCATTGGCCGCACAATACGCTGTGCCCATCCGCGAGACCAAGTTCGTTCGTTCTGCTGAGTTCGCCCGTTGGGCGGCAAGGGATCTCGGCGCCGAAGCAGCCATTGGAGTCGGCGTGAGGATCCTGCTTCCGCAGGATTTCTATACAGCGTTTCCCAAGGGTTGTTGGGGAGTGCACGACAGTCTGCTGCCGGAGTATCGCGGGTTCGCGCCGTTGAACTGGTCCATCTTGAACGACGAATCCAGGACCGGCGTCAGTTTCTTCCGGATCTCCGAACGCATGGACGGCGGTGAGATCCTCTTGCAGCGCGAGGTGCCGATCGGGCGCAGCGAGACTGCTCCGGAAGTATATCGAAGCGTGTGTGATGCGACGGTTCATGCCGTGCTTGATGGATATCGAATGTTGGACGAGGGAAAGGGAGCCCCGAGACTTCAAGACTATTCAAAAGGCTCCTTCACCTGCGCCAGGACCCCGGCAGACGGCTGTATCGACTGGACGCAATCGACGCGAACGATCTTCAACCTCATCCGCGCTCTCACCTTTCCCTATCCCGGCGCCTACACCCACTATCAGGCTCGGCGTCTGGTCGTAGTCGCGGCCGAAGAGGTGCGGAATCCTCCCCGTTACATAGGCCGCATTCCCGGCCGGGTCGTTCGATTTGCTCCGGGGCATGGCGTCGATGTGCTGACCGGCGACGGATTGCTGACGCTTACACGGGTATCAACGGACGGGCAGACGATCAAGCCGGCCGAGGAGATCATCCGCTCCGTCAAGACGAATTTGGGGCTGTGCATCGAGGACCTGGAGCAGCGAGTCATGGAACTTGAACGGCGCCTGGAGGCTATGACGGTGCATGCGCATCACTAACGCGAGGGTTTTGATCACCGGTGGGGCCGGGCTGATCGGCTCCCACATCGCGGATCTCCTCATTCGAGAGGGAGCCGGCGACATCGTCATTCTGGACAATTTGTCTCGGGGGCGACGAGAGAATCTTGCCTGGGCGTTGCAGCATGGAGCGGTTACGCTCATCGAAGGCGACGTCAGGGATCGCGCGACGCTGCGGCATGCCATGCGGGGCATCGATATTGTGTTTCACCAGGCGGCGATCCGTATCACGCAATGTGCCAAGGAGCCGCGGCTCGCGTTGGAAGTGCTCGCCGACGGCACGTTCAACGTGTTGGAAGCGGCCGTCGAAACCGGCGTTAAGAGGATCGTCGCAGCCTCGTCGGCGTCGATCTATGGGATGGCCGACGATTTTCCCACCTCTGAACGTCATCACCCCTACAACAATCGGACGCTGTATGGCGCCGCCAAGGCGTTCAATGAGGGATTGCTGCGCAGCTTCAATGACATGTATGGCCTGTCGTATGTGGCGCTTCGCTACTTCAACGTCTACGGGCCGCGCATGGATGTATACGGAGCTTATACCGAAGTGCTCATCCGCTGGATGGAACGGATTGCACAGGGTCTGCCGCCGCTCATCCTTGGCGACGGCACCCAGACGATGGATTTCGTCTATGTCGAGGATATCGCGCGTGCCAATGTTTTGGCCATGCAGTCCGACGTGACGGATGAGGTCTTCAATGTCGCGACCGGAATCGAGACCAGCCTCAATGAGCTCGCGCGGCAGCTGCTGACGGTGATGGGCTCGGCGCTGCAGCCGGAGTATGGCCCGCCGCGTGCCGTCAATCCGGTCCCTCGCCGTTGGGCTTCGACCGAAAAGGCAGACAAGCTACTGGGCTTCAAAGCCCAAACGACGGTGGAGGAAGGGTTACGGCGGCTCGTCGGTTGGTGGCGAAGCACGTCGGCGCCGGTGCTTGACCAATCGAAGGAGGCCGCATGAAGCGCGCCCTGATCACCGGCATCACGGGGCAGGACGGTTCGTATCTCGCAGAGCTGTTGCTGGGAAAAGGGTATGAAGTCCACGGACTCGTCCGCCGCGCCAGCACGTTCAATACGGGGCGGATCGATCACCTGTTCCAGGATCCTCATGTCGCGGATGCCCGTTTGCACCTCCATTACGGCGATCTCGCCAATTCCGAACAACTCACGAACGTGATCTACAACATCAGGCCGGAAGAGATTTACAACCTTGGAGCGCAGTCGCATGTGAAGGTCAGCTTCGACATGCCTGAATATACCGGGGAAGTCACCGGCTTGGGAGTGACCCGGCTGCTCGATGCCATCCGCCGCAGCGGAATCACGACCCGGTTCTACCAGGCTTCGAGCTCGGAATTATTCGGCGATTCGCCGGCGCCTCAAAACGAGTGCACGCCCTTTCGCCCGCGGAGCCCCTATGCGGCGGCCAAGCTGTATGCCTATTGGATGACGGCCAACTACCGTGAGGGATACAGCCTCTGGGCCTGCAACGGCATCCTGTTCAACCACGAGAGTCCACGGCGCGGTCCGACATTCGTGACCAGAAAAATCACGATGGGGGTCGCCGCAATTCTCGCCGGCAAGCAAGACAAGCTCTATCTCGGGAATCTCGATGCGAAGCGGGACTGGGGCTATGCCCCGGACTATGTCGAAGCCATGTGGCTGATGCTGCAACAGGAACGGCCGGAGGACTTCGTCGTCGGCACAGGAGAGGTCAGAACGGTGAGGGAATTCGTCCAGGCGGCCTTTGCCCATGTGAACCTGGATTGGCGGGACTATGTGGTGACCGACCCGCGGTATTACCGGCCGACGGAGGTCGCGCACCTGCTGGCCGACGCATCGAAGGCCAAATCCAAGCTCGGATGGGTGCCTCGCGTCACATTCGAGGAACTCGTTCGGATCATGGTGGAGCACGATCTGCGGGCCCTGCGAGGGGACGTGCCCGAGGGTCGTACCAAGGCGGTCAAGTCGTTGGCGGCCTAGCGCAGAGAGTTGTACGGAGAAGGCACGATGGGATTCTGGGGCGGGCGCGCCGTTCTGGTGACGGGAGGGAACGGATTCATCGGCAGTCACCTGGTGGAACTTCTGGTTAAGGAAGGGGCTCGAGTCACGTCCACTGCCTCGACCGAAGCCGGCAGATTTCGCTATCTGGATCGGGTGAAACAGGACATTCGAACCGTCGTTGGCGATCTCGCGGACCCAGACATCGCCCGGCGGGCGGTCCGAAATCAGGACACCGTCCTGCATCTCGCTGCGAGAGTCGGCGGCATTCAATACAATCTCGACCATCCGGCCTCGATCTTTCGTGACAACATGACGGCATTTCTATCGGTGATGGAAGCGGCACGGTCCGAGGGCGTCCCGCGCTTCGTCGTCACCAGCTCCGCCTGCGTCTACCAGCGGCACTGCACGGTCCCGACGCCGGAGAACGAAGGGTTTGTCGGGAGACCGGAGCCCTCCAACGAAGGCTATGGGTGGGCGAAGCGGATGGAAGAGTACCTTGCGGCTGCCTATGCCGGCGAATATGGGCTGTGCGTGCGCGTGGCCCGACCGTACAACGCCTATGGGCCTCGGGATAATTTTGACGAGGCATCGAGTCACGTGATTCCCGCTCTGATCCGGCGTGTGGTTCGCGGCGAAGATCCCCTGGTCGTCTGGGGCGATGGGCAAGCGACCAGAAGCTTCCTCTACGCAACCGATTTCGCCCGCGGGCTCATGGCGGTGGCGGAGCACAGCCGGGATGCCGAAGCGATCAACATCGGAAGCGACGAAGAAGTGTCTATGGGAGATCTCGCCCGAATGATCGTGGAGGAATCGGGGCAATCCACTCGGATCGTTTTCGATCCGTCACGGCCGACGGGGCAACCTCGGCGTGCGTGTGACACCAGGAAGGCTCAACGGCTGCTCGGGTATCGGGCTGCCGTGCCGCTGCGTGAAGGACTCCGTCAGACGCTCGAATGGTACCGCTCTCACGTTCCGGCTGAGGCGGCCGGATGAACGCGATGCCGCCTTCCATGGCAACGGCACTTCAGTCGGGCGGTGAGTCCGATGCCTCGGCATTGCGAGATCGCCTGCATGATCTGATCAGACGGTATGTCGGGACCACGCGGCGACCGTACCCGCCGGATGCCCTTCAGCTGGCTCGGACCACTCTCGATGCAGACGAGCTCATCGCCGGCCTGGACGTGCTGCTCGACGGGCACGTCACGATGGGGGCCCAGACGACGGCCTTCGAAGACGAATGGTCACGCTGGCTACCGGCGGATTTTTCGCTCATGGTCAATTCCGGGTCTTCGGCAAACCTCCTCATGTTGGCAGCGCTGGCCTTTCCCGGCCTGGCCGAGGGGCTGCGCCCGGGCGACGAGGTCATTCTGCCGGCGGTGGGTTGGTCGACCTCGTTGTTCCCTATCGCCCAAATGGGTTGCGTACCCGTGCTGGTCGATGTAGACCCCGAGACATTGAACCTGGATCCCGAACGGGTCGAGGAAGCCGTCACCGGAAAGACACGCGCGATCCTGGCGATCCATCTGCTGGGCAATCCCTGCGACGTCCCCCGCCTTTTGGACATCGCCCGGGGGCACGATCTGATCCTCTTGGAAGATTGCTGCGAGGCTCACGGCGCCGCGATCGAGGGACGTCGCGTCGGCACGTTCGGCACGTTGTCCTCTTACAGCTTCTTTTATTCCCACCACATCACGAGCGTGGAGGGCGGAATGGTCTGTGGGCAGGATCGCGTCGCCTGGCGAGATCTGCTGATCTCGCAGCGGGCGCATGGATGGATTCGTGGGAGGAGCGACGAGCGGGCATGGACTGCGGCCCATCCCGATCTGGACCCGCGCTGGCTGTTCGTGACGCCGGGGTATAACGTCCGTCCCACCGATCTCAATGCAGCGATCGGTCGAGTGCAACTGAAGAAGCTGCCTTCGTTCGTCGAGAAGCGAAGGACGATCCGGACCCGCATCTTGGAGCAATTGAGGCCGTTCGGACATCTCCTCTCGTTCCAGCAGGAACGCCCGGGACACATGCACTCGGCCTTCGGCCTGTCCCTTGTCGTGCGCCCTGAGGCGCCCTTTACGAGGCAGGCCTTGCAGTCCTATTTGGAATCACGACGGGTGGAGACCAGGCCGATCGTCGGCGCCAATCTGGCGCGACATCCCGTCATGCGCCATGTCCCCCACCGCCTGTCGGGCAGCCTCGTCAACGCCGATCTGATCCATCGCAACGGATTGATGATCGGCAATCACGCAGACCTCACCGATAGGCAAGTGGACTATCTTGGGAGCTGTATTGCGGAATTCATCCATTCGATCGTGCAACGGGCAGCATAGCCGCCGACTGAAAATGCCATGGCTATTCCTTTAACCAAACTCATGGTAGGCGGGGAGGAGCGCTCGGCTCTCGACGCAGTCCTGAGCTCGTCGTGGCTCACGCAAGGACCGCAGGTCGCAGCCTTCGAGCGGGAATTCGCCGACGCCGTATCCGCCCCCTATGCCTGTGCGGTTTCCAACTGCACCACGGCCCTCCATTTGGCGCTGCGGGCTGTGGGGGTCGGCGCCGGTGACGAGGTGGTCACGGTGAGCCACTCCTTCATCGCCACGGCCAACAGCATCCGGTACTGCGGCGCGATTCCGGTGTTCGTCGATATCTCGGACGGCGGGTTCAATATCGACCCGGCGCTCATCGAAGCGGCCATTTCGCCGCGAACCAAGGCGGTGCTCTGCGTGCACCAAGTGGGGATGCCCTGCGATCTCGGGGCCATCCTTTCGATCGTACGCGCTCGCGGATTGCCGCTCGTAGAGGACGCTGCCTGTGCGATCGGGAGCGAAATCTCGCTTCATGGCCGCTGGGAACGCATCGGACGTCCTCACGGCGATGTGGCCTGTTTCTCATTGCACCCGCGTAAGGTGATTACGGCGGGGGAGGGCGGCATGTTGACGACGGCCAACCGGGAATATGATCGCCTCTTTCGCCTCTGGCGGCAACACGGCATGACGGTCAACGACCGCCAGCGCCACGAAGCCGACCAAGTGCTGTTCGAGGCCTACGAGGATCTCGGCTACAACTACCGGATGACCGATCTGCAGGCGGCAGTGGGACGTGCCCAGCTGGCGAAGCTGCCGCAGATCATTCCTATGCGACGGGCGCTGGCCGCTCGGTACCACGATCTCCTGAAGGACGGGGCATGCATCGCTCCGGATGAGCCCTGTTGGGCGCGCAGCAATTGGCAAAGCTATTGTGTCGGACTGCCGGCCGGCTGCGACCAGCGCAGGGTCATGCAGCGCATGTTGGACGCGGGGATCACGACCAGGCGGGGCATCATGTGCGCGCACCGCGAACCGGCCTATGCCGATGAGCATTGGCGTGCCGGCAGCTCCCTCCACCGTAGTGAACAGGCGCAGGATCGCTCCCTGCTGCTCCCCCTGTTCCCAGGGTTGACGGGGCAAGAGCAAGTCGAGATCGTCACATCTCTGCATCTCGCCGTCACCGGCGAGGCGACGTCTGCGAGGGCCGCATGAAAATCCTGTTTTTCGCTCCCGATGCCGTACGGCCGAATGGAGAAGGCGCCTACGCGCATGGCAACCTGCGTGCGACCCTCCTACAGCTGGGGCATCGCATCATCGACTACGATTTTCGCCCAGCGCATAAAGCCGGCGGGGCGGATCAAATCACGTCGGAGGTGCTCGGTCTCATCGAGGACGAACGTCCCGACCTCTTCTTCCACATGCATTGCACGGACGAATTGCCAGCCCCGCTCGCCGAGCATCTCCTCCACGAGAGCGGCGTGACGTCGGTGGTCTTCTTCAGCGACGACGATTGGAGACTGCAGGACTCGCTGAAGGTCGCCGGGCGGTATCACGTCGTCATCACCACCTGCCTCGAGGCCATTGCGGAATATCGGCGCCACGGCATCACGAACGTACTTTGTGCTCCGTATGCCTGTAATCCCGACTTGTATTATCCGATACCCGGCCTTCCCAAACGCTATGACGTCTCATTCGTCGGACAAGCCTATCGAGGGCGTCCCGAGATGATTCGATGGCTCAAGGACCAGGGCGTGAATATCAGGGTATGGGGACAAGGCTGGGAAAGGCAGCCCGCACTACGCGATATCGCGGGAGGATTATTGCCGCACCGCGCGATGCTCGAGGTGTTCTCCGCCTCGAAGATCCTGTTGGGCATGTCCTGGGTATCCGGGGACGGGGCGACGCTGCAAATCAAGGGGCGCACGTTCGAATATGCCGCGTGCCGGGGTTTCCAGTTGACCACCCATGACGCCCGCCTGACGGCGTACTTCAGAGAGAACGAGGAGATTGCGTTCTACCGGAACCGGGAGGATCTGCTGAAGCAGATCCGGTTCTACCTGGATCATGAGGACGAGCGAGAACGCATCGCTCAGGCCTCGTACGAGCGCGTCTTGAACGACCATACGTGGGGGCGCCGACTGCAACGCGTGCTTGCCGATATCGCTCTGATGCGTCGTGAACGAACGATGCGGCCGGTCGCATCGGAGCGGGTGCGACAGGACCCGTTCGTCTCGGTGCTCACATATGTCTACAACGGCGAACGTTACATCGACGAATTGATCAACTCTGTACTCGCACAGACCTATCGAAACTTCGAATTGTTGGTACTGGACGATGGGTCCACGGACGGCACTAGAACCTGCGTCGAACGCTATCTGAACGATCCGCGTGTGCGCTACGTCTACCAGGACAATGTCGGCAAGAATCTCGATGCCTTTCATGAATTGATCAACCGGAGCGTGGCGCTCACGACCGGAGATCTGATCTGTTTTGCCGGAGCCGACGATGTCTACCTGCCGGAGAAGCTCGCGATACAGGCCGAAGCATTCCGGGACAATCCGACCCTCGATATCGCATTCTCCGATGGCTATCACATCGATGCCGAGGGAGCCGCGTTACGGTCCGATTTCGGGTTTGCCGAGTCCAAAGCCTTCACACGACGCAGTCTCCTGCGCACGCTTTTCAAGAAAAACATCATTGCTCACCCCACCGTCATAATGAAGCGGACGGCCATAGAGGAGATGGGCGGATTCGAAGACGGATATACGACGGATCCTCACTTTTGGCTCAAGGCTGCGCCCCATTTGAGCTTTATCTATATCGACCGCAAACTCATCAAGTATCGAATTCACGAAGGAGGGTCATCCACCAGCTCCACGAATAGAACGGTGCCGGAGACGATCGGCCTGCTCACGAGAATGAGGCAGCGGTTCACGATCGTCGACCTCTATCCCGAGTTGACCGCATGCGCCGAGAAGTCGTCCGCCTTGTACAGCGCCTACGTTCATTTCGGCAACCTGCTCATGACTGCGAATATTCCGGTGCCGGCGCTGGCAGTCACGGAGTACGCCAAGGCGTTGGAGCACAGACCGGGAGGAATCGAGGCGGTCAATAACGCCGCGGTGGGCTTGTGGGTCATCGGCGCGCGCGAAAAGGCCCTGCCGTTGATCGCTGTCCTCGAGCGACAGACGGCGGCGCATCCGAGCATTCGACAAAACCTGCAGTTGTTTCGAGAACTTCAATCGCCGCAGCCACGCGTGACGGATGGTTTTGTGCTGCTGTCGGAACCGCCTCAACTTTCCGAGTTGCTGAGAGCCTTGGATCCGCCCCATGATTTGGCCTCCGACGGCTATCGAGGCCGGTGGCCCATTGCCCGGATCGACTCATTCCGTCCGCCGTCCGAAACCCGAGCGGGCGCGGAGCCTGCCGATGGACGGCCACAGGCCATCGTGCCTGAGACAAGTGCGGCTGCCTCTTCGGCCCCGGCCGGAAGTCCGCTGGTTTCCGTGATTATTCCCACGTTCAACCGGCCGGAGCGCCTTGCCCAAGCGATTCAAAGCGTGCTGGCGCAATCGTACCCCTGCGTCGAAATCATTGTCGTCAACGATGGAGGTCGGGAGCTCGAAGAGGTCGTTACCCGATACAACGTAGGGAGGCAGATCACGTATATCCGGCACGCGCGAAACCTTGATCGCGCGGCGGCTCGCAATACCGGCTTGAAGGTGGCGAGAGGAAAATATATCGCCTACCTGGATGATGACGATCGCTTCCTGCCGAATCACGTCCAAGTTCTCGTCGAGTTTCTCGAATCACACGACTTCCGGGTCGCCTATACGGACGCTTGGCGGGTGCATGAGGAGCGGCAGGGAGGGAGGTACGTCGAAACCGGACGAGACGCCCCATACTCCTATGACTTCGACGCGACGAAACTCTTGGTATCGAACTACATTCCCGTACTCTCCGTGATGCATGAACGGGCCTGTCTCGAGGAGGTAGGGCTGTTCGACGAGAGCCTGACTTCGCACGAAGACTGGGACCTCTGGATCCGCCTGTCCAGGGTGTATCCCTTTGCCCACCTCAAAGAGTTCACGGCGGAGTTCACGTGGAGAGCCGACGGCAGCACCACCACCAGCCGAAATCGCAAGGATTTCGTCCGGACCGCGGAGATGGTCTATCGAAAACACCGATCGCT
>DASTLA010000005.1:0-3069 GCA_035715525.1 Nitrospiraceae bacterium
TCAAGTTTGAAGCCTAACGTCTCGTTGAGCACGAAGCGGTGGCGATCCCGCAAAAAGCCGTCTTCGTGAATGTAACGCGGGACCAGCTTCTCATTCAGCCCGATGATGAACAGGGCCCGGAAGCTCATACCCCGCGCAGCCATTGCATCCAGCACCTCAACCGCAGCGAACTCGGCCGGTGCAATGGGAGTCGCAGATCGTTCCAGCAAATCGACGAAGGTACGGACCCATTCATCCCATCGCACCGTCACATCCAAGCGATCCAGATCATGCAGCTGAGCAAACACCGCCGCCAAGGCCTGACCGACCTCGTACTCCTCAGCCGCCGCTCCGGCTGCTGCCTCGGTAACAAGCGCGATGTCGGGGATCCGTAGATGCCGCGTAACGAACGCGCGATAGGCCTCCGTCAGCTGTCCATACCCGCCCTCTTCGGGTAATGCCGCAACATCTGCGAGCAAGCCTTCGACTCGTCCCCACAACAGGCGCAATTGGGCGGGATCAACCGAGAGCGGAAGGGACCGCTCGATCTCCGAGTCATCACCATCAGATCTCCAGGACTCGAGATGACTGCGTCGCCCTAGACGCTTCCATTCCTCATCCCCTCTCGTGATGCCTAAGGCCGCGACCGCAACCCGCCATTGATCCGGCCGCGGCTCTGTCTTGATGTCATCGCGCGGACTTGCCCGATACCAAGGCGAGGCGACGACTTCAAGGACGCCGGCCCGGTACTGACCGTTCAGTTTCAGGTGCGCCGCCTCACACAACGTCTTCACGAGAGGTTGCTGCAGCAGCGGGAGCGAGGCCGTAGAGGAAAACGGGATGCGATGTTGATCGAAGATCTTCTTTAACGTTCCCTGATAGGGAGCCAGCGTCCGGCCGACGACGCCGATCTCGTCGAAGCGATACCCGTTAGTTTCGACGAGCATCAGAATCTGCTTGCACACCAGCGTCAATTCATCTTCGGCCCCAGCTGCGTTCATGGTCATGACCGTTCGGACCTGGTCCTGCAAACCGCCGCTTCCCGAGGTCGCGGCGCGAGAGCTGCGATCGGTGGATCGTGCAATCAAAGGATGGAGATGCCGTTCGAGAAATTGGCGCGCAAATGCATAGGCCGGTTCCGGCCCGAGCGGGAAATAGAGGGTAACGTCCAGCCTCTCTCCGAGCGCTTCCAGCAGGCTCAACTGGGTTTGCGTCAGATCGTAAGAACCATAATAATAGACGTGACGAAGCCCGCCCACAAAGCAAGAAGTCGGAATGCAGGCCGTCACCTGCGCCGCGAGGTCGTCCGGCGATCCCACCTGCAGCGCTTCTCGGCCCTCACGCAGCGCTGCATATAACGTAAACAATCCCTTGAGCTTTCCTGAATCCTCCGAATCGAACTGCCCCTCTTCCGTTGCACGGACCGCGAGAGCGGGGTCCACCAGTGCGTCGTTCAGATCGCGGATGCTGGCCCACAGCGCGGGCCATGCACCGGGCGGCAATTCATCCAGGCGGAGCGCGTCCGTGTGGGGAATCCGACGGTGGGCCAGGTGGCGCAACAGATGCTCGAAAAACACGTCCGACACCAGATTGAGCCTGCCATCGGGCTTCCGCACCGAAGCCTGCCGCTCACGCTCGAGCTGCAAAGCCAACTGGTGAAAGGACAGCAGATGGACGTTGAACAGCGCGAGGCGATGCTTCAGAGTCAACAGGCGTGTGAGATAACGCCGGAGATGGTCGGAAGGCACCACGAGGGCGACAGCCGCCTGAGGGTCTTGGCTTTTGAGGGCTGTAAGATCGTGGACGAGTGCGGCTTCGAGTGTGGGGAAAAACGGCCCTGTAAGGACGTGCAGCATGCAGGCAGCGTCAGTCGTCACACGTCATTCGCAAATCGTTGCGGACGCGCAAAACTCATACTGTCAACGGTTGACGCATGACCATCGACGATTGAACGTGCGTCTTATCCCGTTTCCGGTCCGAGTATTTCTCCGTTGCAATCGACGCAGGCCCAATCCCCGTCGATGAACGACATGGGTTCGCCGCAAATACCACAATCCGGCGGTGGACCTTTATCAATGACGGGAAGCACCGGGAGTTCAAAATCGTCGTCATCAGGTGCGGTCATGGTAATCCCTTCACGTTTCTCGCGGTCGCATCTTGAGCTGGAGCGCTTTCTCGGCACTTTGGCGGCTCGGAACCCCGACGAAGGTCAGGCGCCCGTCGATGATCGTCGCAGGAACTGCTCGGACGGAGTGCCGATTGGCGAGTTCTTGCCCATCGCTGGTGGTGATGTCCACCTCCCGATAGCTAAAGCTATACTTTACCCTGAGCTCTTTCCACAGACTTTTGGCCGAAGGACAGGCTCCGCAAGACGGCGAATACAGCAAGGTGATGTTGGGCATACGCTTCCTCTTCTCCGATCGTGAGCGGATCTTAACACTCGTTCGAAGACAGGCGCAAGCAACGCCGCACCCGACCCACTCTCCGCTGACAAGCCGGTGCCGCTTGTATATACTCGCAGCAGCAGATCTCACCTTCAACGGAAGTACTGTCATGACGCTTCACGCTCGCGCGGGACAACGGCCGCTCCCGGAGCAACTGATTGATCTCGCCAAATTGACCGACGCTTATTATGCCCTGACCCCCGACCCTGCCGATCCGGTGCAACGGGTAAGCTTCGGCACCAGCGGCCATCGCGGCTCCTCCTTGCGCCAGACGTTTAACGAATCCCACATTCACGCCATCACGCAAGCGATCTGCGAGTACCGGCACAAGGCCCGCATCACTGGGCCGTTGTTCGTGGGCAAGGATACGCATGCCTTGTCCGAGCCGGCCATGCACTCCGCACTGGAAGTGTTGGCCGCACATGGCGTCGAGGTGCGGATCGATCAGGACGGCGGGTATACTCCCACGCCGGTCGTTTCGCACGCGATCGTGTCGTACAACAGAAATCGAAAGGACGGGCTGGCCGACGGTGTCGTGATCACGCCGTCACACAATCCTCCCGAAGACGGCGGCTTCAAATATAACCCTCCGAACGGTGGCCCGGCCGATACGCAGATCACCAAGGCCATCGAAGAGCGGGCCAAT
>DASTLA010000006.1:0-2009 GCA_035715525.1 Nitrospiraceae bacterium
ACTGCCGCGAGATCGTCTATCGCAAAGAGGTGGACCGGAATAACAAAGTCTGCCCCAAATGCGATTATCATTTTCCGATTTCGGTGATCGAGCGGATTACTCTGCTGGTCGATCTCGGGACGTTCAAGGAATGGGACGCGGATCTGGCACCGCAAGATCCGTTGTCATTTCAAGACACCAGGAGCTACAAGGACCGCATCAAGGCCCAACAGGAAAAAACCGGGCGCAAGGATGCCATGGTGATCGGCGAGGGTGCCATACATGGCCGGAAAGTGGCGCTCTGCGTCTTCGACTTCGGGTTCATGGGCGGAAGTATGGGATCGGTGGTGGGAGAAAAAATCTGTCGTGCGGTGGATCGGGCACTCGCCTCCCGGCTTCCTTTGATCTTAGTCACCGCCTCGGGAGGCGCACGGATGCAGGAGGGCATTCTTTCGCTGATGCAAATGGCCAAAACGTCCGCGGCCGTCGCCAAACTCGGAGAGGCGAAGCTGCCGTTCGTCTCGATTTTGGCGGATCCCACGTTCGGCGGAGTGACGGCGAGCGTGGCCATGCTGGGCGACGTGATCATCGCGGAGCCGAAGGCCCTCATCGGGTTTGCCGGTCCCCGCGTCATCGAACAAACCATCAAGCAGCAATTGCCTGATCAGTTCCAACGAGCCGAGTTCCTGCTCGAGCACGGGATGATCGACATGATTGTGGAACGCAAGCAATTGAAGGAGGCGGTGAGTACGCTGGTCGGCCACTTCTAGGACACCATCCTTCGGACGTCTCCGATGAACTATTCCACGACGGTGCAGTTTCTTTACGGCCTGCAGCAGCATGGCATCAAACTGGGTCTCGACAACATCCGGACTCTCTTGCGCCGGGTAGGCGATCCACAGCAACGCTTTCCTATCGTCCATGTGGGTGGAACCAACGGCAAAGGCTCCACCTCGGCCATGGTTGCCGCCATAGCGGAGGCTGCCGGCTACCGCGTCGGACTCTATACGTCGCCTCATCTGATTGATTTTCGCGAACGCATGCGGGTCAACGGCGTGATGATTCCCGAAGAGCGTGTGACGGGACTGGTGGAGCAACTGCAAGCTGCGGCCGCCCCCGAGTTTGCTCCAACATTTTTCGAGTTCACGACGGCCTTGGCCTTCTCATACTTCGCCGAAATGCAGGTCGACCTCGCCGTCGTAGAGGTAGGGCTGGGAGGCCGGTTCGACGCCACGAACGTCGTCTGCCCGATCGCGACGGCGATCACGACCATCGGGTTAGATCATGAACCTTACTTGGGTTCAACGTTGCAGGCCATTGCCTTCGAAAAAGTCGGCATCGGCAAGCCGGGTATTCCCCTGGTCTTGGGACGAATCGAGGAGCCGGCCCTTGCCGTTATCGAGAGGCGTGCAGACGAACTCGGGATTCCTTTGTTTCGGCTTGGCCGGGAATTCCGCACGGAAGGACAGGCACCCGCCGACTTCTCCTACGAAGGCCCGGGTGGGCGCTACGCTCACCTGAACTGTCGGCTCCACGGACATTTCCAGCTGGACAATGCCGCTTGCGCGTTGGCCCTTTGCGGTCTTCTGAATGCAAGGGGATTTAGGCTTCCCGAGGCCGCCCTACGGAATGGCCTTCAAAGCGTCTCATGGGAAGGCCGGCTCGAAGTCGTGGCGGCTTCACCAACCGTTCTCGTCGATGGTGCCCACAACCCTGCAGCCGCCCAGGTCTTGGCCGAGTATTTAGCCGCGTGGCGAAAGGCACGGCCCACGCGACGCCTGTGCCTCATCCTCGGAATGATGCGAGACAAGCAACCTCAGGCATTTCTAGAACCGCTGCGGCCGCTTCTGGATGTGCTCGTTGTCACACAATGCGATTTCCCCCGGGCGACCCCGGCGGTGGATCTCCGCACCGCACTTCGAGACTTGGTGCCCAGCGCTCAGCTGGCGGCTACACCCGCCGATGCATTGGAACTCGCCCGTCGGCAAATTGAACCCGACGATCTGATCTGTGTGACAGGCTCTCTCATG
>DASTLA010000007.1:0-3832 GCA_035715525.1 Nitrospiraceae bacterium
ACATGTTTGGGATGATGGTGGGAGACACCCGCCAAGGCTGGGCCTTGCTCGCGGCGATGACTATCCTCCTGCTCTGTTTCATTCCGCTCGGCCTCTGGGCCGAACAGGCCGGTAATCCGCTGTTGGCTGATCTCGGAGTGAGCCAATTGGGTGGTGCAGGTCAGAGCGGCGGCAACATGGAAGGGAAGGAAACACGATTCGGCATCGCCAACTCGGCCCTCTGGTCGGCTGCCACGACGGCCGCGTCCAACGGGTCCGTGAATTCGATGCACGATTCCTATACGCCGCTGGGAGGATTGGTGCCGCTGTTTCTCATGCAGTTCGGCGAAGTCGTCTTCGGCGGCGTGGGCTCAGGGCTCTACGGCATGATCGTGTTTGCGATCATCGCCGTCTTCGTCGCGGGTCTCATGGTGGGGCGGACACCGGAATATCTCGGGAAGAAAATCGAACCGTATGAAATGAAAATGGCCGCCTTGCTCATACTCATCATGCCGATGATCGTCCTGGGGATGACTGCCTTGGCCGTCGTCGTACCGGCGGGCACATCCTCGGTGTTGAATCCCGGGGCCCATGGCTTCAGCGAGATTCTGTACGCCTACACCTCGCAGGGCAACAACAACGGCAGCGCCTTTGCCGGCCTCAATGCCAATACGCCGTTCTACAACACGACCGGCGGCATCGCGATGTTGATCAGCCGATTCTGGCTGGCGATTCCAACTCTCGCACTGGCGGGGGCCTTGGCGAGAAAGAAACTCGTTCCCGCCGGACCGGGCACGCTGCCCACCCATACGCCTCTGTTCGTGGTCCTGCTGATGGGAGTCGTGATTTTGGTCGGCGCGCTCACCTTCGTCCCGGCACTGGCGTTGGGTCCCGTCGTCGAACACTTGCAGATGATCAAGTGAGCCGCGTTCGTGAACTGAGAGGAGCCGCTATGACGGTCGATACCCTGTCCCTAAAAACTCGGTCCTTGTTCGAACCAGCCATCGTGCGACAAGCCATCGCGGATTCCTTTGGGAAACTCGATCCTCGCCACCAAGTGAAGAATCCCGTGATGTTCGTGGTGTGGGTGGGAAGCCTCCTCACGTCGCTGTTGTTCGTGCAGGCGTTGCTCGGGGCTGGGGAGGCGCCGGCCGGCTTCATTCTTTCCATCTCGCTCTGGCTCTGGTTCATGGTGCTGTTCGCCAATTTCGCGGAAGCCATGGCGGAAGGGCGGGGAAAAGCCCAGGCGGCTTCGCTACGGGAGGCACGCCGCGAATTACATGCAAAGAAGCTCGGCGTGAAGGAACCCGGAGTCGATTGCATCCGCGTGCCGGCCTCGATCGGCAAACCGGGCGAGATGTATGCGCTGGTCTCCGCGAGCACGCTCAAAAAAGGGGATATCGTCCTGGTTGAGGCCGGGGATGTGATTCCCTGCGACGGGGAAGTGATCGAGGGCATTGCCTCGGTGAACGAGAGCGCGATTACCGGCGAGAGTGCCCCGGTGATCCGTGAGAGCGGGGGCGATCGCAGTGCGGTCACCGGTGGCACAAAAGTCCTGTCCGATTGGCTCCTCGTGTGTGTCACGGCCAGCCCTGGCGATACGTTTCTCGACCGCATGATCGCCATGGTCGAGGGCGCCACACGCCAAAAAACGCCGAACGAAATCGCCTTGAATATCCTACTGGCCGTCTTGACGATCATGTTCCTCCTGGCCACCGTCACACTGCTGCCGTTTTCCATTTACAGCGTGGCGGCTGCCAGGCAGGGCTCTCCAGTCACGGTGACGGTTCTCGTGGCACTGCTGGTCTGCTTGATTCCCACGACGATCGGTGCACTGTTGTCCGCGATCGGCATCGCCGGCATGGATCGCATGGTGCAAGCCAATGTGATTGCCATGTCGGGAAAGGCAGTGGAGGCCGCGGGTGACGTCGATGTGTTGTTGCTCGATAAGACCGGGACCATCACGCTGGGCAACCGCCAGGCCACGGCATTTGTCCCGGCCGAAGGCGTCGGTGATCGCATCTTGGCCGATGCCTGCCAGTTGGCGTCCCTGGCGGATGAAACACCGGAAGGCCGCAGCATCGTCGTGCTCGCGAAAGAGAGATATGGACTGCGCGCGCGTGAAATCCACGAACTGGGGGCCACGTTCGTTCCCTTCACGGCGCAGACACGCATGAGCGGCGTGGACATGGACAGCCGGCGCATCCGAAAGGGCGCGGCGGAGGCCATCGAAGCCCATGTGGCGGCGTTGGGAGGCCGGTTCTCGCCCTTCGTCCATGCGACGGTGGAGACGATTGCCAAACAGGGTGGCACGCCGCTCGTGGTCGCAGAGGGCGCCAAGGTGCTCGGGGTGATCGCGTTGCAAGACATCGTGAAAGGTGGAATCAAGGAACGATTCGTGGAGTTGCGCCGGATGGGCATCAAGACGGTCATGATCACCGGGGACAATCCTAAGACGGCGGCGGCGGTCGCCGCAGAGGCCGGGGTGGACGACTTCCTTGCGCAGGCCACGCCGGAGGCCAAGCTCGAACTCATTCGAGAGATGCAGGCAGGGGGCAAGCTCGTGGCTATGACCGGTGACGGCACCAACGATGCGCCGGCGTTGGCGCAGGCCGATGTGGCGGTGGCGATGAATACCGGAACGCAGGCGGCGAAGGAAGCGGGAAACCTCGTCGACCTGGACTCGAATCCGACGAAACTCATCGAGATCGTGGAGATCGGCAAACAGTTGCTCATGACGCGCGGGGCACTGACGACGTTCAGTATCGCGAACGATGTGGCCAAGTATTTTGCCATCATCCCCGCCGCGTTCGCGACCACCTACCCGGCTTTGAACGCGCTCAACGTCATGCATCTCGCGACGCCGTATAGTGCGGTCCTCTCCGCGGTGATCTTCAACGCTCTGATCATCATCGCGCTGATTCCCTTGGCTTTACGAGGCATCCGCTACCGGCCGATCGGTGCGGGGCCGCTGCTTCGTCGGCATCTGTTGATTTATGGATTGGGCGGCATCCTCGTCCCGTTCATCGGGATCAAATTGATCGATATGCTGCTGATGCTGTTGCACTTGGTGTGAGGAGCTGTGGCCAAAGCGCTCAAGGGATGTCCTCATATCGTCGATGACGGTAGAGAACGGTGTAGAAAGGGGCGTCGTATGAAAGAACAGCTAAAACCGGCGCTGAAGGTGTTCCTGCTGTTGACGGTGCTGACCGGCCTTGTATATCCCCTCGCGGTGACCGGACTGGCGCAAATGCTGTTCCCATATCAAGCGAACGGAAGTTTGATCGTGCGGGACGGCAGGACGATCGGCTCAGAACTGATCGGTCAGCCCTTCGATGCGCCACGCAATTTCTGGGGTCGGCCATCGGCGACCTCGCCGTTTCCGTACAATGCCGCAGCTTCGTCCGGATCGAATCTCGGCCCCACCAATCCTGCTCTCGCCGAGGCGGTCAAAGCCCGAGTCGCGGCCTTGCGCGCCGCAGACCTAGGAAACGATGCGCCGGTGCCGGTCGATCTCGTCACGGCTTCCGGAAGCGGATTGGATCCGCATATCAGTCCAGCTGCGGCGGCCTATCAAGCTAGACGGGTGGCCAGGGCGAGGGGGCTGAGCACGGCCGACGTTCAACGGCTGGTGGACCAACATATCGAAGGACGGCAGTTCGGATTGCTCGGCGAACCGAGGGTGAATGTCCTGCTGTTGAACCTCGCGCTGGATGAGATGCGGAAGTGAAATCAACCATGATGATGGATGAACAGATGGTGAGCGATGAGGCGGCCAGATTAACCCGCCAATTCACGGTCAGACGATGGCTGTTGCAGGCTCTCGGGCTCTGTTTGATCGTCGTCGCATTGG
>DASTLA010000008.1:0-5448 GCA_035715525.1 Nitrospiraceae bacterium
TGAGCGGGGGACGGGATTAATTGATCTTCGATGTGAGCAGGCCGGACTCGCGGTGGATCAGACCAACCTCGTCTATCGTGCAGCCCGGCTGGTTCTCGATCGCTCGCAACGGCCCGCTGATGTCTCCATTCACCTGACGAAGCGCATCCCGATGGGCGCGGGGCTGGGAGGCGGGAGCAGCGATGCGGCTGCAACAATTCTCGGCTTGAAGACGGCGTTGAGGCTTGGATGGTCCATCGAGGAGATGGGTGAACTCGGGCAGCAACTCGGTAGTGATGTGCCGTTTTTCTTCGTTGCCCCAACCGCAAGCGTAACCGGCAGAGGAGAACGGGTTCGGCCGCTTCGGATAACGGACCGGCGCTGGACTCTGCTGGTGAATCCAGGTTTTCCGGTTGAGACGAAATGGGCCTACCAACGGCTTTCCGGCAGCCGGACGGCGGTGCGTCCTATATCGGAAGCGCATCAAAGGTTGGCCGTTCAAGAGAGGCTAACATGGGCCCAGTTGACGGACCTGGCGGAGAACGATTTCGAGGTGCCGGTGTTCGCGGAGCATCCGATTCTCAGAGATATCAAGGAAGGGATTCTGCGCTGCGGTGCCGAAGCGGCTCTTCTGTCGGGGAGCGGCGCTACCGTCTTCGGTATCTTTAACGACAAAGCAGCGGCTGAACGGGCGGGATCCATATGGACCGGTCGTCCCGGCATGACGGTGTTTGTCGTCCCAACCTGCGGCAAGGGCATAGAAATCGACGTGGAAAACCTCGACTGACGGTCTCGTGCCGCGTTCCGTCGAGGTGCCCGAGCTTGTTGACAACTTCTCCAGGTTTTCGCTATTGTGCTGTGCTTCGGTAGGCGTCCTCTTGTCCTGATAACAGCACGAGGCCAGCGGGATCCGTGACAGGATCGCCCGTGCCCGCCGTTTTGAATAGAACAATCGACAGCATCGCTGACGCGTCGTCGCGACGTACCGCATCGAAGAGGCGGAATGAACAGGGAACTCAAGCTCTTTTCGGGCAGCGCCAATCCTGCGCTTGCACAAGCTATGTGCAAGTACCTCGGCATCTCGCTGGGTGCGGCGACGGTCTCCTCCTTCAGCGACGGAGAGATCCGAATCAAGATCGACGAAAATGTCCGCGGTGCCGATGTCTTCGTCAGTCAATCTTGTTGTTCACCGGTCAACGACTCGATCATGGAAATGCTCATCATGATCGATGCGCTGAAGCGTTCGTCGGCCAACAGGATTACCGCCGTGATTCCCTATTTCGGCTACGCCAGGCAGGATCGCAAAGATCAGCCGCGCGTGCCGATCTCCGCCAAACTGGTGGCCGATCTGGTGACCACGGCCGGCGCCGATCGCGTCCTCACGATGGATTTGCACGCCAGTCAGATTCAAGGCTTCTTCAACATCCCCGTCGATCACCTGTACGCGTTGCCGGTACTGATGGACTACATTACGAAGCGAAAGCTCGACGACCTGGTGGTGGTCTCGCCCGACGCGGGCGGTGTGGAACGAGCACGCGCGTTCGCGAAAAGGCTGCAAGCGAATCTGGCGATCATCGACAAGCGCCGCGAGGGTCCGAATCAGGCTCAGGTGATGAACATCATCGGCGACGTACAGGGGAAAAGCGCGCTGTTACTCGACGACATGATCGATACGGCCGGTACGATCGTGCAGGGTGCGCAGGCATGTGCCGAAAAAGGCGCGCGGGAAGTGTGGGCGGGCTGCACGCACGGGGTCTTGTCGGGGCCGGCGTTGGAGCGATTGCAGCAATCCGGTCTCACGCAGGTCGTCGTTACCGACTCGATTCCGCTGCGTGGAAAAGAGCTGAAGTGTCCGAAGTTACATGTATTGTCCGTGGCGCCCTTACTGGGCGAGGCCATCCGGCGCATCCACGAGGATGAGTCGGTGAGTTCGTTGTTCGTGTAGTCCGTCCGCGTGCTGCGGCGGGTCGAGGAGGATCAGAAAATGAAGTTCGAGTTGAGCGCTGATATCAGGCAACAGGGCGGCAAGGGGCCAGCCCGCCAGTTGCGCCGAGCGGGGAAAGTGCCGGCTGTTCTGTATGGCCAAGGAGAATGTCTTCTATTGAGCGTCAAGCCCGAAGAACTGGTCAAAGTCCTGCGGGCACAAACCGGTTCGACGGCCCTGATCACGCTGACGGTCAACGGAGCCTCAACCAAGCCCACCCGAACCGCGCTCTTGCGAGACTATCAGGTCGATCCCGTTGCAGGAGACGTGCTTCACGCCGACTTTTTCGAAGTATCGATGGACAAGCCGATTCGCGTGAAAGTTCCCGTTCATTTGACCGGCGGGCAGCCGGTTGGTCTGAAGGACGGCGGCGTGCTTCATCATGTGCTGCGCGAACTCCACATTGAGTGCCTTCCATCCGCGCTTCCTGACTTCATTGAAGTCGATGCCTCGGGATTACATATCAATCAAGGCATCCATGTGAAGGAAATCACCCAAGCGGCGGGATTGCGGTTCCTTGATGATCCCGACCATATGGTGGTCAGCGTCGCAGCCCCGATGACCGAAGCCAAACTCGAAGCGTTGCTGACCAGCACGGCGGCCGGTCCCGAAGGGGCCAAGGAACCCGAGGTGGTCGCCAAGGGCAAAGCCGCGGCCGAAGTGACGGCGGGCGCTGCGGAAGGAGCGGCCGCGAAACCAGGAGCCGCGGCCGAGGCAAAGCCCGGAGCGGCCGCAGCGGCTCCAAAGGCTGAGAAGAAAGAACCCGAAAAGAAGAAGTAGTGCCGTTGCGCCTGATCGTCGGTTTGGGCAATCCCGGACCCGACTATGCCGCGACGCGGCACAACGTCGGATGCTGGGTGATCGAGCGAGCGGCGGCGCGATGGTCTATCCGCCTCGCTAGGAGAGGCATGGCCCTGCGCGGGGCCGGCAGAGCCGGCTCCAAACCCGTCGAACTGGCCGAGACATTGGACTGGATGAACGTCACCGGTCCGCCCCTCAAGGCACTTCTGCGTGAGTTGAGTCTTACCCCCGATGACCTCGTAATCGTCCACGACGACCTGGATCTGGAGCCCGGGCGTCTCCGCATCAGACCATCCGGCGGCAGCGGGGGGCACAACGGGATCAAATCCGTCATAGAGGCTCTCGGTACTGCCGATTTCATCCGTCTTAGAATCGGCATCGGCCGACCCGCACCGGGCCAGGATTCCGCGGATTACGTCTTAGAAGACGTGGGTAAGGAAGATCGCGCCCTGTACGAGCCTTGCCTCGAGCGGGCCGTCGAGGCTCTGGAGGTCATGCTCCATCGGGACCTAGCGACGGCCATGAACCAATTCAACGTGCGTGAACGCAAGGGATGCCAATGATGGGTCGGAAATGTGGAAACAGGAAGGCACTGTCTATCATCAAGGTGGATTTGACCCTCGCATTCCGCCTTTTTCATTTTTAATTCCTGATTGGGGTAAAGGCTATGGGTTTGTGTTGCGGCATGATCGGTTTGCCGAACGTCGGAAAGACGACGGTCTATAACGCTTTGACCGGAGGCGGTGCCCTTGCCGCCAATTACCCCTTTGCGACTGTGGATCCGAACACGGGTATTGCGTTGGTGCCGGATCCACGACTGCGAGTGTTGACCGACATGTTCGCGTCCAAGAAGACGACCTATAGCACGTTGGAGGTGCGCGACATCGCCGGCCTCGTGGAGGGGGCGAGCAAGGGGGAAGGTTTAGGGAATCAGTTCCTCGGCCACATTCGCGAGGTCGATGCGCTCCTCCATGTCGTTCGCTGTTTTCAGGGAACGGACGTCGTTCACGTGAGTGGCGGCATCGATCCGACCCGTGATATCGGCACGATCGAAACGGAGCTCATGCTGGCCGACCTAGAGACGCTCGACCGGAGAAAGCAGAAAACCGAGAAAAAGGTGCGGGCCGGCGAAAAGAAGGCGGCGGCGGAATTCGCTTTCATTCAGAAGATCATGGCCCTGCTGGACAAGGGTGAGTGGCTCGGCAACCTGCCTTACCAGCCGGATGAGAAGGCGATGCTCGCGGAATTTCAGCTGCTTGCGGCGAAGCCGGTGTTGTTCGTAGCCAACGTCTCGGAGGACGCCGTCGCCGACGAGGTGCAGGTTAAGGCCGTCCGCGACTTGGCCGCCAAGCGTGGAGCAAGGGTGGTGACAATTTGCGGACAGCTCGAAGCCGAGCTGTCATCGCTTCCGGAATCCGAGCGGGCTGATTTTCTTAAAGAAATGGGGCTTGCCGAATCCGGCCTCGTCAGGCTCACGCGCGAAGCCTATACGCTCCTCAAGATCGTGACGTTTTTTACGGCGGGCGAGGTGGAATCCCGCGCCTGGCCCATCCCGGAAGGCACCAAGGCCCCTCAGGCGGCCGGCAAGATCCACACTGATATGGAAAAGGGGTTCATCCGCGCCGAAGTCTATCACTACGATGATTTGCTATCCTGCGGCAGCGAGGCCAAAGTGAAGGAGAATGGTTTGTTCCGCCTCGAAGGTAAAGAGTACGTAATCAAAGAGGGCGACATTGTGTACTTCCGATTCGCGGTCTAGCAGCACCATTTTGGAATTGCGCCACTCGCATCGTCTACGACTACGTCGAAATGTGGTGGCTTTCATCGCCGGACGTTGTTTCACGCCAGATATAAGTGACGACGGTCAGAAGGAGGTAAATCCCGATTACGGCTACTGTCATGATGTAAAGGTGCCAACTCATGGTACGTCCCTTTCCTGTGTCGTTCCCCTGATCGAGTCCTGTCATCCTGGTGTTGAATAATCAGCAATCGACATGCCAGGACGTGAAGCCGCTGCCACAAATCGATTGCAGACCGAAGCCCCTCATTTTCAATCAGATGCTGCTTGGGGGAAGGCGGGGATGATCTCGGACTCATGGCGCTGTATCCCTTTTTAATTTGCGCGCTATCTTATTGGATACAGTTCGACTCGACTGTTGGCACGGATACCCGTGCTTATACAAGACGCGACGAGAGCCACCCTTGGAAGATCCTGATAAAACCCACGGCGGCGTTCAAGCAAGCAAAACGGCTGGGGCGGCTATGGTAGAGTGAGGGGAATGCCGTTATCGGAGTAAGACCGTCATGGAATCCCCCAGTCACTCGAAATTGTCCCTCGGCGATTACGAACTCTCCCCCGAGCGTGGCTTCCTCCCGGCGAGGGATCCCCTCGACAATCTGCCGGGCGAGCCAATCGTCAATGAAATCGCCCGTGACCTTCCCAAACTTCTGACTGCGCGACGATTCCGGGAATTCGTGCAGGATCGGCAGGAGATTGTCGGCGCCATTGCCGACGATTGGAGTCTCGATGCGTATCGCGCCGCGATGCGCATCCTCTCCTTTGCGGGCCATGCCTACGTGTGGGAAGATCCCGACCATCCTGCGACTCACCTGCCGGCCAATCTTGCCCGTCCTTGGTGGGAAGTGGCGCAACAACTCGGCCGTCCGCCGGTGCTCTCCTATGC
>DASTLA010000009.1:0-3239 GCA_035715525.1 Nitrospiraceae bacterium
TGCCGTAGGCTTCGGCAGGAGCGACGGCCAGAGCGATGGCACCGGGGATTCGGCGAACCACGGCAGGAGCCAAGGATCGAACAAGAACACATTGTCCTGCTGCCGATAGAGGAGCGCGGCGTGCCCGAGATGGACGGTTTCGCGGTCCTGCACCGCCTCGAACCATCGCCGGCAAATCACACTGTCCGGTGAGGTGCGCAGGCATTCATACTGTTGCAAGATGTCCATCAAGGCGGTAAGGACTGGCTGCGCTTCTCGCGGCGCCGACACGACGACGGTCTTGATTTCCTCCGCCCGATGGCTCCCATCCAACAGGCCGATCAGTTTTCCGACCATCGGGCCGAGTGCACGTTGGTCGAAGCCGATGGGGATGGCCTGTCGCTTCACCGAATGGAAAATGCGCAATCCGCCGTTCGTGACGGTCGCGGACTTGGCCGGCTCGAACGGCAGGTCCCATTGGAAGCTCCCGTCGGGCTTGCGACCGCACCGGATGTACCGGCTTAAATACGGACGGGCGTTGACGACTTCGGCATAGGCGTCTTCAAGCCGCTTTTGGCGGTCCGGGTCGTCGAGGGGAGCCCGTTTGGAGAAGACGTCGCTGATCGCGGTATCGATGGCGCTCGCCAAAAGGGAATGGACTTCCTGGAGGGCGGTAAGGACTTCAGGCGCGAGACCGCCGACGAAAGGAAAGGGACCCGGCGGCTCGGCGCTCTCCAGTTGCACCCAGCACCAAGGGACGAGACTGAGGAACTGCTCTCGCGGAAGCGTGTTCCAGAGCGTGCTCATCTAGGTCTGCCGACTGATGGTGGGTTCATACAGGGCTTGAATGATGTTTCCGTCCGGATCCGAAAAATAAAATGAATAGCTCCCGTCCCGATGCTGCTTCGGAGTTTTGGCGATCGCGCCTCCTAATGAGACGATTTTCGGCTCGATCTCCCGGTACATCCGGTCGACGGCGCCGGGATTTTCGAGAATCACGCCGATGTGATCGAGCAATTGCGCCGCTCGCGGCTGATAGGCGGCGAGCTCCCCCTGCGAGATTTGATGCAACGCCAGATTATCAGTCCCCGAGCTGAGGTAGAGGTTGTCAGCATCGGGCTCCCAGACGACCTTCATCCCTAACAGCTGCTCATAAAAGGCGCGCGACCGCCCCAGATGGGTCACGCGCAACGCCACATGTCGGAGTCCCCGATGGACGGCTCGCTCCATGACACTCCCGTAACCGGCTCTGTCCGAAACGTTGCATACGGCCTGCTGCCGTATAGTAGGTAAGGCTCTAGAGCGCCGTCAAATTGAATTTCGCCCCATGAGAGAAGCTGCGACTCACTGTGAGTTGTGTTACGATGCCTTCGTATCAGACACGGGAGTCCTCCATGCCTTTCCTGGTCGTGCTCGTTCTCATCGGGACGTTCCTGTTTGCCCCTGCGGCGGGGGGCGAGTCCGTGTTGCCATCACGAGACCCCTCGCCGATGGTGCTGATCCCTGCCGGTTCGTTCCCCATGGGTGTGCCGCCGGGTGACCGCGATGGAGGACGCGACGAGTATCCCCGTCATGAAGTGTATCTCGATGCGTATCGCATTGACGTGTATGAGGTCACGAACGGACGCTACCTCGAATTCGTCAAAGCCACCGGCCACCGTGTACCCCAGAACCCGAAGAATCCCACAAGAAACCTCTGGCAAGGAGACGCGATCTCAGAGTCACTCGCGGACCGCCCCGTCGTCAACGTGGACTGGTCTGACGCTGCCGCCTATTGCGCATGGGCCGGCAAACGGCTTCCCACGGAAGCCGAATGGGAAAAGGCCGCCAAGGGGAACCACGATTGGCGCTTTCCGTGGGGGAACGTGGAACCCACGGCCAAGCACCTCAACTACAATCAACAGTGGATCGGTGAGAAGACGTTGATGCCGGTGGGGAGTTACGAAGCAGGCAAGAGTCCGTACGGCGTCTACGACATGGCGGGCAACGTCTGGGAATGGGTCAACGATTGGTACGATGCGAACTATTATGAGAAAAGTCCCACCAAGAACCCGAAGGGTCCTCAGACAGGGACCAGGCGTGTGCTGCGAGGATCAGGCTGGCAGAATGAAACTCCTACAGTGCGCATCTTCACGCGCGTCGACAGCGACCCGGCGATCCGGAATGAATCGACCGGATTTCGCTGCGCCCGCGATGCGCAATAATCGTTTGCGTTGAGACGCTGCGCGGTCGCCGTGGTAGAACCGTGTCATGACCGGATCGGATCAGACAGATCAGCTCAGAAACAAAACGAAACAGTTCGCCATCGGCATCCTTAAGCTGTGCGGCTCTCTTCCCAAGACACCCGAAACCCTCGCCATTCAAACGCCCCTGGTGAAGGCCGCCACGACATTGGCGGCGAATTGTCGCGCGCTTGCGCGGGCCTGGTCGGAAGACGATTTCCATCGTAACCGCAATTTGGCCTCTGGAGACGCCGACGACTGCGTGTTTTGGCTCGAGTTGCTTGCGGCGGCCGGCACTGATCAGGACCAGGCCATTCAAGCGCTGCTCGAAGAGGCAGCCGAAATCGTGGCGCTCCTGTCGATCTGCGGCGAGCCGGAAAAGCCACCCTCGCCGGCGAAGGCCGAGGCCACCCCGACCCCGAAGACGGAAGCGCCCCCTCCACCGCCGCCGCTGCCCACTGACTTTCACGGCCTGCGCGTGTTGTCTTTTGAAAGCCGGATGGCAACCGACATGGCGCGCCTGATCCGGCGGCATGGAGGAGAGCCGGTGGTCGTCCCTGCCCTCAGAGAGATTCCGATCCCTCTTCAGGACAATGGGGCGGTCTTTCGCTTCGGCGTGAAATTGATTCTCCACCAAGTCGATATTGTCATCCTCATGACGGGCGTGGGCACGAAAGCGCTGTTCGAGGTGCTTCAGACGCGCTATCCGCTCGCAGAAATCATTGAGGCGCTCAAGAAAACGATCGTCGTCACACGAGGTCCAAAGCCGTTGGCCGTCTTGAAGGCCCTGGGCGTGGACGCCAACATTACCGTGCCGGAGCCCAACACCTGGCATGACGTGATCGCCACGTTGGACTACTACCGCCCCGTGCAGGGCTTGAAGATCGCGATTCAGGAATATGGCGTGGCCAAGCCGGAGATGATCGAAGATTTGAAGAAGCGCGGCGCCGAAGTGTTTTCAGTCCCCGTGTACCGGTGGGCGCTCCCCGAGGACACCGGATCGCTCGAGGCGGCGATCGGGGACGTCGTCAATGGCGC
>DASTLA010000010.1:0-3543 GCA_035715525.1 Nitrospiraceae bacterium
CCGTCAATCCTCATCGTAGTAAAGAACAGCCCGTCAGCCATCACCCATGACAGATCACGGTAGGAGCCATGTTCAAGATTAAGAAGAAAGCCGAGAAACCGAAGCCCCCGGTCCTGTACAACGTGATCGAAGATTATTCGGAGTTCGACGCGCCCGGCAATGTGACGGTCTGCGCGATGACGTTGCCGGAAAATCTGCCGGCCCATGCGAAAGTGCTTGCCGAAAGTTACGACGTCCCCTTGGAGCGAATGACGCAATTGCTCACCGACGGAGGTGTCTACGTGTATCCGCAGGAAGGGGGGGTGCTGACGCGCGGGCTGTTTGCCAGCTTGGTGGATCCGTCGGGTAGCATACCGCGGCAGACCTTCGTGCTGGACCTCATGCAATTTGCCGAGGCCGAGCAGCTCACCCGAGCCCGAGCGATCCCCTTGGTTCAAGCGGCAGCGGACGTATTCCGGCGAACTCTTCCCGAAGAATTGACGAAAAAGCTCCAACAGAAAAATCTGGGGCTCGATTACCGGACGCTGGATCGCGCGGTCGCGAAGGGCGGCGACATTAAATACATCGACTTCCGTAAGGACTGGTCTCCTCATTTTAAAAGACTCTGCATCATGCCGGACGGAAGGCTCGTCGAAACCGGTGGTCTGGAAGAGTTTGCGCAACTGCACGGAGTTTCTGTTGCTCAGGCTAAGAAATTGGTAGAGGAGGGCGGCACGCTGGAGGTGGACGGCGAGGTGTTGGCCTGCCAGATCGTCAATGGTCAGCCGGCCGTGGCCCGCTTCAGCGCAAAGAACTATGCCAAGGCCAAAGAATTGGTCCTCGCCAAGGGACTCCACATCATGGATGCCTTGAGTGAGGTGGCGTATAACGATCCGACGATGATGCGGGCGCTGGTTCGTAAAGATTTGGGCGGCCGCATCTAGCGAGGGAAGCAGGGGAATGCATGATACGACTCCTGTGGGCTGTTGTGATCGGCCTATGCGTGGTCGGTTGTTCGGCCCATAAACCGATTCTCTATCCCAACGAGCATTACCAACAAGTCGGGGCTGAGGCGGCAGAAGCTGATATCAAGGATTGTATGGCGCTGGCGGAGGCAGCCGGCGCTTCACCGAGCCAGGGAAAATCCGGGCAGGTGGCCACGAGTACCGTCGGCGGCGGTGCGGTAGGTTCGGCCGGCGGTGCGGTCGGCGGTGCGATCAGGGGTCGTCCGGGGCAGGGGGCCATGATTGGAGCGGCGAGCGGCGCGACGATCGGTTTTTTGAGAGGCTTGTTCAGGAAGCCTCCCCCTAGCGGTGCGTACAAGCAATACGTCAATCGATGTTTGCGGGAGCGCGGCTACGATCCCACGGGCTGGGAATAGTCCTGTGCCTGTTTCCTGTGCGACGCCTGCCGTCTGGTTCTCGCGAGCAGGACGCCCAACCATGTTCCCGTGACATTGCAGACGATATCGGAGGGAGCCGCTCGGCGATTGTGCGAGTACACTTGATACAGTTCGATGCCGCAGGACAACAGAAGTCCCATGGTCAAGGCAAGAATCTGCGTGTTTCGGGTCACGGTTTTCCGCGACTGAAGAAAAAGTAGGGCAAAGGGGACATACAGCATAATGTTGATGACCAAATCCATCCAGAAGCCCGGGGTCAATATTTCCGCGAGTGGCGGGAGCCATTTGACGTATTCCCAATGGGAATGCATGACGAAATCGGTCTGATAGACCCCCGACGCTACGATCAGGCAGATATACGACAGCCATGCGAAGAGCCACGTCATCAATGAGCAGCGAGTGGGTCAGTGGACGACGAGTCAGTGAGGCTTGGTCGTCTTGCAGGAAGATTCTCGCAAAACCGCTTCCAACGTTTCCAGCAATATCTGCTTGTCGAAGGGCTTCTGCAGGAATGCGGCGGCCCCTTTGGCTCGGGCCTTGTCTTCAAGGCCGATCCCGGTTTGACCGGTCGTGACGATGATCGGGACGCCGCGCGTATGGTTGTTGGCACGCAGGCGCTCGAGCAGCATGAACCCGTCGCCACCGGGTAACCCGATATCCAAGAGCACCATTTTTGGTTTGTCCCGGACCGCCATTCCCATGGCCTGGAGTGCATCCGCAGCGCAGAGACAACTCCATCCGCTGCCTTGGAGATAGGTCTTGATCAAGACCTGGAAGTCGGGGCTGTCGTCGATCAGTAAGATCCGGTTGTTGCCCCCGAACATGGCGGTCGATCCTCCCAATGCCCTCTTCGCCCCGTGATCGGTCCGCCAAGCTCCAATTCGGTTTGCAGGATCGGAGGGAAGGCTAGTTGTGGGCTAGCTCGGACTCGACGGCGTGGAGCATTTCCTTGAGGTCGAATGGTTTCTCGAATGTCCGGCGGGCGCCGAATAGTTTGGCGATGTCGAGAAAATTCCGGTCGCCCTGGGCGCCGGTCATGGCAATGATCTTGGTGTCGAGATATTCGCGGCTCAATTGGAGGGTGGCTTCGAGACCGTCGACCTCCGGCATCAACAGATCCATGATGACCAGATCGGCTTTATCCTTTTGGTAGAGCGCGAGCGCCTCCCTCCCGTCGCTGGCCTCCACCACCTGGTGCCCCGACTTTTCGAGCACTTCCCGCAGGAGGCTCCGAATGGAAGCTTCATCATCGATGACCATGATCTTTGCCATGTCGACTCCTTATGAACGGCAGGCCGAGAAGCGGAAGAGGAAGTCACGACGCGCTGCCCAGCGGGAACAAAGCCTCAATAACATGGAAAGCTTACCGCCCACCTGCCGATCTGTCTAGGAAAGATTCGAAAGGGGCCAGGCGGGCGACGACGCGGATTTGGGGGTGCTCAAGGCGTGATCGAGGGGAAAATCGTAGAATCGCCGCGCGAGCAGCAGTGTTTTCGATGCGTAAGACAGTCTAGCGGCAGGAGGCGATTACCAACGTTGAACTGGTGGAAGTGCGAACGATGCATGAAGGCGGCGAACTGTTTGAATTAGTTCTGACGATGACTGATCGCAAGCTCCAGAAGGACGATGAGGAAGAGCAGGTGCGCCGGCTCCGCGAGCAAGAACAGAGTGTGCCGATCTCGCTCGCCGAACCGTCGGCAGGGGGAAGGGAACGACGCAGCCGGCTGCTGCCCATAGCGCATCGGCAACCTGATCGGATGCCGCGCCGGCGGGACGGGGAGGTTCACCCGCCGAGCCAAGGACCTGCTTTTCTTCTGGGCGTGTATTGTGCGATCTTATAGCCCAATATGGAATTGATCTTTCCGCTGCTCACGATCGGCGCGCCCTTCGTCGGCAGCCTGCTTATCATTCTGTTCGGGCAGGAATGGGGTGCGCGGAGCGCGCGCGTCGGGATCGCCGCGCTTTGGTGCTCGGCGCTTTCGGCCCTCGCCTCCTTCGCGCTGGTCCTATCCGGCGGACCCATCCAATTCACGCTGATTGGCCCCCCTTCCGGCCTCTTCTCCTACACCCTGCTGATCGATCGATTGGCTTCGGTCATGATGGTGCTGATCAGCCTGGTCAGCCTGATCATTCACGTGTACTCCGAGCGGTACATGGCTGAC
>DASTLA010000011.1:0-12215 GCA_035715525.1 Nitrospiraceae bacterium
CTCCGAGTCGTATTCGTTCATCTGACAGCCATAGGTGTCGAGATGGACGCTGTGGGGTTTGGCCTGCCGCGTCATGATCCGGCCACCAGAGGGATCTGCGGTTCAACTAGACCGGCCCCGGTGAGGAGACCGTAGGCCAGCCCGTCCATAATACCGGTGATCGTGACAGACCGGATGGTTCCGGCCAATGGCTGTTCCGAGGCTACGGCGACGCGGAGAAAGTTGCCGGTGGTGCCGGTGCGGAATCCGTCGCGCAGGCCCTCTTCGAACAGCACGGGAACCGTTCTGCCGATGTAGTGGCGAGAAAACGCCATTGTCTTCACCCGGGATAGCTGGGACAGGGTTTCCCGTCTCGCCTTGATGGTCGACGGATCGAGGAAAGAATCCAGCCGCGAAGCGGCAGTGCCTGGCCTGGCCGAGTAACTGAACACATGAAAATAGGAGAATGGCAGGCGAGCGGCCACTTCTCTGGTCTGTTCAAAAGCCTGTTCGTCCTCTCCCGGAAAGCCGACGAGGAGATCGGTCCCCAAGCCGAGGTCGGGCATCAGCGCAAAAGCGCGCTCGATCAGCGATTCATAGTCGCGCCGGCAATAGCGTCGGTTCATGGCTTGCAGAATGGCGTCATCGCCGCTCTGGAGAGGCACATGGAGATAGCGGCACAGCTTGGGCGAGGCGGCCATGTGTTCGAGAAGTTCCGACGTAATGGTGGTCGGCTCGATGGAGGAAATGCGGATGCGTTTCACCAAGGGGATGCCCTCGAGCGCGCGGATGACATCCACCAGGCCGGCACCCTCCGACTCGTACCGCCCGATGTTCACACCGGTCAGCACTAGTTCCTGAAACCCTGCCGCGGCGAGTTGCCGGGCCTCTCTCACCACATCACCCAACATGCGGCTGCGTTCGCGCCCCCTGGCGAAGGGAATCAGGCAGAAGCTGCACATGAAGCCGCAGCCGTCCTGGATCTTGAGCAACGCCCGGGTCGCATCGGCGTAGGCGGTACCGGGTAGTACGAAGTCTTCCCGGTCGATCTGACGGCTGTGACGGAGTTCCGGCGCTCGCTTTTTTTGCAGGCGATCAGCTGGCGGAAGAAAGTCAGGAAGCTGCATCTTGAATTGCGTGCCGACGATGAGGTCGATGCCGGCGACCGACTGCAGTTGACCCACGCCGGTTTGCGCATAGCAGCCGGTGACGGCCACGAAGGCATGTGGAGAATGGCGCAAGGTTTTTCTGACCGCATAGCGGCAATCCTTTTCCGCATTTTCGGTCACGGAGCAGGTGTTGAGGACGAACAGATCCGTAGGCTCGCCATACTCGACGAGACGGTAGCCTTTGCGACGCAGCAGATCTCCCAACATGGAAGTCTCCGACTGGCTGAGTCGGCAGCCGAGGGTGTGAAGCGAGGCGCGAGGAGCATGGTCGGGCATAGGCGGGGATTATAAAAGGAGGCGTCATTCAACGGCAAGGCAGCCGGCCGGCGCGACAGCGCGGCATGGCACGGTCATGCATAGAAAATGTTCATGGCCGCTTGAACAGGTCTACTCACGATGATACGATCACGGAACGTGCCCGAGATTGCAGTCACGAGGACCTCGGTGCCATGATGAAAGGCCGCTTCACTGCTACATTAACCCTCGCATTGCTCCTGCTGCTGCCGACCGGCGCGGGCTGGACCAAAGAAAGCCTGCCCATCGAACCGGATCTCAACACTCGGATCGACGAACTTTACGACCACGAAGCCCGCATGTTCATCATGTTGTTTTCGCTGAAGGGAGACGGACAGGTCGACTACATCACCGCGCGCATGGTGCAGGAGTATTCACGCAGCAATTACGGCAACCCCGTCTACTACACGGAGCAGTACCCGCTCTTTTACTGGTGGAACCACACGATGTGGAACGATCCCGAACAGGACGGCGTGAACGGCAACGAGCGCGTTTACCAGGAAAACATCGAGTTCGACATTGCTCGCTACAAACCTTGCCGGTTCAACGGACAAGAGTGCTGACCTCCATTCCTTAATCACATTCCGTTTCCTACCATTTTCTTGTTTCCCCGCGCACAACCGTTCTGTTGGTGGTATTCTGCCGTCGTAACGAGAGAGGGATCGCTGACTCGAATGGCCACCGGCACGCTGCGCAATCTATGGAGCCCGCGGCTAGGATTGATGCTGCCGCTTGGATTTGCGTCGGGCTTGCCGCTGGCGCTTACGGGCGGGACATTGCAAGCGTGGCTCACCGAAGCGGGCTTGGATCTCACCACTATCGGCCTCTTTGCCTACGTTGGACTTCCCTATACCCTGAAATTCATGTGGGCGCCGGTGATGGACCGGCTTGTGCCGCCTTGGCTCGGGCGCCGCCGCGGATGGATGATCGTGACCCAGTTCGGACTCGCCGTGGCATTGGCCGCCATGGCGCTGCTGGGTCCCTCGGCGGGGGCTCAGATCTTTGCAGGGCTGGCTTTGGGCGTAGCTTTTGTTTCGGCCTCGCAGGACATCGTCTTCGACGCGTACCGAACCGATCTGCTCAAGGCGGACGAACGTGGCCTGGGGGCCGCCACCTGGGTGATGGGATATCGACTTGCAATGATTACATCCGGATCAGTGGCGCTGATTTTGGCCGCCCGAATGAACTGGCCTGCCTCCTATCTCTGCATGGCGGGACTCATGTTATTGGGGATTATGACGATTCTCATCGCACCGGAGCCCGAGGCGGCTCACGCAGGGCCTCATTCCATGCAGGAAGCGGTCTGGGGGCCGCTGCAGGAATTTCTGGCTCGGCCAATGGCCGGCGCCTTGTTGGCGCTGGTCGTGCTGTACAAGCTGGGCGACGCCTTCGCCGGCGCCTTGACCACCTCCTTCCTCTTGCGAGGAATGGAATTCTCATCCGAAGACATCGGTGTGATCCGGGCGCTGGGGATAGGAGCGACGATCGTCGGCGCCTTCATCGGCGGCAGTCTTATGCCGCGCATGGGACTCTTCAAATCACTGTTCGTATTTGGGCTTCTGCAGGCCGTTTCGAATCTCTCGTTCATGTGGCTCGCTTGGGTCGGAAAAAGCCACGCGGTCATGGCGTTTGCAGTCGGATTCGAAAACCTGACCGGGGGAATGGGTACGGCGGCTTTCGTGGCGCTCGTCATGTCGCTCTGCGATCATCGCTATACGGCGACACAATTCGCGCTTCTGTCCTCGGTGGAAGCCTTGGGGCGAGTCTTTCTCGGCTGGCCTGCGGCTGTCATGGTGGGCGCGATGGGATGGGGCCCCTTCTTTTTTGTGACCTTCCTTGCGGCACTCCCGGGGCTCTGGCTACTTTGGCATCTTCGACGGCCCGTGGAAGCTCGTGCAGTGGCCGACCAAGTCGGCTGTGCCGAGCTGGCCTAGCCAGGCTATGACGACTGATTCCTCGTCATTCGTCACGGGGCGACCGTAACAAGACGGCACCGCGCTTGCTCGAATCAAAGTCCTTCTCCGAATGACGGTTGAAGGTCGACGGTCGACGTGACCATTTCTGCGCAGGAGGAACCGTACGAGACACGTTGGTTTAAAGAGCGAAGAAGGGGCGCAAGGCGCGAAGAAGTTGTTTCTTCTGATCGGACTCGTGTGCCTGCTTGTCGTTGCGGTCGCATTGGCTGCGACGAATCCCACGATGGACGAATACGTTCGATTCGTCGAGGTACGATTGGCGGCAGAGATCGAAAAAATGGACCAGGGCGGTTCGAAGACCGAGCGGGATCTCATCAAAGGCATCTTCCGCGCGAAGGGCATTCAATTGGTGGAAAGCGTCGTGAGACCCAATACCGCTAGGAAAAATTGGGGGCTGCTGAGTCTCTTTGAAACCAAGGTTCTCGATGAACAGGTGCTGGTGCTGGGTGTGGCAGAGCAGTTTATCCCGTTGCGTGGCATCGATGAGGTCACAGTGAAGGTCGGCCGCCTGGCTTTCTGATTTCTCGACACAGTAAAATGGCCCTAGCCTGTATCGCGGGCGTTTCCGGGCAGCGTTGTTCTGTGGATAACTCCACAGGTTTCTCGTGAAAACCTGCTCCTATGCTGGGTAGAACGCTATCACCAGCTTATCCCCTCATTTCACAGCAAAACCACAACATTTTGTTTGACACGTTTTTTTAATAGCTATATATAGTAGCCCTCGCAGCGGCCACGCAGGCTTGCTCAAAGGTTGGAATCAAGGATGATCCCCCTTCTCGCTCGCATTTCAGCACGTGACTGCGCTCGCTACAAAACTCGACTGCATCAATCGCCCGGCACCTGTCGCTAAGGAGGGACCAGTGAGGATTGAACGAAGATTTACCAAGCGTGGGCAGAGTCCCTATGAGGGGCTCGCGTTCGTCAAACGTTCGTCGGAGATTCGGAACCCGGATGGGTCCACGGTATTCAAGTTGGAGAATATAGATGTCCCGGAATCCTGGTCGCAGTTGGCGATCGATATTCTGGCACAGAAGTATTTCCGCAAGGCCGGCGTGCCGCAGCTAGATGCAAGCGGAAAGCCCATGATCGATGCCTCCGGGAAACCGATCACGACCGGCGAACGAGACGCCCGCCAAGTGTTCGGTCGACTTGCCGGTTGTTGGACGTTCTGGGGCAAGAGCCACGGCTACTTCAAGACCGCCGAGGACGCGAGCGCCTTCCACGACGAGATGTGCTACATGCTGGCCTATCAAATGGCCGCGCCCAATTCACCCCAATGGTTCAACACCGGCCTGCATTACGCTTACGGGTTGACCGGGCCGGCGCAGGGCCATTTTTACTTCGATCCCAACGTCGGCGAAGTGGTGAAGGCAACCAACGCCTTCGAACATCCGCAGCCCCATGCCTGCTTCATCCAATCCATCGAAGACGATTTGGTGAACGACAATGGGATCATGGACTTGTGGGTTCGTGAAGCGCGGCTGTTCAAGTATGGATCGGGGACCGGCACCAACTTCTCCCGCCTGCGGGGAGACGGCGAACCGCTTTCCGGGGGAGGACGATCCTCCGGTCTCATGTCCTTCTTGAAGATCGGGGATCGCGCAGCCGGCGCGATCAAGTCCGGCGGAACGACCCGCCGCGCGGCCAAGATGGTCTGCCTCGATCTCGACCACCCGGACATCGAGGAGTTCATCGATTGGAAGGTCGTCGAAGAGCAGAAGGTCGCCGCCATGGTGACTGGCTCGAAGATTTGTGCCCAACGGCTCAACGCCGTGCTCAAGGCCTGCGTACTCAAGGCGGGCGATGTCCCTGGCGAACTTGAATTGGATATGAAAAAGAACCAGCCTCTGCGCGAGGCGGTGGCGGCGGCTCGACGAGACATGGTCCCGGAGGCCTACATCCAGCGCATGTTCGATTATGCCAAGCAGGGCTATACCCATTTCGTGTTTCACGAATACGACACCAATTGGGATGGCAAGGCATATCAAACCGTGTCCGGCCAAAATTCAAATAACAGCGTCCGTATTCCCAATGGATTCTTCGAGGCATTGGAACGAGACGGTGATTGGGAGTTGCGTCGGCGGACCGACGGCAAGGTGGTCAAAACCCTCAAGGCACGTGACCTATGGGACAAAATTGCTTGGGCTGCCTGGATTTGTGCCGATCCAGGCACGCAATACGACACGACGATCAACGAATGGCATACCTGCCCTGCGGACGGCCGGATCAACGCATCCAATCCTTGCTCCGAATACATGTTCCTCGACGATACGGCCTGCAACCTTGCTTCGCTCAATCTATCCAAGTTCTTTACCGAGCAGGGAGAGTTCGACTTGGAATCGTTCCGCCATGCGGTGCGGCTCTGGACGGTCGCGCTGGAGATCAGCGTGTTGATGGCCTCGTTCCCAAGCCGGTCGATCGCGCAGAAAAGCTACGAATTCCGGACGCTGGGTCTCGGCTACGCCAACCTCGGTACGATCCTCATGCGCCAGAGCATTCCCTACGATTCGCCCAAGGCGCTGGCGCTCTGCGGGGCGATCACGGCGATCATGACCGGCGAATCTTATGCCACGTCGGCGGAGATGGCGGCCGAAATCGGTCCGTTCCCAGGCTACGCCAAAAACCGCGAGGCTATGTTGCGTGTGATCAGAAACCATCGACGGGCCGCTTACGGCGCGCCGAATGACGAGTACGAAGGTCTGACGATTAAGCCCGTCGCCATTCAGCCGGAACATTGTGCGCCCGAGGTGCTTCTGGCGGCCCGGCGCGCCTGGGATCGTGCCTTGGAACTAGGCATGGCCTATGGCTATCGGAACGCGCAGGTGACCGTCATTGCGCCGACCGGCACCATCGGTCTGGTCATGGATTGCGACACGACGGGCATCGAGCCAGACTTCGCGCTGGTCAAATTCAAGAAGCTGGCGGGAGGCGGCTACTTCAAGATCATCAACCAAAGCCTGCCGCCGGCCCTCGCGGCGCTCGGCTACGACCAAGCGCAAATCCAGGACATCGTGGCCTATTGCGTCGGTCATCAAACGCTCAAGGGTGCTCCCTCCATCAATCATGAGACGCTTCGACAGAAGGGTTTCGATGATGCAGCCATCGACCGATTGGAGGGGTCCCTTGGGCAGGCCTTCGAAATTCAATTTGCGTTCAACAAGTTCACGTTGGGCGAGGAGTTCTGCCGACAAAAGCTCGGGATCACCGAGGTGCAGATCGCGGATCCCACCTTCAACATGCTGAAACATTTGGGATTCACTCAGGAAGACCTGGTCGCGGCAAACGATTATTGCTGCGGCACCATGACGGTGGAAGGGGCCCCGCATTTAAAAGCGGAGCATTTGCCCATCTTCGATTGCGCCAATCGCTGCGGACGGCTCGGCCAGCGGTTTATCCCCGTGGATGCACACATTCGCATGATGGCGGCGGCCCAGCCTTTCATCAGCGGCGCCATCAGCAAGACGATCAACATGCCGGCCGACGCCACGCTCGAAGACGTCGAGGCTGCGTACCTATTCGCATGGAAGAGCATGGTGAAAGCCGTGGCGCTCTACCGGGACGGCTCGAAACTGAGCCAACCGCTGAACGCTTCGTCCGAAAGCGGCAAGGCAGCGGAAGCGGCGCCGAGCGTGATGTCGGTGGCCGAAAAGCAGGCCGAGCGTGTGCTGGTGCGGTATCTCGCGAAACGGAGGCCGCTGCCGGCCCGCCGCAGCGGGTACACTCAGAAGGCGATCATCGGGGGTCACAAGCTGTATATCAGAACCGGCGAATACGAAGACGGAACCCTCGGTGAGATTTTTCTCGACATGCATAAAGAAGGCGCGGCATTCCGTAGTTTGATGAACAATTTCGCGATCGCGATTTCACTCGGGCTGCAACATGGTGTCCCGCTCGAAGAATTCGTCGAAGCCTTCGTATTCACGCGATTCGAGCCCAACGGGCCGGTGAAGCTGAACGACCGCATCAAGATGGCCACCTCGATCATCGACTACATCTTCCGCGAGCTCGCGATCACTTATCTCGAACGGACCGACCTGTCGCAGGTGCAGGAAGAGGACCTGCGGATGGACTCGATGAAAAAAGACGAACAAGATCCGGAATGTGTCGCAGAGGAAGTCGACATGACGGCGCTTGCCAAGTCGTCGATCCTGACCGAACACCTGCCGGCGCGGCGGAACGGCCTGCACGATCATGGGCACGGCAACGGTCACGGCCATGGAAACGGCAGCGTCGCGCACAAGTTGGAACTCAAGCGAGAGACGTTGACCGTAACATCGGTGCGACAGGAAGCACGGCAAAAGGGATATGAAGGCGACCCCTGTCCTGAGTGCAAGCAGTTCACGATGGTGCGGAACGGCACCTGCCTCAAGTGTGTGACCTGCGGAGCGACAAGCGGCTGCTCTTAACCAAGGTGAGACCCGAGTTGCCTCGATGGATGGTCACACGAGGGGATGCAGTCAAGGGCTGCTTCCCCTCGTGTCTTTTCATGTGGACGCTGTGCTGAGGCCGTGGTTCTACCAAGCCCTAAGCCTATGAACTGTACGAAGCGGCGCTTCGCGATCGGCCTATTTGCAATCCTATCGACTTGCGTGGCCATTGCAGGCGATAGGGCCTGCGCAGAAACCGGACAGCCTACTTCGTCCGCATCTGTGCCAGTCCGCTCCGTCACGTTGTTCAGCAGCGGCGTGGGTTACTTCGAACATACAGGAACGGTGAAGGGCGACAGCCAGACGGAGCTCGACTTCAATAAGGAACAGATCAACGATATCTTGAAATCGCTCACGCTCGAGGATCTCGACGGCGGAACGATCGGGACGGTGGTCTATCCATCTCAAGATCCCTTGGAGAAAATTCTGCGTGGTTTTCAGGTCGACATCAGCAATAATCCGCCGTTGGGCGATCTGCTCTCGCAATTGCGCGGTGCGAGGGTCAAGGTTCAGACTCATGGCGAAGAATTTCAAGGCACGATCCTAGGGCTGGAAAAGAAGAAAAAGTATGCCGGCGAGAAGGGTCAGGTTGTAGAACACTGGGCCTTGACCCTGTTGAGCGGTCCGGCCTTGCGGTCGGTGCTCCTCGATGAGCTGCAACGCCTGGACTTAGAAGATAAGCAAGTACAGGAAGAATTGCAAAAGGCGCTGGCGGCCGTCGCAGACTCGCGCGATCAGGCAAGGAAGGTGGTGACCATCCGATTTCAGGGGAATGGGGAACGGCGTGTTCGGCTTGGCTACGTCCTCGAGACGCCGGTCTGGAAGACGAGCTATCGGCTTATTTTGAGCGACAGGGTTAAGCCGCGAATCCATGGCTGGGCCATCGTGGAAAACCAAACCGACAACGACTGGAGCGATGTCCGGCTTTCCCTGGTGAGCGGGAGGCCCATTTCCTTCATTCAGCCGCTCTATCATCCGCTCTATGTTCCGCGTCCGGTGGTCGAGCCGGAGTTGTACGGGTCTCTCCAGCCTCAAACCTACGAAGCCGGCACCGCAGCAGAGGCGACCGGGCCGGCACAGGACAAAGGACGTGCGCTTAATTCCAAGGAGACCCAGGCTTTTGCCAGGCGCAAAAGTGCCGCTCCGTTGGAGGCTCAGCCGGCGGCTGGGGCTCCGCCAGCGCCGGTTTCTTCGTCCGGCCTCGCATCCGCTGCAGTAGAAACCGTACCGGTTGGTGATTTGTTTCAATATCAGATCGAACATGTCTCCCTGCCGCAAGACCGGTCGGCGATGATTCCGATCGTCGTCGCCCAGCTCGATGCCGAGCGCGTGAGCATCTACAATGCCGCGGTATTGGCGAAGCATCCGCTCACTGCCGCGCGGATCACCAATACGACCGGCCTTCATCTGCTTCAAGGGCCGGTGACCGTATTCGACGAGCACAGCTATGTGGGTGATGCTCGGATCGATACCATTCCCCCGGGACAGGAGCGCTGGATCAGCTATGGGATCGATCAACAAGTGTCCGTCAGGTTGCCGTCGTCGAAGGCCTCGACCGCCGTTCAGACGGGCAAGATCGTCAAGGGCATCCTCCATCTGAGCCGGAGGCAACAGGCCGTGCAGGAATATGTGGTGGACTCCAAGGCCGATCATGACAAAGCCCTTGTGATCGAGCATCCGATTCGCGCCGGTTGGAAATTGGTCGATAGTCCGCCTCCCATTGAAACGACAGGCCAGCACTACCGGTTCAAACAGACCGTCCGAGCAGGGCAGTCGGTCAGGTTTGTGGTCAAGGAGGAGGTCGTGGAGAGCGAGACGCTCATGCTGCTCCCCGCAGATATGGGACAAGTAGAGCTGTATAGTCGTACGGGTGAGATTCCGCGCGAGGTCCGCGAGGTGCTCACCAAGGCGGCCATCATGAAAGGCGCCATCATCGATCAACAACGAAATATCCAGGAGAAGCAGCGCGAGCTTGGAGAAATCCGCCAGGAACAGGAACGTATCCGTGCGAACCTCGGGGCGACCACGAAGGGGACTGCCTACCACGACCGGCTCCTGAAGAAACTCAACGAGCAGGAGACCAGAATCGAACAGGTCCAGAACGATGCGGAGCAATTCCGCCAGGCTCTGCTGCAACAACAACGGGAGCTCGAAAAATTTTTAGCTAATACCTCGGTGGGTGACCGATGAACGACTCATTGATCCCGATCGACAGGCGGAAGGTCGCCTCGGATTGGCATGCTCGCGGCTTCAGTTGTGAGCTTTGGGTTGATCCGCCCGGGCAAGTATGGGAGGATTACGTCCACGCCACCGATGAACTGGTATTGGTCGTCGAGGGGCGCCTCGAGCTGGAGTTCGCCGGCCGCTTGCTCCGTCCCGACCCAGGAGAGGAAGTCCTCATAGCGGCTCACGTCCCGCATACGGTCCGGAACATCGGGGGTACGACCGCAAAATGGCTCTACGGGTACAAGCGCTAACATCGTCATTCTGAAACCACCACAGGAGAGCAGCCGATGCCGACAACCACGCAGTTTGCGATCAGCGGGCAGAGTAAACCAGGTGTGCTGGCCGAAGTCTCGTCCGTCCTCGGGGCCGCCGGGGTCAACATTAAGGCTTTCTCCGCGCCGGAGGTGACGGGCCAGGGAAAGTTGCGCTTGGTCGTCGCGGATGTCGATGCAGCCCGGGTGGCTTTGCGAAAAGCCAAGATCAAGTTTCGAGAGGAGACGGCGCTGATTCTCAGCCTGGAGAACAAACCCGGGGCCCTCAAGCAGGTGGCTGATTCACTCACCCGAGCCCGGATCAATATCAAGTGCGGATACTGCACGCCCTCCCGTGAAGGAAAGCGCGCGATCGTTGTGTTGACGGTCTCGAATACCACAAAAGCCCTCGGCGTGCTTCGGACGCAATCGCTCGACGAGTTTTGACCGACCTCGTGATGAGGGGGGAGAAGCATCCCGCTCACCGGCTTCTTCCTCCTCTAGTCCTTTTTCTCCTGACGATTTTGATCAATGGCTGTGCCGGTTGGGAGCAGAGCCGTCCCGCCTATACTCCCGGATACCCCATCGGATATGTCGAGCGAGGAAGCGCCTCCTGGTACGGCCCCGGCTTCCATGGGAATCGGACGGCCAATGGCGAAACGTTCGATATGCACAAGCTCACGGCCGCGCATCGGACATTGCCGCTAGGTTCAGTCGCGGTGATTCGGTCGCTCAGCACAGGAAGGCAGGTCACGGTCCGCATCAATGATCGTGGGCCGTTCGCGCGGGGACGAATTCTGGACCTCTCGCTGGCCGGGGCTCGAGCTTTAGGAATGGTAGGTCGTGGAACGGACGACGTGGAACTGAGCGTCATCGGATATCAAGGACCGGCAAGCGGCATCGGTGTCCTGCGAGTTCAAGTCGGCTCGTTTTCCGACGCGGCTAACGCGAGGGCATTGGTTGATCGTCTGAACGGAGCCTACCCCGGCTCGAAGATCACCGCGGTCGACCTCCCTGAAGGCCGCCGGTACCGAGTCTATGTCGGGCAATTTTCCAGCGATCGGCAAGCCGAGCAAGCCCTTTCGCATCTCCGGCGGGCGTTGGAGACGGACCCATTTATAGTGCGCGACGATGCGGCAGCGGCGGCCTCAGTCGGCGAGTGACGCTTAGCAAGGCCGCGGATATATATAAACCATTGAAAGTATGAATATGTCTAACGGCCGTGGGAATCGCCGTAACGCTTGATGCGCTTTCTTGCGTGTGATAATTGTATATCGCGATGGATGATAGTGGCCCGAGAGGACCGTATCAAGTCATCTCTTTTCCGCGGCAAACAGTCACCGTGGCTTTCTTCCCGGTGAACCAAGGACGCACCGTCCACCCCCATCCCAGTCACAGTCGAGCGTGAACCTGACTAAATTATGGACATTATCGTACTGATTTTTCTGATTCTTTTGTCGGCCGTCATCTCCGTGGTCGAGGTGGGGTTCTACTCCGTCAATGACACGAGGCTTCGGGCTGCGGCGGAAGGAGGAAGCAAACGGGCGGAGATGGCGCTTCATCTCCGGAGCGATCCCCAGCGACTTCTTCTGACCATTCTGGTGGCGGACCGGTTGATCGATACGGCCACCGCTTCCTTGGCTACGATCATTGCCTTGAACCGGTTCGGTGGGCAGGGCCTGGAAGGGGTCATCGGCGAAGCTTTTGCCGTGCTCGTCGGGATCCTAACTTTCGTGCTGCTGGTCTTTGCCGACCTGGTGCCGAAGACCCTGGCGGCCAAGTATTCTGTCCCGGTGGTGCTCAACATGGCCTACCCCGCCTATGCCGCTCAACAGGTCCTGAAGCCGATCATGTTCTTCGTCGTCCCGCTCATTTATAAGCTCACCGGCGGGA
>DASTLA010000012.1:0-5166 GCA_035715525.1 Nitrospiraceae bacterium
GAGGCACCTGTGGAGACAGCATCGAACTGTACCGAGGGAAGGAAGAACATGAAATCTGATAGCCACATGAAGCATATAGGCGAACGGAGCCGGCGGAACGTCGGAGTTCTGGTGGGAGTTCTGGTGGGAGTTTTGTGCTTGGCGGTAAGCGGTACGGCCGGCGTGGCTGCAGAAGACCTGCCGAAGGAATTCGTGCTGCCGTCGGCCATGGCGACGAAGGCGGCGCAGGCCGCCATCGACTATTGCAAGAAAGACGGGTATCGCGTGAGCGCCTCCGTTGTCGACCGAAGCGGTCTGCTGAGAACCATGATGAGAGCAGATGGAGCCGGTCCTCATACAATCGATAGCAGCCGCAAGAAAGCGTATACCGCAACCAGTTTGAGGCGTCAGACCGGTGAGCTGGCGGATATGATCGCAAAAACTCCATCCCTCCAAGCGCTGCGCGATATGAACGAGGAGATCCTCATGGTCGGCGGCGGACTGCCGATTGAAATTGGAGGGGAGGTGGTAGGCGGGATCGGCGTCGGCGGCGCACCAGGCGCGCACCTCGACGATGCCTGTGCTCAAGCCGGTCTCGATGCCATCGGTGCCGCACCAAAAGTGCCCACCGGCAAGTGAGCCTGCGCTCGAACCGGTTCAGCCAAGCCCTGCTGTTGTCGGCAGTATTGGTGTCCTGCAATTCCGACCGGCCGGAGCCGGCCGAGGTCGTGCTCTCGCCGGATGACTTGCGCGTCCGTATTACTAGGACCGCAAGCCATCCGTTTCTTTCCCGCTACAGGCTGGTATTGCTCGTGGAGCGCTCTAACATCTGCACTGGGTCGATGGAATTGTTCCCCGATACGGGGTATGCAGGGCGTCGGAATTTGTACCGCCATGCGTCGGGCGAGGTCTCTCTCGTGGGCCAATATGATGTGCGCCGGATCGAGCCGAAGACCTGTGCGATACAACTGATTGAGTTTCGGGCATGGGATGCTCAAGCCCTATTCCTGGGATCGTTTGATCTGGATCAAGAGAAGATGTGGCAATTCATTCCCGCTGCGATCCGCCCTGAACTGCCTTTTGAGAAACAGTAGGGCCAAATACTAATCCGCTCCGAAAGGATGATCGATGACGAACAACCAGCCTCCGTCCTGCTGGCGGCGGGCAACTTCGATATTCTTTCCTTTCAGTTCAATCTCTTCGCCTTTAGGGTTCGTCGCTGAAAGCCGCCATTCTCCGCGCAAAAGTGCCAAGTCACCGGTTCGGACGACGTACGAGGTCGACATCGTCATGTGACCGTTCAAGGCGATGAACTGCTCGAGGGCCCTACGGTTGGCGGCATAGCCGGTCGTCGTCTGGCCCGGCTGAGGGACGAGCGCCGCTTCCGTTTCGTACAACCGAAGCACCGCCTCGATATCTCCTGCATTGAATGCAATGATGAATGCGCGATGAAGATCTTCCGGTGTCGGGCTACTCATGAGATGTCCTTTTCAGCTCTACATGATCAATTCGGCTAAGCCATATACAGGAATGGTGCGATCTCCATGGGCGACTTCGCCGGTGATGAGGCCCACCGAAAATCCGCCGATGAACCAGCTGCTCAGCGTTTTGCGATACGTGAGGCTGATCGTCATCGTGGCGGTGCCGCCATTGCCCGTCCACGAAATGCGCCACTGCTTGGGCCAGCGAAATAGTCCCGGCGCAAATTCCTCATCCAAGACTTCGATGCGAATGTCCCGCATCGATTCAGGTACCTCCCCGACGACAGTAAATCCGGTGAGTTTGCCGATCAGCGGCGCCAACCGATCGCTGCGATGGCTATGGAGATAGATATCGTCCGTTCCTCCAGCAGTCAGGTAAAGACCCTGGAAGTTGTTCCATAGCCTCCAGTAGGTCCGTGTCAATTTATTGAAATTGGGCATTCTCACAAACTCATAGATGACCCGTCCGGGAATGGTCCGGCCGCGCCAGGTCAGCTGGGCGGGCCCCGAGCTCATCCATGTCTCTCCACCATTCTGCTGCGCCTGTGTGTACCGGTTCAGGCGACCGATTTTCAGTTCGATACCGTTCTTGTGACTGATAATGGTCAAGCCGCTCTCTGGAGTGCCGTCGAAATGGAAAAACGGGGAATCCGGGATGTGGGCCAGCTCCCGGGTGGAGTTCGAATAGGCGCCGCTTCCGGCAATATCCACCCAACCTTGCTGCTCGTCGTGAAGCAGGACGAGATGTTCAGCCTGGTATTTCGAGCCGTCTTTCCCGCGGTTGTTGTCGAGGATGAACGACACTCGCCCTTGGGCATCCGCACCGATGAAAGAGAAATAATCTGATACGTAAACCAGGGAAGGGCCCGCCGATGGGTCCGGGGCCTTCCCCTTCTCCGTCGCCAGGGCAAAAGATGCGAAGCCAACAATGCAGCAGGCGGCAAGACAGAGACTGGTGCAGGGACGGCAGATGGAGAGGGTCAGCGGTGCCTCCCTCAAGGCTGCGAGAGCTCATAGACTAGCGAGGAGGGGTGGTTCTGTCAATCAAGCCATGAGTGATCGGCTCGACATTCTCAAGAGGTCATCCCTCAACGCACCAAGCGGTCTTTGAACGTGAGTTCCGCTATGGCGGATTTGTCGAGCTCTCCCTTTCCGAGCTCCACGAGTTTTCGATACTGCTCATAGGCGGCATGCGCGATGGGGACCGAGAGCCCGGCCTCATTGGCCAGCGCGACCGCGATTCCCACATCTTTCGCCGCATGGGCTGCAGAGAAATAACATTCGTGGGCGCGTTGGTGCATGTCCTCGGCGTCGGTTTCGAGCACGCGGGAATTCGCTCCGGTCTGCGCGAACACTTCGCGAAGCATCGTCACGTCCAACCCCAGGGCGGCCCCGAGCCCCAGCCCTTCGGCCAAGGCGGCCGTGTTGGCGTTCATCACCATGTTGACGAGCGCCTTGACGGTCGCCGCCGTCCCCGCCGGTCCGACGTAGCGGAGATGCGCGCTCATCTCTTCCAGCAGCGGCTTAGCGCGCTCGAACACCTCGCGTCGGCCCCCGCACATCAGATACAACGTGCCTTGGCGGGCCTGCGGTATGCTGCTGGCCATGCAGGCCTCCAAGGCGAACCCGTCCTGTTTCTCCACTAATGTTTGTATCTCTTCATGAATGTTGGGCGAAAGGGTCGCGCAGTTGATGAACAGGCGGCCCTTAGCTTGGTTCAGCAGACTGTCTGTTCCTCCAACCGAATAGATCTGTCGCATGGCGGCGTCGTCCGACACCACGGTGAGGACCGTATTCGACAATCCGGCCAGACGTGCGGGCGTCGGAGACGCCTCGCAGGCGAGTTCCTTCGCCAGATCTTGAGCCCGTCGCATATCGGCATCCTGAACGGCGACGACGGCATAACCGCGGTCTTTCAGTCGACGGGCCATGTTGGCCCCCATGCGGCCGACGCCGACCACACCGACGCGATAGTCCGATGTCGTGGTCATAACTCCTCCTCGGGACGTGATACGATGTGACGAGGCAGGCAGTGTAGCACAACCGTTCGTCGGCGGACGGCGCGACGCTAGATATCGCGCGCATTAAAAAAGGAGAAACGGGAGCGGATAATGCAGCAGAAGATCGTCGGATATCATGTGGATGAAGAGGGCCATTGGGTGGCAGATCTCGCCTGCGGCCATGGTCAGCATGTGCGCCATCAGCCTCCCATGACGTCTCGGCCCTGGGTCTTGACCGAAGCCGGTCGGCGCGGTCATTTGGGAACGGAACTTAATTGCAAACGCTGCGAAGAGCCCGCGTGACGCCCCTTATGCCCAAATCCAATCCAACAAAGAGCTGAACCACGAAGTCAGGCTCGCCAGCCAGGATTGTTCCTGCGGCGGTGCCTGAGGTATTGCATGGGTGGCGGGAGAAGAGGCTTTGGCGGGTTCCGAGGTAGAACTTGATTGTGATGCAGGCGGAGCGGCAACTGATGCGATCGGCGGAGCATTGGCTGCCGCAACAGGCGGAGACGGTAACTCCGCATTCTGAGCGGGAGCCGGAGGGTTGGACAGACGCGCTGCAGCGTCAACTGGAGCGGTCTGTGGTGTCACGACCGCGACGAGCTTCTGTTCCGCCTGACCCTCCGTCCACGTAGGCTGTGGGCGTTCGGAAATCTTCCCCATGACCTTCTCGTAAGTCGATGTGACCGATTTAAGACGATCTTCCTGGTGCTTCGTCTCTCGAATTTCCCGCATCATGGCTTGATGTCTTGCCCGCAAGCCCGCAATACTCTGTTGCAACGCAGCCAGTTTGTCTCGATTGGTTTTTTGGATCTGCTCATACGAAGCCTGGATCTTCTTGAGCTCGGCTCGTAAGTTCGCCAGTGATTGCTCATCTTGCCGGTTTGTCGTATGGAGGCTGTCCCGTTCATGTTCCAGTCCTTGGATCTCCACCTGCACGCGGGACAATTCTCCGTACTGCTGCTTCGTCTGTAGTCTCGCCTCCTCATAGGTGCTGCCGGCCACGCAGCCGACCAGCGATAAGCATACGATTCCGTGTGCCCAGGCCAGCGGCGAGGACAGAGGGAAGCTCGCGAAATCGGTCTGTGTCCAGTGGCGAGATCTGTTCGCGTTCATGAGGCACTCCTTGCTAAAAAAGTGCAATGCGACACGTTTGACGAGGCGAGGGACGAGAACTCCGTCTCCCGCCTAATTTTTCAGAAAACTGCAGAAACGGCAAAATATTTTCGGAAATTTGCAGAGGGTCGGCACTGAGCGATCGGCTTGCGGGAGTTGGCTGCGCAGGACGTTATCGGACCACAATGGCATCCGCGGGGCATGGGACGGTCAGGTCCAGGCCTGCGTGCTGCCAGGGCTGGAGCTTGGGCCCCTCGTAACGGTACCCGCCCATGACAGGGTCCTGCGCAAGCAGCAGAGGAGTGTCTAAGTCCAGAATCTTGAATCCTGCCATGCCAAGAACGAGGCTGAAGGAACAACCCATTGCGATACGGGTCTCGACCATGCCCCCCACCATCAGGCCGAAGCCAGCGTTGCGGGCAAATTGTGCGATCTGAAACGCTTCCAGCAGACCCGTTTTCATAATTTTGACGTTGATGAAGTCGGCCGCGGCGTGTTTGAGCACGAGTCGAGCATCCTCCAGGGATCGGACGGATTCGTCGGCCGCCACTGGCACCCCCGTGAGACGCCGTATAGCCTGCAAGCCG
>DASTLA010000013.1:0-3563 GCA_035715525.1 Nitrospiraceae bacterium
CAGTTCTCGATTTGGGTTCCCGTCGCGTTCATCTTTCAGCGCCGCCGCACGGAAGCCTTGCTGAAGGAAGCGAACGAGCGCCTCGAGCTGCGGGTGCACGAACGGACGGCCGATTTGGCCGAAAGCCGCCTCGCCATTCAACGAAATGAAGAGCAACTTCATGCGCTGACGGGGCGGATTTTGACCGCCCAAGAAGAGGAACGGCGACGCATTGCACGGGATCTGCACGACGACGTCAACCAACGGCTGGCGATTCTCACGCTCGGCCTGCAAGGCGTCGAACGGCTCAATGGCTCGCTTCCGGAGGCCGTACGGCGCGAAGTTCAGAGCGCATTGCAAGGTTTGGCTACGCTTTCCGACGACGTCCGGCACATGGCCTATCGTTTTCATCCCTCCATCCTGGACGATTTGGGATTGGAAGCCGCCTTGCAGCGGCTGATCGACGAATTTTCCTCGCGGACGCAAATCAAGACTCTGTTCGTTCACCAACACATGGAACCTTCGCCCGGAAAGTCGACGGCTACGGCGCTGTACCGAGTCGTGCAGGAATGTTTGTCCAACATCGCTCGGCACGCCCAGGCGACACGCGTCGAGGTGGAGCTCACAGTGGAAGAGGGCCGGGTGGAATTGATCGTACGAGACAACGGCGTGGGGTTCGACGTGCAGAGCGCGGAACTGGCGCAGCGTGGCCTAGGCCTGCTGAATATCCGCGAGCGGTTGCTATCGCTCGAGGGCCGCTGCCGCATCGAGTCGGACAAAGGTTATGGAACGACGGTCTCCGTCCAGGTCCCGCTCATGCAGGTCGGCACATGACAAAGCCGCGAGTATTACTGGCAGACGACCATACCCTCGTGGTGGAAGGGTTCCGGCGGTTGCTCGAGGACCAGTGCGAGCTGGTGGGCACCGTGGGGGACGGACGCGCGCTTCTCGACGCCGTTCTGCAATTGAAACCGGACATCGTCATCCTCGACATATCGATGCCGGTGTTGAATGGGATCGATGCGGCGAGAGTGTTGCGGGCCAAACACCCGCACGTCAAGATCGTGTTCATCACCATGCACGCGGACCCGGCGTACGTACGCGCCGCCTTCGAAGCCGGTGCCTCGGCCTACCTGCTGAAGCGTTGCGTGGGAGAAGAGTTGGCCCATGCCATGCGGGCCGTCCGCAGCGGGAATTTTTATGTGACGCCGCTGATTACCAAGGAAGTGGTTGAAGGCATGCTCCGCGGCGGAGACCATGCGGCGATGGGTCCGGAATTGACGACCCGGCAGCGGGAAGTCTTGCAACTGCTGGCCGAAGGTCACACCGTTAAGGACATCGCCGGAAGGTTGAAAATCTCGCCTCGAACCGTGGAGTTTCACAAGGGCCAGATCATGGAGCAACTCAACCTCCATAGCACCGTCGAATTGGTCAAGTATGCAATGGCCCAAGGGTTGACCGGTCAGCTGTAACAGATGACCGCCACCCTTTTTGGGCGCTAGGTTTCTTCTCCATCCGCTCAACGATTACCGGCCAATCCTCACGTAACTTTCCCTGCCATCACCTCGATGTTTTACGCGTGTGGTTTATCATACACCGGCCTAGGATACGCCTCCCTTTTTCTACGCAGTCCACCGGCAGGGCAGATGGGAACGGTCGTCAAGCGTCCACGTGTGTTGCTCGGAGATTCTTCACGCGCCATGTTGGCCTTCATGGAGATTCTCCTCGAAGGCCAGTTCGAGGTGCTCGGGTCGATCACGGACGGGGAAGCCCTCGTTCTGGCGGCCAAGAATCTCGCTCCCGACCTAGTAGTCCTCGACTTCTCCCTCTCCTTCCTAGACGGACTTTCGGTCGGCCGACGGTTGCAGGAACTCGTCCCCACGACCAAAGTCGTGTTTTTTTCATCCCATGAAGATACGGATTATGCGACCGCCGCGTTCGAGGTCGGTGCGGCGGGCTATCTCGTCAAGCATCTCACCGGTGATCTCGGTCACTGCTTGCAGCGGATCATGCAAGGAGAGCGAGTCCAATGTCCCGAAGGACTTGCCGGCCGTTCATCGGCGAGGCGGAAAGAGTGACGATAAGGAGGGGCAAAGATGCGCGTCATACCGATGTGCGGACTATGCCGGCGAGTCTGCGACGATGGCTCCGTCGCCAAGGGCTCGGCGGGATGGGTGGACTTCCATCACTACGTCGCTCGGTACGTCATTCCCCCGTCGGAAGTAATGTTCTCCGGCAGTTATTGTCACGAATGTTTGAACTCCTACGATATTCTGAAAACCTATGGGACATAATGCAGCGGGGCCGGATTGCGGCGACGTGAATCCTCTTTTCGCGAGCCCGCGTCCTGCGCAGCGTTGAGAGCTGTGGCTTCCTCCCGAGCCGGGTGATACGATGCTCGGCGCATGAGCGTCCTACCCTTCCATCCCATCATCAATGACTGGTTTCGAGCGCGGTTCAGCCAGCCGACGGACGTCCAGATCCAATCCTGGCCGGCGATTCGATCCGGCCGACATGCTTTGATCGCCGCTCCCACAGGCTCGGGCAAAACACTCGCAGCGTTTTTGTCTTGTCTCGACGACCTCTTTCATCAAGCCATCAGGCGAGAACTCCACGACGTGACCCAGGTACTCTATGTCTCCCCCCTGAAGGCCCTCAGCAACGACGTACAGAAGAACCTGCAGCAGCCGCTGAACGAGATCGGTCAGGCGGCATTGGCAGCCGGGCTGTTGTTGCCGGAACTTCGGGTGCTCGTCCGTACCGGAGACACGCCGATGCTCGAACGCCAGCAAATGCTGCGCCGCCCGCCTCATATCCTGATCACGACCCCAGAGTCGCTTTTTATCCTGCTGACGGCTGAAAAAAGCCGTTCGATGCTGCGGACGGTCCACACCGTGATCGTCGACGAAATTCACGCGGTGGCTGCAAACAAGCGCGGCGCGCATCTGGCGCTTTCGCTCGAACGACTGGAAGCCTTGACGGCGAAATCACCTCAACGGATCGGCCTTTCCGCAACTCAACGACCCATTGAGACGGTCGCGCGCTTTCTGGCCGGTGAACGGCAGCCTCTCGGGCAGGCGCTCTTCGATTTCGATTCGTCCTCAGCGAACGGGGCAGCAACGACGGTGCCATGCACGATCATCGACGTGGGGCACCGACGCGAGATGGATGTGGCGGTGGAGGTGCCCAAGGACGAGCTGGGGGCGGTGGCCACCAACGCGATCTGGAGCGATCTCTATGACCGCCTGGCTGAACTGGTGCAAGCGCATCGCTCTACCTTGGTCTTCGTGAACACCAGGCGGCTCGCCGAACGCGTCTCCCACTATCTGGAGGAACGGTTGCGTCATCTCGGCGAAGGCGTGGTCGCGGCCCATCATGGGAGTTTGTCGCGCGAGATACGCTTGTCCGCCGAGGACCGACTGAAAGCGGGAGCGGCACGTGTGGTGGTGGCGACCGCTTCATTGGAGCTTGGAATCGACGTCGGGACGGTGGACCTGGTCTGTCAGATCGGCTCGCCCCGGGCCATTGCCACCTGCCTCCAACGGATCGGTCGCGCGGGACACTGGATCCATGCGATTCCGAAA
>DASTLA010000014.1:0-5472 GCA_035715525.1 Nitrospiraceae bacterium
GGTTGGTCGGCCCCTTGCCGTGCCCGATCGCCAAGGCATGCCGGATGGCTTCGGTCAAATAGGTCTTGGCGGTTTGGACGGCATCCGAGACGGACTTTCCACGAGCCAGATGTGCGGCAATGGCCGAGGCGAAGGTACAGCCGGTTCCGTGCGTGTGCGGTGAGTCGACGTATTGTCCCTTGAACAGGTTGAAGAACCGGCCGTCGTACAGCAAGTCGGTGGCCGGGTCGGAGGCCAGGTGACCGCCCTTGATGAGCACGTACGTCGAACCGAATTGATGAATGATCTTGGCGGCGCGCCGCGCGTCGGCAAGCGAAGTGATTTCGATGCCCGACAACTGCTGCGCTTCGTGGATGTTGGGCGTGATGAGCAAGGCGAGGGGGAACAACTCTTTCTTCAACGTGTCGATGGCGTCCGGCTCCAGCAACCGATGGCCGCTCTTGGCGATCATCACGGGGTCCACGACGAGGTTCCGCACGTTTTGGGGCTTGAGCAGGCGCACGACGGTGCGAATGGTGTCCGCCGACGAAAGCATGCCGGTTTTCACGGCGGCGACGTCGAAGTCGTCGAAGATCGCATCCAACTGGGCAGCCACGATGGAGGTCGGCAGGTCGAATACGTCCGTGACTTCTTCGGTGTTTTGCGCGGTGATCGAGGTAATGACCGACATGGCATAGACACCGTTCGCAGACATGGCCTTGAGATCGGCCTGAATACCGGCGCCGCCGCCTGAATCGGAACCTGCTATGGTCAAGACTTGTTTGATCATGGGAACAATCCTGAATGTATGAGTGTGTTATGACGTCGGTGCGCCCGCGTCGGGCGGAGACGCCGGTGGCGGTTCGACGGGGGCCGGCTCGGGGGGATTCACCGCCGGGGCCGGCTCAAGGTCGATTCCCGTAAAGGCGACCACGGCATCGGGCCTCGGAGCCGTTTCGTGCATGTGCAGGCTGAGGGTGCCGCCGGGAGCCTTGTCTTTCACCGGGAACGAGAGCGTGACCCGTTGCGTCCTCGCCGCGGCAAGCTCGAGGCCACGCGTGCACAGGGACTCGCGACTGTGCGACACGTCTTGTTTCCACTGCGCGCCTTCGGCGTCCTGAATGTACGTATCCTGCAGCCGGCAGGCGATCCGGAGGTCCCGCCCTGAACGGTTTTCAAAGAGCAATTCCACCGCGATATGGTCGGGCTGTCGGGAGATGCTGGTCAGGACGACTCGATACAATTCATTTTGGTGCAGCTTGGAGACCGGGATGGCCGGCGCGGCCGGTTTCGGAACGCTCTTCACTTCCTTCGTGGGCGATTCCTGCTGCTTGAGAAGAGCGGCGAGCGGACCGCTCTTCGGCAGGATCCCTCTTGCCGCACCCACCGGCTGGACCGTGTAGGGCCCGACCAGCTTGGCGGTGATCTGGATGCCTTCGGGAATGTCGAGATACGTGCCGGTCACGAAGAGATCGGCGCGCAGCGACTTGGCGACTTTCTTGGCCGCCTTGGCCTGCGCGGCTTCCAAGTGCGTGAGTCGGTGTTTCTTCATGGTGGCCAGCAGGAGCTTGTGGTCGACAACCTTCAGATCGCCCACGACCAACAGCTGGGTGGCGACTTCCTCGGCCAAGAACTGCCCGATGGGCGTCACCGTGCCTTTTTGATCGACGAAGTCCAGCACGGCCAGGCGTTCCTTCTTCATCTTGATGGCTTCCGCCGCGACGCCCTCGGCCAGCTCCTTCAGGCTCTCTTCATATTTCGAAGCGGCAAGGGAAGGCGATTGCCACAGCGCAAGGATAAGGATGACTGGCAGGACTCGCGTCATCAAACTGATCGTCGTCGCTCCCAGAAAAATGCCCCATTATACATACCGGTCGGGTCCTGTCCAATGAGGGCCGGGAAAATTGCATGAAGGAGGCGATCAAGTTTCATGTCGATGAGCACCATGCCTCAGCCACTTGGCGGCAAGCCAGCCGGCGGCATACCCGGCCGACAGACAAATGAACAGAGTGACCGGGAGGAAGAAGTAGACAAGCCCGCCCTGCGCATCGGGATGGATCAGTACCGACACATGGGTCCAAGCCGACACACCGATCATGGTCAGTCCCGCGGTAGCGAGCGCCCAAGCCCGCTGCCGAACTTTCGGCGGATCCGATAAGGGTGCCTTTCCCAGGTGAAAGAGAATGATGATGGCCAACAGCACGAACGATACGACATTCAACAGCCCGATGAGGAAAAAATTGTAGCCCGGTGCGAAGAGGTGCAGGTAGAAGGAGCGCCAAGCCAATCTCCACGGCACGTTCCGCACGAAGTGATCGAAGCCCAGCATGAGGATCCAGGGGAGGGTCAGGCCCCCAAGAAGGGCGGACCAATAGCCGAGCCGGACAAGCCAGCGGACGCGACTCGAGAAGCGGTGGTCGGCGGTCGTCATGGTGGAGCCTTTCTGCCTCGTTCGGACAGCAAGCTGATTGCCTCCTCCACGCTTTGTTCGACTATCGGATCGGGATCGTTTCGGGCTTGCTGAAGGGCCGATAGCACCTCGGTTCCTCCAAGTCCGATCGCCGCCAGCGCTTCGGCGGCGAGGTAGCGATGCAAAGGACGTTCATCGTGCAAAATCCCGAGGATGGCGGGCATGGCTGCACCTGCCGCCGGGCCGAGCCGAGCCAATTGGAAGAGCGCGTAGTCCCTTCTCATCGGTTCTCGAACCAGCATGGTCAGGGCCTGAACCTCTGACGGACCGTTGCGGATGTGGCGTTCGAGCGCCGTCTTGGCCAAGGCCGCGATCGTGCCGTCGGGGTCTGAGGCCAATGCTCGCAAGGCTGCATCGGCCTCCGGGGCGAGCGGGTATCCGAAAGCAAACTGTGCGACCGCCGCGTGGCGCACGAACGATTCCGAATCGTGAAGCCCGGCGATCAGCGCCTCCGTGACGATGGCGGACGGAAGGCCGATGCCGGCGAGTGCGGTTAGCGCGTTACGGCGCACCAATTCGTCAGGATCCTTGGCAAGATCCACCAGAGCCGGGACTGCCGGTTTGGCCACCGGACCCAGGCTGCCGAGGACGGCGCAAGCGGTGCGCCGCAGTTGGGCGTTCCGATCCTTCAGGAGCGGAAGGTAATGGTCTATCACCTGGCGGGCTGCCAGGAGATCGATCGACTTGAGGGCCGCAGCGGCGGTGGTATTGGCATGTTGGCTCGGATCGTTCGTCGCCTGTTCGATGAGGGCCGGCGATGCCGCGACGGCCGGCGAGCCGATATGTCCGAGTTGTTCCGCCGCGATGATCCGGGATGAGGCGTCGGCCTCCTTTAATAGCGCGATGAGCCGGGGGACGGCCCGTGCCCCGGTCGAAAACCAAAACCACAGAGCGAGCAGCGCGATGAAGAGGGCCAACCCGAGCAGATGAAAACCGATTTCGCGTGACGAGAGAGGGCCTGGCGACGGTGTGGAGGGGTTCATGGTGGTGCAACAGGCTGCATCGTGAGTCCACCGGTCATGCATCCATCAGTTGCCGACGGGGCTGCGTTCACACAGGATACGTCAGAGTCCTAATGAGGAGATTTCAGCGTTCGCCCGCAAACCACAGCACAGTTAGCACATCGGCTGACCGGAACCAGGCTGCGGAAGACCCCATGCCGCGTTCAAAGCCTGGCATGTCAGTTGGGCGAGCGCTTCATCGAGGCTCGCCGTCGCCTGCGGAAAGCGGGCGCTCCCGCTCCAGGTGACCTCGCTGGATTCCACGTGTACGCCCCGCACGGCGACGCCGAGCCGGTACAAGGACTGGAAATCCGCCCCCGCTGCACCGAACATACTGAAGCTCATATTAGCCTGAGTGCCTTGGGTAGAAGAGGTATCGAAGAAGGCTACAAGATCTGCACCCATGAGCTGGCCCACTCTCAACACCTGAGCTTCATCGTCGGAACTGTGGGTGAGGCGAACGGTCTGTTCGTCGAGAATTTGTTTGAGACGGGCGCGTTCCAGCACCGTAAGGCCGTGCTTTTGGAACCAAGTGATGGCGGAGTTGGCGACGGCGGGATGGTTGCCCCAGACCACGATGCGAGCGTTCGCCGACGGCAGTGTCTTGTGAAAGCCGTCGGCAATGGAGTCCAGCGGCTTCGGTGCGGGTGAGCCGCTGCAGGCTGAAGCGAGGAGGAGAAGCGCAGCGACTGCCGCGCGGCCCGATCGACCGGGATACCGGATATTGCGTAAAGACATACCGTGCAGCGTTCTACCGCAACGTCGGCCACAAGGCAAGCAGGGCGAGGCCCTGAAACGGCGCGCAGGCTGTCTGTAGCAGGACTGGCCGCGGTCGAGTGTCATGTGCCAATCCTGCAGCAAATTCACGTCGTAGCGCTTGCAGGAGGGTGGGCCTGGTGCCGCATCGATTACATCGAGAAGCAGCTTCCGCACGCAATGACAAACGTTCGACGACGCATTCGATCAGGTCAACTTACAGTGGAGAGAGCATACGAGAGGAGCCGCCAAACGCCCAATGGCCATAGATGGGACCCCCTGACGTCCTTTTTACTACGGCTGCATTGCCAAATAAAAACCGGAAAACCCGGTATGTCCCCCATACCCCGCCGAAGGCAGTGAGGCTAGGATGAAACCAGGCAATCACGAACCAGAGGAGGATACAATGCCGGTGTATTTCCTACTCACGCTGATGTTGTTGGTCATTGGAATCGCGATCTGGGCCTCGGCTGGAGGAGAGGTGACCGATTCGACGTCGGTCGGTAATCCTGGGCCGGAGTGGAAGCCCGACACGATGAGGCAGACGCCGGACTTCGAGTATCGCAAGGCAAGCTAGATAAGGTAAGTTAGATAAGGTGGCGGGCGTCTTCCGACGCCCGCCGCTCCCCGCGGCAATTCCGCATTTTCGATCCAAGACAGACTTCTCGGCTCAAAACGACCAATTCCTGCTGGTACTAGCCCTAAGTATGCTACCGGGGATATTTCTTTTCCTAACCCGGTATTCCCCTCATATCAGAGTCTCGGTCCGAGGCTTAGCATGTAGATAGATACCCCAGAACAGAGGAGGCTGCTATGCCAGTCTACTTCCTGATCGGATTGACGCTCCTGGTCATCGCGATTTCCGTCTGGGCTTCCGTGACCGAAGAAGGGGACGAGACGACGGCATTCGGCGAGTACGAACCGCAATGGGAACCCTTCGAAGACCAGCAGGAATACCGCAAAGCGGGCTAGCGCGTCCACTTCTCTAGGATGCCGCTGGTGCCTGGCGAGCCGCCGCAGGCTCACCTCTGCTCGTCTATGGGGGCGTGTACTTCATCAAAGGAAGGTCGTGTGCCCGGCGGGGTCGGATTGTACGCGCTGGGCACCCGCGCTGTTCCTTCCCTCCCTCTCTCACTGGGCGGTGTGGCTCAAGTAGAGGGTGGGGCCCGGCTTCTGCCCGGCAAATCGCACAGAGACTCGGGGCCCCACTTGCTGAGCCACTGCGGTCCGTCACGCGGACGGCGAGGACTGTCTGAAGTTCCGTTC
>DASTLA010000015.1:0-12063 GCA_035715525.1 Nitrospiraceae bacterium
CAATCTGCCTTTGTTCACCTACCAAGCCTACAACTATACGGGCCGGATAAACTTTTACATGAAGGGCGACCCGCCGGATTCTGATCGAGTGCATCGCGTGACGCTACGGCGACCCGGAGCGGGGACAGGGGGCGCGATCGGCGGAGAATATGAGGATCATTGCGGGAGCGCCTGCGATTGGTACGACGAAACCTCTCCGAGGAATACCTTTGCGCATTGGGATGCTCTCTTCATCTCGTGGTTGTCCGCGAGCGGGTATGACGTCGATTACTGCACGGATGTCGACCTCCATGACGGAACCGCAGCCTTGGCATCCTATCGACTTTTGCTGTGCGTCGGGCATCACGAATACTGGTCAACCGAAATGCGCGATTCGGTGGAGGCGTACGTTCGTGGAGGAGGAAATATTGCCTGGCTCAGCGGAAACACGTGCTGGTGGCGGGTCCGGTATCACCGCGAAAGCGCGCAATTGGAATGTCGCAAGATCGACAATCGGGATCTGTGGTGGTCTGGCGCGAAGCGCCCCGAAAACAGTCTCACGGGCGTGAGCTTCCAGAACGGAGGCGGCTGGTGGGGCGGCGAGGCGCGGGAGGCACTTGGGTTTACCGTGCAACATGCGGATTCGTGGGTGTTCGAGGGAACAGGCCTGAAGAACGGGGACACCTTCGGCCGGGATGCCGCCCTGGTGGGATTCGAATGTGACGGGGCCTCGGTGACGGGTGCGCCACTACCGGGCCGGCCGCTCACCCCCGATGGTCGGGACGGCACACCTCGGTCGTTCCAAATCCTAGGATGGGCCCAGTTGACACGGTTCGGAAATGGGGTGACCGGCTGGTGGAACGAAGGACCGTCGCCGTCGGAAGGTCAAGTACGCCTCGCGACGATGGGCTTCTTCACGAACGGAGGAACCGTGTTCAATGCCGCCACCACCGACTGGGTTCGGGTGGTCGTGAAAGCCCGCGACAGCCACGCGATCCGTATTACGCATAATGTGTTGCGACGCTTGTCGGACCGATATGAGCCGGGGCAGCTGAGCCGATTTTTCGACGCCGTGTCGTTGCGGCTCGCCTCGGCTACGGTCGCTCTGCTGGCGCTCTTACGGGTCCCGACGACGCGGAGGTCCTGCATGGTGGGCGGCGTGGCCGGGCTCTTGGGAGCTGTGAGGCGTGCACTGGCCAAGATCACGAAGTATTGCGACGCGGGGCCGATTCCCTGAAACGATAGACGGACTCCTGCTGTTTCGCTACAATCCGGCGGATGTCCGATCCTGCCCGCTCCGTTGAAGTTCCCATTACGGCTAAAGACGAGAACCACTCCGTTGTGAAGGCGGCGGGTCTGATTGGGCTCGCCACCTTTTCCAGTCGCATTCTCGGGTTCGTCCGCGACATGGTTTTGGCGCGGCTGTTTGGAGCCACGGCGGAGGCGGATGCCTTTTTTGTGGCCTATCGAATTCCGAATCTATTGCGCGAATTGTTCGCTGAAGGCTCCATGTCGGCCGCTTTCATTCCGGTCTTCACGGAATACCATACGCTGCGAAGCAAGCAGGATGCATGGGAGCTTGCCAGCGCCGCTTTCACAACGCTCCTGACCATCGTGACCGCTATCACGCTGGTCGGAGTGCTGGCGGCACCATGGATCGCGTGGCTGATCGGATGGGGCTTCCATGATGATCCCGCGAAGCTCGAGTTGACCGCCGTGCTCACGCGCATCATGTTTCCCTATCTGCTCTTCATCAGCCTGGCGGCGTTGGCGATGGGCGTGCTGAATTCCATGCGCGCCTTCGCGGCGCCCGCATTTTCTCCCGTGTTTTTCAATATCGTGATCATCTCGTGCGCATTCTTCCTGACGCCGTTCATGGAGCAGCCGATCCTGGCCGTGGCCATCGGGGTCGTGGCCGGCGGCGCCGCACAGTTCACAATGCAACTGCCCGGCCTCCGTGCACGCGGGATGTTGTTCGGATTGTTGTTCCGACCTGGACACCCGGGGGTCAAACGGATAGGCCTGCTCATGGTCCCCTCGTTGCTGGGATTGTCCGTCACCCAGATCAATATTCTTGTCAGCACGTTTCTCGGCTCCTTGTTCCCCGGCGGCCCGACCTATTTGTTTTACGGGATGCGGCTCATTCAATTTCCACTCGGCATTTTCGGCGTCGCGCTTGCGACCGCGATTCTACCGACGCTGACCGCGCAGGCGGCACGAGGCGCGTTGGAGGAACTGCGCACGACGCTGGGCTTCGGCTTGCGGATGATCCTGTTCATTATCCTTCCCGCGATGCTCGGCCTGATCCTGCTACGCGTCCCCATCGTCCATTTGTTTTTCGAGCACGGTTCGTTTACAAGGGCCGATACCGTCGCGACTGCCATGGCAGTGCTCTGCTACGCGGTGGGGCTCTGGGCTTTTGCCGGGGTGCGGATCATCGTTTCCGCGTTCTACTCGCTTCAGGACACGAAGACTCCGGCGATGACGGCGGCACTGGCGGTGGCGGCCAACATCCTGTTTTCGGTGATCCTGATGGGACCCTTGGGAGCTCCGGGACTGGCACTGGCGACCGCCTTGGCCTCCATGCTGAATGGCAGCGTGCTCGTCGCGGTGCTGAACCGACGCTTGGGCGCTGTGGACTGGCAGGCGGTGGCAGCCTCGGCTGGACGCGTGCTGACGGCCTGTATTCCGCTGCTCCTGGTCTGTCTCGGCGTGGCCCAGGGAAAGATCTGGACGGAGCACGGGGCGTGGCTGCTCAAGAGCCTGTGGCTGGGAGGTGGAATCGGGCTCAGCGTGGCCGGCTATGTTCTCGTCCACCTGTGGTTGGGGTCGGAGGAATTGACTGTCGCATTGGACCTGGTCAAACGAAAGCTTGGGCGGGTTGGCAAAAAATTTGGAGGGACATGACGTGAATGAAGCTGCGTTCGAAACGCCCTGGGGCTGGCTGCAGATTGCCGCGTCCGAGAAGGGCATAACTGCGATCAGGTTCGGGACCGTCGCCGGTGACACACCGTCCATTGCCCGCCCTATCGTCGAGAACCAGCGGGCCGCTGCATTGATCGTCGACGCACGAGGGCAGGTGTTGGAGTACTTCGCTGGGTTTCGCCGAGACTTCTCTTTTCCGGTAGATCTGTCGGAAGGGACGACGTTTCAGCGAAAAGTGTGGCAGGCCATCATCCGGATACCCTACGGGCGGGTGCGCTCCTACCGATGGGTCGCCGCTCGGGTAGGAGGCACGCAGTATGCGCGCGCAGTCGGTATGGCACTGGGCGCCAATCCCGTTCCTCTCGCGGTTCCCTGTCATCGCGTCATCGCGCATGACGGGTCCCTCGGTGGGTTTTCTTGCGGGTTGCCCCTCAAGCGACGGCTGTTGAAATTGGAAGGCACGCTGGACCAACTCGGTTAGGAGCGCTTGGCATGTGGCCCATGGCGTATGGCAGGAACGAGGATGCGAGGCTCGGAGAAGGAGTCCATTCTCCCATGATTGGCCATGAATCGGACACCATAAGCTCTTCCGGCTCGCGATGAGAGCGGTGCTGCAACGGGTCACTCATGCGTCGGTGCGCGTCGATGACGAAGTCGTGGGGCGTATCGGGACGGGTCTCTTGATCCTGCTGGGCATTGCGAAGGACGATGGCGAATCGGCCCTTCAATACATCGTCAATAAGATCCAGACCTTACGGATCTTCAGCGACGAGCAGGGAAAGATGAATCGATCTCTGTCGGATGCCGGAGGGGCGATCCTGCTGGTCTCGCAGTTCACCTTGCTCGGCAATACGGCCAAAGGGCGCCGACCGGGATTCGACCAGGCGGCACCTCCTGATAAGGCGAAACGGCTGTTCGAGGAGGCAGTGACGCGCTTGCGCCGGGAGGGCATGACGGTGGAAACGGGCCGATTCGGAGCCCATATGCAAGTCGAGTTGCTCAACGACGGCCCGGTCACGTTTATTCTTGATAGTAATCAGGGGATTTCCCCAGTAGAGGCTTAAGGGCCGGAACCGGTACTCCGATACAGAGGAAGATGGTCAGAATCTCATGGTGATATACTGAATCGCAGGGGCACGGAACGCCCAGGGAGGTCGAGATGGAAAGTCTCATCCCTCGCAACCATCCGCTCCGGCAATTATTCGGAGCCTTAACGGAGAAGAGCTTCACCGAACATCTCGGTTGGCCTGATCTGAACGTCACCGAGTACGTCTCGAATCTGTTGGTCGAATTCGCTCACGCCGATCGCCTGTATCGTATTGAGAACAAAGACGGCCGTCCGGTGGACTCGGTCGTAGAGATGCTCTATGAATCCGAGTTGATGCTCGAGGCGCAGTCTCTGGAGCGCGAGCGTGATGTCCACCGTCACATCGGCGATTTCACGTTGTTCATGGCCGGACTGTTCCCCGAGTATCTGCGTCGTCTCAAGTCTTCCGGGCTCATCTATCACAAGGATTTCCTGGTCGACTACGTCAAGACCGGCAAGCGGTCCTACGGGCTCGTTGCAGAATATGGGGAATACGATCCGGAGCAAGATTCCCCGCTGTTCCGCAAATTGTCGGAGAATTTCGAGCTCTGCGTCACCGGCTTGGGGTTCGTCCGTTCGGACCTCGATCGTATGCAGGATCCCGCCTACCGCAAGTTCAGAGATATTCTTCTGAATTGAAGTCCGCGAATCCCATTTTACTGGTCCACGGCGGAGCCGGCCGGCGTCGCATGACGACCGAGCAGGCCGATTGTCTTGCCGCGGCGCTCACGGAAGCCTATCTCCTGCTGCGCAAGGGACTTTCAGCGATAAGTGCGGTAGAGCAAGCGATTCGCTTCCTCGAACGATCCGGCCTGTTCAATGCCGGTCGCGGCTCGAATCGGCAACTGGATGGAGTCTGCCGCATGGATGCCTCGATCATGGAGGGACGGCACCTTCGGGCCGGGGCCGTCGCCTCCATCGAGGGCGTCCTTCACCCCATTACCGCGGCGAGATCAGTGATGGAGGAGACGGCCCACGTATTGCTGGTCGGTGCTCCGGCCTCGCGGTTTGCCGAGCATTGCGGGCTCGAACGGATAGCGTTTCAAGCCCTTGCACCAAAGCCTCGCCGGCTCCGAGGCCGGTCGCAGCCGGACGCCGAGAAGACGCTGCGGCTCTATCGCGCGCTGCTCAGGAGCGGCCGGATTGCATCACGTGCAGCCGGCAAGGAAACGGTAGGCGCAGTGGCTCTCGATCGGCGGGGGACCGTCGCAGCCGGAGCGTCCACTGGTGGAGTCGATGTCATGCTGCCAGGCCGCGTCGGCGATACGCCGCTGATCGGGTGCGGCGTCTATGCGGATAATCACGGGGGGGCGGTATCGATGACGGGTTTGGGCGAAAGCATCATCCGCATCGCCGTCGCCAAGGAGTTGACGGACTTGCTGGCGGCTGGGGTAAGCCCGACAGCCGCCGCCCACAGGACATTGGGTAAACTCAAGAGCCGGATCAACGGCTCGGCAGGTGCATTAATTCTCGCGCCGGACGGCCGCTTTGCCATCCGACACATCACGTCTCACATGGCGGCCGGATACTGCGATGCAGCCGGACGGGTCGTCGTCCGCGACCGGTTTGCGCCGGGGACGGAGGATTGTTAGAGTGAAGGAGGGTGAGACGAATGCAGGCTCTATTTCATCTGGCCTTTCCGGTTCACGACCTGGCAGTAGCCAAGCGTTTCTACGTCGAAGGGCTCGATTGCGTCCTCGGGCGTGAGTCCCCCAGGGCCATTACGCTGGGGCTCGCGGGCCATCAACTGGTCGCGCACGTTGCGAAGGATCCCGCCGACCCTCAAAAAGGCATTTACCCTCGCCACTTCGGCCTCATCCTCACTGTAGAAAGCGACTGGGAGGCCTTGGTCGAGCGGGCAAAGGCGCATGGCTTGAAGTTTTATCAGCAGCCGCGGCGCCGGTTCGCCGGAACGAGGATCGAGCATCGCACCTTCTTTCTGGAAGACCCTTCCGGCAATTTGCTCGAGTTCAAATATTACGTCCATGAGTCGGCCATCCTCGGTGAACGCGACTTCAGCGAGGTGGGCGACATGGCCGAACACTGAACAATCGCCCGCTTCGCTTGTCACCGATCCCGGTTCACCGTCGTCGCGACGGACGGGGGTTTGCGCCCGCTCCCTCGTTCCAACCAGTGAATGATGTGTTGCTGCCGCCGAGCGAGGTATCTGGTAGGTCGGATCGGGTCGTACCGTCTCGGGGAGGGCAGAATCGCGGCCAGCAATGCGGCTTCCTCCAGCGTCAGATCTTTGGCTGGTTTTCCGAAATGATGGCGGGCGGCTGCCTCGGCTCCGAATATGCCCTGTCCCCATTCAGCGACATTGAGGTACAGTTCGAGAATGCGCTCTTTGGTCAGGTTCTGTTCGAGGGAGCGGGTGATCAGAGCCTCACGTGCCTTTCGCAGCAGCGAGCGTTCCGAGGACAGATAGAGGTTTTTTGCCAGCTGTTGCGTAATGGTACTGCCCCCGCGTTTGAATTCCCCGACCTCCAAATTGTACAGGGCGGCGTCCTTGATACCTTCCCAATCGAAGCCTTCATGTGCAAAGAACGAAGCGTCCTCGGCTGCGACCACGGCTCGCTGGAGATATGGTGAGATCTTCGAGAGCGGTACCCAGACGTAGTGAAGCTTTTGGGCGCGTCCCTGTTCCTTGGCTTGTGCCTGTCGCGCTTCCATCAAGGCGGTTTCGGTCGGATGGTGCTTGGCGAGCCGGGCGACATCGGGAAGAGTGATCAACCAATAAAGACCGAGGGCACTCAACGGGATGCCGACCAGCACTGTGAACCAGAACAGGATTCGACCCAACCCACTCCCGGTTGACTTGCCCACTCGAGACCCTCTATGTATCCGAACAGCTGAACGTCACTGTGCCGTCGCTGCGCGGGCCGGAGCGGCTGAAAAGCGCGCAGCAACCATTCACGTCGGAATCTCTGATGAAAGTGCTCGGGGCCGAGTTTACCAAAAGTTGTGGGTCTTCAACACAGTATCCCGCCCCTCTTCTGCCCGAATTGGCCGTGGTCGGCCGTTCGAACGTAGGGAAGTCATCCCTGATCAACTCGCTGCTCAACCGAAAACATCTGGCGAAGGTCAGCAAGACACCGGGCAAGACCAGGGCGGTGAATTTCTTCACGGTTCGAACCTCGGATCCTCATCTGGCATCCCTCTATTTGGTCGATTTGCCGGGCTACGGCTATGCCAAGGTGTCCAAGAGCATCCAGGTGCAATGGGCACCGCTGATCGAGCAGTATCTCGTCGATCGTCCGTCGCTGAACCTCGTCGTGCTGCTGATCGAATCGCGCGTCCGTACCGATCAGGACGTCACGAGCGTGCGGTGGATCCAGTCTATCGGTCGGCCGCTCGTCATTGTCCTGACCAAGGTGGACAAGTTGCGGCGGCGCGAACGTGACGTGGCGGTACAGGACACGAGGCGGATCTGCGGAGTCGGGCCGGAGGTGCCGATCGTCCTCTACTCGGCTGAGACCCACGAAGGGCGGGACGCCCTCTGGGGAGAAATCCGCGGTCGGCTCAAAACTTGATTTCGATGAAAGCCTTACTCTTGAGATCGGCCATCCACGTCTGATACTGATCCTCGGTTTTTTGCTGGAACACCAAAGATTGGATTTCCGTCTTCACCTGGTCGTATGGCCGGAACTGGCGGGGCTTCTTGTCGTCGACCCGCACGATGTGTAGACCTTCCGAGGTCTCGACGATTCCCGTCATGCCCCCTACAGGGAGGCCTGACACCGCCTGTTCAATGGCGGGAAGCAGTTCACCCTGCCTGACGAGTCCCAACCGCCCGCCCCGCGACGCATTGGCTCCATCGGAAAATCGGAGCGCGAGCTCGTCGAAGGATTCACCCTGTTTGAGGGCCGCCAAGAGCGCTTCGGCCCGACCTCTGGCAATGGCCATTTCGTCCTCATTGCGCGGTTTGATGAGAATCTGACTGAGTTGGTATTCCTCCGGGTAAGCAAACCGATCCTGGTGTTCCTCGTAATAGCGCTTCATGTCCGAATCAGCCACCATGATCACTCCGCGGACTTCGCGATCGACGACCCGCATCAGCAGAAGTTGTTCCCGCACGGTCTTGGCAGCCGCGCTATCTGCCGCGTCGAACTTCTCTCCTTGCTTCTTCAGCTCTTCCACCGCCTGGACGACCTCCTGATCGGTCACTTCCACGCCGCGGTTTTTCGCCGCCTGGAGTTGCAGCTTCCGCTCGATCATCTTTGTGATAGCGGTGGCTTCCGCGGCCCGCAGGCGCCGCTCCAACTCCTCCCCTTTGTAGAGCTTACGCAGGCGCTCCTGGTCGGGAAGCAGATCGCGTTTCAGCTCGGAGAGCATGATCAGGTCCTTGTTCACCACCGCCACGATGCGATCTTCGAGCCTCGCGGCATAAGTTGGCTTGGCAGGCTCCCATAGCCAGCAGCCGCCCACCAGCAGGAGCCCGATGCAAAGGCGGAGGCCGCATTCGACGCGGACTGGCCAAGTTATGACAGTCTGATCCTTCATAGAGACGACCGGATTGTACACAATCGGCGGTTCAGAAGGGGAGCGGTCTGACAAGTCACAGGGGCCGGATCGAAGGGTGGAAGTTCAAGATTGGTGGGCCGCCAGGCCTGGGCCATACACCGCGATCAATTCAACATGCCGGGACGTGGGTCGGGGGTCGTTTAGGGACGGGCTATTTCATCGGTGACATAGCGCGAAGCATCCGCAAGTCTAATCGTCGCGCCGGTCCGCAGCTCGGCAAAGACGTCGTCCAATCGCTTTCGGCGCTTCTCGGCCAACAGTTCTTGGCGAAGGCGTTCCCGCGTGGCTTGGTCCGCCTGCAAAATCTCGGGCTCCAATGGGCTGAGTTTCATCAGATAATAGCCCTTTTCGGTTTTGACCGGCTCGCTCAAGACGCCCGGCCGCAAGCTCGGTACCAACGCCTCGAGTTCGGGTTCCAAGAGGCCTTTCTTGTACGGTCCCAGATCTCCGCCCTTTGCGCGGCTTCGCTCATCCACGGAGTAGCGCGCCGCAAACTTGGCGAAGTTCCCCCCGGCTTCCACCTGCCGCTTCAAATCCTTGGCGGCGTAGATGTTCGGCAGGAGCATCACCGAGACCGCCACCTTCGGATTCGCCAGCAGTTGGTTGGCATGCCTTTCCAAATACGCGTCGAGTTCTTCCTTGGTGATTTCGACCTTGGTCTTGATTCGATCCTTCAGCAACTCGTCCAGAACCAATTGCTCCCGATACCGCTGCGTTTTCTCCCTAATCTCGTCCGACTGATCCAGACCTTGTTTCCGAGCCTCCTGCATCAGCAGTTCCCGCATGATGAGCTCGTCGAGGAATCGCTTCTTGCCGCCTTCCTTCTCGTATCGCGCTCTGGTCGCCTGAGACAGCTCGTTCCAGCGGACGTCGAATTCCGATTGGGTAATGCTTCGTCCGTTGATCATGGCCACCACCGGCTCTTCTTGAGGCGGCTCGGTACATCCGCTCAACGAACCGGCCAGGCTCAGCGAACACAGGGCGCACGCGAGGCACACACGCCAGTCGGCGGCAAACAATATCAGAGGCTGCATCATGGGGGTGATCCGGGGTTAGGGGGCTCGAATGATCAGGCTGATTCTGCTCGTGGACTTGCTTTGTTGGTATCACAGAGTTGGAGGGTTTGCAAGGTTGCGTTGAGTTCTGAAAACACCAAACTCCAGTCGTCATGCGGCATCTGGAGTTCAAAGGAGAGCGGAGACAGAAAACGCAGGCGCTTCTTGTAACGGTCCATCAGAGTCTGCACCGCCTGTTCGGGGACCGTGGCTTTGGCGTCGAAGGTGATCGTCACGCCGTGAGGCTGTTCGACGACCGAGCTCAAACGCAGCTGTTTCGCCAGCAAGCGGATCTGCATGACTTCGAACAGCCGCTCCACGGCCTCGGGCGCAGGCCCGTACCGATCTTCGATTTCTCCGTGGAGGAGTGCCAAGTCGCCCAGTTGGCCGCATGACGACAAGCGCTTGTAGAGCGAGAGCCGATGGTGGCTGTCCGCCACATAGGATTCCGGAATGTACGCCGAGACGCTGAGCTGAAGCGTCGGATCCGGCTCCTCTTCCACCACCTGTCCCTTGAGCCGCTGTACGGCCTGCTCGACCATTTGCATGTACAGATCGAGCCCGATGGCGGCGATGTGGCCGGACTGCTGCTTGCCGAGCAGGTTCCCGGCGCCACGGATCTCCAGATCGGCCGCGGCGATCCGGAATCCGGATCCGAGCTCGGTGAATTGCTGGATGGCGGTGAGGCGCTTCTGCGCGTCGGTCGTGAGCGAGCCTTCGTCCGGAATCAAAAAATGCGCATAAGCCTGCTCGCCGCCGCGGCCGACGCGTCCGCGGAGCTGGTACAGCTGAGCGAGGCCGAAGGTGTCCGCGCGGTTGACGATGATCGTATTGGCGTTCGGCACGTCCAAGCCTGACTGGATGATGGCCGACGCGATGAGCACGTCGGCTTCATGCTTGAAAAATTTGAGCATCACGGCTTCGAGCGGCTTGGAATCCATCTGCCCGTGCGCCATTACGATGCGCGCCTCGGGTACGAGCTGGTGCAGCCAGGCACCGGTCCGTTCCATGGTTTCGACGCGATTGTGGACGAAATAGACCTGCCCGCCCCGGCCCAGCTCTCTCAGGATCGCCTCGCGGACGGCCTTTTCGCTGAACCGGATGACCTGAGTGCGGATGGCCAGTCGGCCAGGCGGCGGCGTATCAATGATTGAAAGATCCCGTACGCTCGCCATGGCCATCTGGAGCGTCCGGGGAATCGGCGTGGCGGTGAGGGTCAGCACGTCGACCTGGGTGCGTAGTTGTTTCAAGCGTTCCTTGTGCTTGACGCCGAACCATTGCTCTTCGTCGATGATCACGAGCCCCAGATCCCGAAACTGCACGTCCTTTTGCAGCAGTCGATGCGTGCCGATCACCACGTCTATGACGCCGGCGGCCACATCCTTGAGGATGGCCTTGCTCTCCTTGGCGGACTGGAAGCGTGAGAGAAGGGCGACGCGGGTCGGAAACGGCGCAAAGCGCTCGGCGAAGTTGTCGTAATGTTGGTGAGCCAGCAGGGTGGTCGGCACGAGCACCGCCACCTGCCGATTTTCCTCCACGGCCTTGAAGGCGGCGCGCATGGCGACCTCGGTCTTGCCGTAGCCCACGTCGCCGCAGACCAATCGGTCCATGGGCTTGTCGGCGCCCATGTCTTGAATGATGTCTTCGATGGCTCGAGTCTGGTCGGGTGTCTCCTCGTATTCGAAGGCCGCCTCGAATTCGTGATAGAGCGTGGTGTCCCTTCCGTAGGAGGGCCGGTGAACGAGCTCACGATTGGCGTAGAGATCCACCAGCTCGTGGGCCATTTCCTCGATGTCCTTTTTGACGCGGGCGGTGGTCTTCGCCCAGCTCGTCCCGCCGAGCCGGTCCAATCGAGGGACATGGCCTTCGGCTCCCGAATAGCGCTGCACCTGATTGAGGCGATCGAGCGGCACGTACAGCTTGTCGGTTCCCGCGAACTCAAGAATCAAGTAGTCGCTGTCGAAGCCCTGGACGGACAGACGGCGCAGTCCTTGATATTTCGCGATTCCGTATTGCACGTGCACCACGTAGTCGCCCTGGTTGAGATCTTCGAGCGAGGAGAGGAAAGTCGCGGATTTACTTTTCTGCTGCGGTTTGTGGCGGTGGCCCTTCGCAAACAGTTCTTCCTCGGTCAAGACGATGAGCCGCAAATCCGGCGCCAGAAACCCGGCGGAGACGTCCCCATTGATGACGGCGAAGGGGGATTTGGTCGCGGGGGGAGAAGCCAAGCCGGTGGCTTTCCATTCGGTCGCCGGGAGATCGTGCTCGGCGAACAACGCCAACAGACGTCCGACCTGCCCTTGGCTTCTGGCGACCAGCACGACGGTCCCGCTGTCACGCAACCGATTCAAAATCTCCAAGGTGTGGCCGAACGCCGTCCCGCGAAGACCCAAGCCGGAGCTGGCCGCCGTCTGTGCCGGACATGCCAACAGCGGTTGCCACGTGTCGTCCGGTGGGGCAAGGGGTTCGAGCCCTAGATTTTGTTGCCCCTTC
>DASTLA010000016.1:0-14927 GCA_035715525.1 Nitrospiraceae bacterium
CGATCAAGGCTGCATCGGCAGCCGAGAATACGGTCCTGTCTGTGTTCATCCACGGCTGGCATCACAACGCCGCTGCCTCGGATGAAAATTTCAGCAACTTCAACGATTCGCTGGTCCGGCTACAGGGAAAGTTGCAGCAGCCGCACTATGTCGCGGCCCGACTGCAGCTCGGTTTGCAGCCGGACATCAAGGTGATCGGGTTGTACGTCGGCTGGCGGGGACGCGCGCTGCCGGGCTGGCTCGATTACTTGACGTTCTGGGGACGCAAGTCGGCGGCGGAGCGGGTCGGGGACGGGGATTTACGCGAATTCTTCGTGAAGCTGCAAGATATCTACATGGATCGAAACAGCGGTGCTTCCAAGTCCACCTTCATGGGCCTGATCACGGTCGGCCATAGCTTCGGAGGACAAGTATTGTTCAAAGCCATCTCGGGCGCCTTCGAGCGGGACTTGCTCGATGCCGCCGTCAATGCGCAGGGCCAGCAGGGCGGCACACCAAAGCTCGAGGAAATCGTCAGCGGGCTGGGCGACATGACCGTGTTGCTGAATCCTGCTCTCGAAGCCTTTCAATATGAACGGATCGACCGGCTGACGAGCCAGGTCTCGTTCATGGATATTCAGGCGCCCACGCTGTTGACCGTCTCTGCGGAGGACGACAGCGCGAGAAAATACTGGTTTCCGATCGCACGCAATCTGAACGTGCTGTTCCGGCCGAAGTTTCAGAGCGACGAGATCAAATCCTTGTGGACGACGGCCTTGGGGGAATATGAGCCGCAACAGACGCATGCGCTGCGCCTGGCCGGTCCCAAGGACGCTGCGGATAGCTCGGCTCAGTCAGACTGCCGGATCATGAAGCAGGATCTCACCGGCCACCCCCTCTATTCCGGAGGCGCGGAACTGTCCCCCCGAACCGACCGCGACTATTCCTACAGTCCCGTCGTCATCGCCAAGACCAGCCACGACTTGGTGCAGGAGCACAGCGGGATATTCGGACAGACCTTCAGCGACTTTCTGACGGACTATGTCGCCTTCATCCAAGCCAAGCGCATGTGCTTGATCAGAAGTGCCGCGTCGGGGAACCGGCAGTGAAAACGGCGTATCGATGGCTAACGGTCCGGCCCGGATGAGCGGCGCACCGAGGTGATATGGCGCATTTGGCTGCTCACTTCGTCGGCGACTTTCGGGAGGTCCGATCTCAGTTCGTCGATAACTTCCCCGGTCGTGGCCGCGACGAACGGCAGCATGTCGTCGCTGACGTTGATGACGGTCTTCGTGAGGAATCTGGAAACGCGCTCGATGCGGTTCGCGGCATTGTTGTTGGAATCAGACCCGTTCTGGCTCATCGTGCTGCAGGAAGCGAGCATGAGCATGGCGAGGGCGGTGGAGATGTTTCGTTTCATATCTCGTCGGACTCCTTCTTTCTGCTTTCACTATAACCGACGGCCGGCGCCGTGAGAAGCGTCCTGGCCAGCCTGCTTGACGCGCTGCCCCGTCACCGGTACAAGCTTGAGCCATGCGCAAGAAGAAAACCAGCTTTTGCAAACTCATGACGATGATGCTGCTACCCCTTTTGACGGCATCGACTGTCGTCTCCTGTGCGGCGTCGCTCGATATGTCGGATGAACGCATCGCGTCCCCGGGACCCGAGTGGGGGGTGGTGATGGGCTCCGTGCTGGTGCGGCCGGAGCGATCCGCCCCCAAGTCGGCAGCCACGGACGATCGGTTCGCCGCCTATGAATTCGAGGTCGTCCAAATCCAACCCGGGGATCCCAACGGAGAACGAGCCTACGCAGACCGCTACGAGCTCGAGGCGGTCGCCGGTCAGGAGCGGCATTTTCTGTCCCGTCTGCGGCCGGGCCAATATCTCATCAAGAATTTCCATCGTTCCGGCGTCACCGGCACAGGCGGGGACTTGAACTTGCTATTCGAAAGCCGTCCCGGCGAAGTGCGATACGTGGGACGGGTGCTGGTCGAGCTGCCGCAGCGCTTGTCTTCCGGGAACGAGTACCGGTTCGCAGTTGAAGACGGCCGCGAGGGAACTTTGGAACGATTTTCCAAGCATGGCGACCTGACCAACCAGGCCGTGACGGTACCCATGAGCATCCGCCGGGACGGGACACGCTGATCCTTCACCCCTGAAGTTCAGTCGCTCATGCCCAAGAAACTCAGTGCCGGGATCCTGCTCTATCGCCGGCATCTCGGCCGACTCCAAGTCTTTCTAGCCCATCCCGGAGGACCCTTCTGGGCCAAGAAGGACGAGGGGGCCTGGACGATCCCCAAGGGCGAGTACCTGCAAGGCGAAGATCCCCTCGCCGTCGCGCGGCGGGAGTTTGCGGAAGAGACCGGCTGCGAGGTGGCGGGAGCCTTTCGGCCTCTGGCGTCGCTGAAGCAGCCGAGCGGCAAGCTGATCTCGGCTTGGGCCGTCGAAGGCGAGATCGATCCTGCGACGCTGAAGAGCAACACGTTTCCGCTGGAATGGCCGCCGCGTTCAGGGAAGATGCAGCAGTTTCCGGAGGTCGATCGCGGAGCCTGGTTCGACCTGTCCACCGCGCACGAGAAGATCCAATCGGGACAGAGAGGATTTCTGCAGGAACTCCAAGCTCTGGTCGGCGGTGCAACAGGGTGACAGATCATCCCTTCCGTTCCGGCCGCCATTGCAGTCCCAGCGCAATGATCTGTTGGAGCAGCTCTTCGTACGACAGCCCGGCCCGCTTGGCCGACTCCGCGAAATCCTCTCCCTGGGCGATGTGCGGATTCGGATTTGCCTCGAGCACGAAGATCTGGCCATCCTTGTCCAACCGCAAGTCGATCCGCGCGTACCCGCTCAATTCGAGTGCACGGTAGACCCGTTTACAGAGATGCTGGATGCGCTCGCCGACTCCGTCCGGTGCGTCGGTGAGCTCGCCGGTCTGGATGCCGTATTTCTGCTGGTACTTCTGGCTCCATTTGACGCGTTCGGTGGCGATGCGGTGCACGTCCTCCGGCATCTTGGTGAATTGCAGCTCCCACACGGGCAATACCCGCAACCGCTGATTGCCCATCACGCCCACGTAAAGTTCCTGGCCGTCGATGAACTGCTCCACGAGCGCGTCCGTGCCCACGCTCTCGTGGATGAAGCCGACCCGCTCGACGAGTTTCTGTTCGTCTCCGACGACGGAAGCCTGTGAAATCCCGAGCGAGGATTCTTCGGTCAGCGATTTCACGATCATGGGAAAAGCCAGCCGCTTGGGCATGCGGATCTTCTGGCCGCGTCGAAAGACGGCGAACTCCGGCATCGGGATGCGATGGTAGGCCAGGAGTTTTTTCGACAGCCCCTTGTCCTTGGCGAGCAGCAGGCCGCGCGGGTTGCAGCCGGTGTAGGGAACGCGCAGGAGCTCCAGATAGCTCACGACGTTGGGTTCGAAGAGGCTGACGTTGTGGAACGCCTCCAATAGATTGAAGACGATGCGGGGTTTCCATTCATCGATAGTGTTGCGGATGATGCCGAGGTCCTGCTCGACGCCCAGCGGCTCCACTTCATGACCGATTTTGCGCAGCGTCGTTACGACGTCGAATTCCGTCTTCCATTCCGCCTTCTGAAGGTCGACGTCGGTCGTGTCTTGCGGCGGCAACAGATGTTTGTGCATGAGCACCAGGACCTTGAGGGGTTTCATAGCGCCACCCTCCGGCCGCCGGTGTAGACATAGTTCATCGCCTGCACGGTGAGAAAGACCGTGAACTCCTGTTTGGCCTGCTCTTCCGGCAATGCGAGCCGAAAGTTGAGCTTGCGACACAGGTCGAACAGGTCTTCGAAAATCTGGTCGATGGTGTATTGATAGACACCCGTCCAACCGGCGACCAGCCGGCGCGCCGGCCTGCGCATTTTCGTCAGGAAGCGCACTGCGCTCATGTTGCCCGCATGCTCGGGTGCGTCGGAAAAGATGCCGCGCAGGTCGTCCTCATGAAAAGTCGGACGGTCGAGGCCGTAATGACGGCGCTTTTTTCTGTAATGCCGGCGCAGCGTGGTGCGAAGCCGCCGGATCGGATCGACTTCTTCGGTGGAGAGGTTGGGAGGAGTTTGCCCCACCAAGCTTTGCATGAGCTGATCGACATAGCGCAGCTTCTTGAGCGCCGGCCAGCCGGCATAGCGCTGTTGCCAATGGGATTCCGGCGTGAGCCAGACGGCGAAGGTTTCGGCGAAATCTTCGTCCGGGTGGCTTTGCGCATACCAGGAGTCGAGGTGCAGCACATAGCTTTTGCTGTAGGGCTTGGGCGCATAGTCGTCGGGGTAGGGAACGGAGCTTTTCCCGAAGAGTTTTTGACGCTGCCGCCGGCGGCGTAGCCGGAAGGCATTTTCCACCGCGTGGCCGGCTTCGTGCCGCAGAATGCGCATGCACCATTCCGGGTCCCCGCCTTCCACCTCCAACATCTGACTCAGTTCGAGCTTGGCCAATCTCGTGTGGGCGAGATAGAAGGGGATCGCAATGCCCGGCACGTCGTCGGGGCAAAACCACTCGTTCGAGAGCCAAAAGTGGGGACGGAACGAAAGGCTTCGCTCGTCCAATTCCTTGTAGAGCTGCGCGATGCGGTCTTCCAGGTTGCTGCCGGCGATCTTGAGGTCGAGGTCGCAGAATCGAAGGTCGAGCAATTTTTCGTCCGGCAAGGTGGTCCAGTCTGCTGGCTCACTTTGAACAGCGTCCGAAGTGACCTGTCCTTCCGTAGAGTCGTCTCCCATGGGGCCTCCAACGCACAACCTGTGCTATGGAGCCATTGTACGTATAAGGCGCTGCCTGTCGATAGCCCCAATCCTCGGACATTTTTGAGCGTTCCACCCACCGTAACCTTTTCCAACATCCGGGCGACTTATCGGCCATAGCAGTCAGCCCTGGCTGAAAATGAACCGTTCGCAGTTGGACAGCCCATCAAGGATCACTCGGTCAGCCAGCCATTGGCGGGTTATCCTCCACCTCCTCCAGCGCTTCAAATACTTCGGCTATTTCTAGTCTGTTGGAGAGTATCGCGCGCAGGGGGTGCGATCAAGGACGGGGCCTCGGCGCTCCGACAAACGGATTGGAAGCGTTCGAGGCCAAGCTGCGGGGGACCGCAGCTCGGCTTGGCCATCTGACGGCGGATCGCTAACGTGCTTTCTGCGGGCGGGGTTCCTGACGGGCAGGCACCTTCACAGCGCTCTTGTCTTGAGCTTGTTTGGCGGCTTTATATGCGGCCGTCCCAGCCGCTGTCAGTCCGGCCAACGCAATCATGGTCTCGACCAATCCAGGCATTGCTCTTCCCTCCTTGTGACCGACATTTCCATTCTATCAGACGGAAGCGATGTTGGGGCGTAGGGACCGTTGCACGTTCGCTGTCCGAGTCCGTATGATGCTGCCATGGAGCAGCTGCCGATCACGCGGATAAAGTCGAAAACGGCCGTTCCTTATCAAGTAGCCGCCGTTCATCAGGATACGCATGATACGAGGACGCTCTGTTTCGAATTGCCGGACGATGCCACGCTCGACATGCTGCCGGGCGATTTTGTCTACGTCCATGCGACGATCGACGGCAAGCCGGTGAAGCGGTCCTACACGCCGACGTCCATGGCCGGCGCCACGGGTTATTTCGATTTGACGGTCAAGCGCTACGAAGCGGGCACGCTGTCGAAATATCTGTACGATCGGGAGATCGGAGAGCAGGTGCTGATCAGCGGACCGCACCAAGGCGGCCATTGGGTGGACGGGATGGCGAAGCGGGTTGGGTTCGTCGCGGGCGGGACCGGCATTACGCCGATGGTCTCGATCATCCGCTGGATTCTCGCCAAGAGCCTGCCGGTGGAATTGTTTCTCGTCTACGCCAATAAGACCGAGGGCGACATCATTTTCCACGAAGAGTGGGATGAGAATGCGCGCGAGCATGCGAGTTTCCATTGCTATCATGTCCTGGAGCAGCCGCCTGCCGGCTGGATGCAGGGCACCGGCCGTGTGACGCCGGACATCCTGCTCGAGCATCTTCCGGCGCCGGGACCGGACACGGTGATCTTTCTCTGCGGCCCCCCGTCGATGGTGGACTCCATGGAAACCGCGCTGAAAGCCATCGGCCATTCCGAGCAGGCGATCATCCTGCCGTAAGCGGGTTTCAGCCGTGTACGACCGAAGGCCGCTCCAATTGGCTCTCCTCAGGCATTTTGTCAGTGCTGATCCGAAGGTCGAGGTACGCTTCAAGAGCGGCTGCGACCTGTTCGTCAAGAAAAGCTATGCCGCGGCCTTTCCGGTCCTCATCGAGGTTGCATAGGCCAGGCATCCCCGCGCCCAAGCCATATTGGGGCGAACCTATCAACAAGGCTTAGGCCGCGCGGGTTGTTTCCGCCATTAAGGGGGCCCTGTCGCCGCTCTCCGCTGGATCAGCCCAAGATCCTACCCACCATGCATGGCTCTATCTATGCGGGAGACGGCGCGACTGCGCTGCATGACTTTTGGACGATGTTGAAGGAGATCCTCGCCACATGACGGTGACCCGCGATACGGAGATCGAGCTGGCATTCGGGCAGGAGCGCGCGGTGCTGTCGCCTTGGGGCGCGTCGCTGCGTCGCTATTTCCTGCTGGAGTCCGGACGAGAGACGGATCTTGTCTGGGGTTACAGCGGCGGAATCAACAAGAAGGGCGGACAGGGCGACGTTCTGATCCCCTTTCCCGGTCGCATCGCGGAAGGCCGCTATACATTCGACGGCCAGCGCTTCCAGCTCGAGCGAAACGACAAAGAAGCACCCAACGCGATTCACGGTTTCGTGCGGACAATGCCCTGGCGCGTAGCCCAGAAGGGAGCGGAGCGCGTGCTGTTCGAGATTACGCTCGCTGCGGAACAGTATGGAAGCAAAGGCTATCCCTTTTCACTCGCCATTCAGGTCGGCTATGGGTTGAATGCGGAAGGCATGTGTTGCTCCTTCGAGATCGAGAATATCGGCGCGCGGGTGGCACCGGTGGGAGCAGGCTTTCATCCGTATTTTACGGTCGGAACCGACCGCATCGACGAGAGCCAACTGATGATGCCGGCCGCCGGATATCTGGAATTCAACGACCGGCTGGTGCCTACGGGGCGGATTATCGAGGCCTCCGGAACCGAATGGGACTATCGTCGGTTGCATGCGATCGGCGCGCGGCGATTCAACCATTGTTATGTCGGGCTGGAACCGGACGCAGAGGGATGGGTCACGGCTTGCCTCCGCCATCCCAGTACCCATCGGGGCATCGATGTCCGGATGGACCGGGCTTTTTCCGCCTTGGTCGTCTATACCGGCGATGCCATACCGAACCACGCGCGGCGCGCGATCGCGATCGAGCCGATGACCTGTGCGTCGGATGCCTTCAACCATCCGGAGTGGGGTCTCAAGCGATTGGAGCCGGGCGAGACGTTTAAGGGTCGCTACGTTGTCCATCATTCCTAGCCTCTCGCTAGCGCCTCCTGGACCGCCGCGCGGCGTTTTTGAGTATGACATTTTGTCCGATCACGACCGGACAAAATGTCTGGAATGGGTTGTCGTTCGGCGGTTCGATACCGTTGTCTTTTCTATGAAGCCTTCTTTGAGGAACAACATTACCGACGCGTGGGAATGCCCCTTGCTTCGTATGCTGTCGCGCTGATTGGTCGGAATGATTTCCCGGCCTCGGCGCCAAACATACATTTACAGGAGGAGACCATGATCCCAGCCACCACTACCCGAGTCGCCGAACAGACCGACGAGGCAATCAATGCCAGCACCCGCCGACAGACAGAAGAAAACGTCGCATACTTTGCGACACAAGGACGAGGAGAAATTGACCGGCGACTCGCAGAGCTGGATCGAGAATGGGACATCGAGCGCACTCTCGAAGCGAACGCCGCTTCCATCGCTCTGATCGGATTGGGCCTCGGGGCATTCGTCAACCGTCGGTTCTTCGCCCTTCCTGCGATCGTCGCCGGTTTTCTCCTCCAACATGCCGTGCAGGGCTGGTGCCCACCGATTCCGGTGTTCCGTCGCCTGGGATTCAGGACGGCCAGCGAAATCGACAGCGAACGGTATGCATTGAAAGCCGTCCGGGGCGATTTTGAACGCTTACCGGACCGTGAAGCCATGAGCGACGATGGCGCGGCCCGCCTCTTGGAAGCCATGCGTCGATAATGGAAGGAGGTGTTGCCTTGCTGAATAGAATCGGGGTCGCAGTTGGCATAGTGCTTATGGGGATAGGCTCGCCGGAGCTGTATGCCGTGTCCGAAGCGACGACCGGTGCGGGAGCGACGGATACGACGAAGCCGGTCTTCGTCACTCCGCGCATCGAAGGCTACGGAGCGATCATGCCGTTGCCGCAGGCGGCAGTGCCGCCTCAAGCCGGATCCCGCGTGGTCTTCGACATCGCGGGGGCGGGCCAGCCGGATCAAGTCCTTAAAGGGCTGAACAGTATCGCTTCCTTCCTGAATCTGGCCGCCGAGGCCGGGATCGCCGCCGATTCGTTCCATCTGACCGCCGTGTTGCATGGCCCTGCCACCGCCGCCGTGTTACGAAAGGAGGCCTATGAGAAGGAAAGGAAAACCCCGGCTAACCCAAACCTCGCCCTCATTCGGAATCTCAAGAGCGCTGGAGTCGAGTTGTATGTCTGCGGCCAGGCACTCGCGCACCATCGCTATGCCCTGGAGGATGTGACCCCAGAAGTCACGGTTGCCGTATCGGCTGTGACCGTGACGGTCAGCAAACAGATGGCGGGATATGCCTATCTTCCGTATTACTGAAACAGGCGAAACGACTGCATGAGTGGAGGATGTCAGCCCTCATGAGGAAGGAATCAAATCTATGACGACCTGTAAAGCGATGACGGGAATGCTGAGCGTTTTCGGCTTTGCCTCGCTGACGGCCTATGCGGCGGCAGTCGGACCGGAGGTCGCTCTGGCCGGCGAGGCTAGCCCCATAAGATCGACCATCGTCGAGCCCAGTGCTGGTCTCCGCCTTGTGGCTCTGGCGGCATCTGCGGACAGCGGCGGCGATGCGGCGCTCACGGCCGCGACCCGACTCCTCGAGCAGGCGCGCCTCGGCATCGAGGCGGCTATCCGGCATGCGGAGATCTCACTCGGCCCACATCAGCCTGGCAGCGGACATACCAAGCTTCACATGCAACGCGTCGTCAATCAGCTCGAGGGGGGCAAGAGTTCTGCCTATCGCGCTCTGCCCGATGACCCGGCGCAGACGGACCACGCCGTATTGCCCGGGCTGCGGGAGCTGCGGGCGGCGCTCGGCGAGCGCCGCCCGCCGACCGAGGTCCTGCAGGCCGTCCAGCAGGCCATTCTGTATGTTGAAGCGGCCAGCCGCCACGCTCAGAATGCCACGGTCGGCACCAGTATCGAGGAAGTGCACAAGCAGGCGGGATTGGCCGCGGCGATGCTGGTTGCTGCACGAGGGATGGAGCAAACGGAGTCGCCCGTCACGGGCAGCCTGAGCTATGCGACGCGGCAACTCTCAGCCTCGCAGCCAGGCCATTAGGGATGAGCAAGACGAACTGAAGGGTGGCATGCGAGCGTACGAAAAGTGATGGAGTAGCGCAAGGCTTTCGTCTGCGGAATCTGATGCTGCCACGCCGAGCGGCTGCTGCCGGCCAGGATATAGGCTGAACGCGGCTCCAAGGTCTGCTCGAACAAAAGCCGCCGGTCGCCGAGCTTACGCTGGAACCGTAATCGGCAGGGGGAGACGAGCGAAAGGCCCGCCACCGCCGGGCCGAACATCGGCGCATCGCGATGCCGTCCGATCCCGGCCCCAGCCGGGTATTGGCTGATCAACACTTCTTCCAAACGGTCTATGGCGACGTCGAGCAGCCCTGCCACCCGCTCGCGCAAAGGAAGGAGCCAATCGGGCACCGGAGGTGCCGGTGTGAGTTGCCACGATTCGTAGCCGTAGCGCCAGCCATAGTGCAGCACCCGCCGTTTCGCCACGACGCCGTGCATACGCACCTCGTTGAAGGACAGGCCTTCGATTCTGCGCAACAATGCGGCCTCCTCGCTGGAGGAGAGAAAATCAGGCTGGTAGGCGAACCCTTGTGGTGGCTCTGTCCGGTCGGTTGCCATCCGGCATCATAACAACCCGGAGCGCTTCAATTCTTGATCAGCCTTGTATTGCCGGTGCAGACTGTCGGTGCGCAGGGCGAAACGTCGCCGTCGCCTTAGAAAGGACCCCGAGATGCCGCACGCAACCGTCAACGGCGTGGTCTTGTTTTATAACGTCGTCGGTACAGGAGAGCTCCCGCTCGTGTTGGTGCACGGCTCTTGGGTCTCTCACCATGATTGGGATCTGCTCATCACACGCTTCAGTCCCTTGCTTCGAATACTGACCTACGATCGCCGCGGCCACAGCGGCAGCGACCGGCCCTTGGCGCAAGGCAGCGTGCGGGAAGACGCCGCCGACCTCGCCGCCTTGATCGCACATTGGGGCCTAGGACCGGCATGGGTGGTCGGGAATTCGTTCGGCGCATCCATCGCCTTGCGGACGGCCGACCTTCGGCCTGATTTGGTGCGAGGCCTCATCCTCCATGAGCCGCCGTTGTTCTCGCTGCTGAACGGCGACCCGACCGTGGCCCGCCTGCTTCAGGAGGTTCAAGGAAAATTGAAGGGGGTCGTCGAGCAGCTCGTGTCGGGCGATTACGCTGGTGGCGCCAGATGCTTCGTGGACACCGTGGCGCTCAGGCCCGGAGCCTGGGATCGCTTGCCGCCTCACCTGCGGGAAACCATGATCGACAATGCGCCGACCTTTCTCGACGAGGCGCGCGACCCGGAGCAATTCCTCTTCGAGGTCGAACGGCTTCAGAACATTGCGCAGCCGACGCTTCTCACGCTGGGTGATCAAAGCCCGTCGCAGTTCCGGCCGGTCATCGAAAGACTGTCCGGCGTCATGACGAGCGCGTCGGTACTGAGGATTCCGGAGGCGGGACATGTTCCCCATGTCACCCATCCCGACGCCTATGCCGAGGCCGTCCAAGATTTCGTACGGCGGCATGCCGTCTGAGCCGGCGTCCTTCTATGTGTGTGCTGAACAATTCCCAAACCCCCTTCACCGGTTGTCCAATGACATCCGATGGCGTATGGTCGATGGCTGACGGATCGTAGGGAGAACGAGAGCGATGGCGGCGGGAAGATTCCTACGCAGACGGCGAGTCATCGTGGCCGGAGCAGGTTTAGCCGGTCTCACCGCCGCTGTCGAGCTGGAAAAATCGGGCGCACGAGTCACGGTCATCGACGCCCGCTCACGGGTGGGTGGTCGGGTCTGGACCCTGCGTGAAGAATTTGCGGAGGGACAGCATGCCGAGGCCGGCGGGGATTTGATCGAACCGGAACAACAGGCCATCTGCCGGCTGGTGAAGGAACTCGGTCTTTCGCTGGTACCGATCCTCAAGAAAGGATTTGCCTTCGTGCGTCGAGGCGCCGAAGGACGCGCGCTGAATCCGGTGGCGTCAGTGGGTGGAGTCTGGGCTCAACTTGCGAAGTTGTGCGAGCCTTGGATCGACACGTATCGCGCGAGCGAACAACGGTGGGACGGTGCGGTTGCCGCAAGGCTGTCGCAGGAGTCGGTGGCGGACTGGCTCGACGAGGTGGAGGCCGATCGAGAGCTGCGTGCTCGGGTAAAGGGCTTGCGCGGATTTTTTCTAGCCGATCCCGAGGAACTCTCCTTGCTCGCATTGATCGACCAGCTCGCGTCGGAATCGTCGGGACCGGGCCGATTCTATCGGGTAAAAGGAGGCAACGATCGCCTGGCGACCTGCCTTGCCGGCAGGTTGAAGGGGAGGATGCATCTCCAGGCACGGTTGTCGGCGGTCACGCAAAATCGAAACAGCGTCACCGTCACGTTGCGCCACGCGACCGGTCATTCGCAGATGGAAGCCGACTACCTCATTTTGGCAGTGCCTGCAACGGTGCTGCGGCTCGTGAGGTTCCGGCCCGCAATGCCCTCGCTGCAGCGACGGGCGATTCTCACGCTGCACTATGGAAAGGGGACAAAGGCGCTGTTGCAATTCGACCGGCGGTTCTGGCAGCGCCGCGGCCGGGGCATAGCCTATGGGACCGATCTGCCCATCGGCGCAGTCTGGGACGCCAACGAGCAGCAGGGCGGCCGCGCCGGCATCCTCACTCTGTTGGCGGGTGGCTCGGCCAGCGACGAGACGAAGGCCTTGCTCGAGCGGCGCGGCGTGCAAGGAATCGTCGATTCATTGGAGTGGCTCGGTTCGGCAAAGAGAAAGCTGCTGGGCTCGCGAGTGGTCCGGTGGGAAGACGACGATCTCGTCGGTGGGGGCTACGCCGTTTTCCAGCGCGGGTACGACCCCTCGCTGAGAGCCTGGCTCGCCAGACCGCATGGCCGTATCCTGTTCGCCGGGGAGCACACGAGCTGGCGCTGGCAGGGATACATGAACGGGGCGGTCGAGACCGGGCTGCGCGCGGCGGCAGAGGCGGAGGCGCTCGCTGCATCGGCCGCCATGGCTCGACGCGGCCACTCTCATGTATAAGGACCACTGTGCGATTCACCCAACAGGAGGGATGCTCATGAAAGCACCATTTACGCTCGGGACCGTCTGGCACTTCGGGCTGGCTGTTTCGGATCCTCGCGCCAGCTCCGCCTGGTTCATGAAGATCTTCGGCTTGAAGAAGGCGTTCGAATACGAAGGTGGCGTCGGCATCGCGAACGACAACGTCCTCATCGTGTTCTCGAAGGGAAAGCCTTCGCCGAAAACCGTCGGTCACATCGCGTTCCGCCTGCCGAACATGGCGACGCTGAAAAAGGCCCTCGCCCATCTCAGGAAACACGACGTCGAGGTCGAGGATCCCGGAGACGAGATTGGTCCCGTCGCGCCCGGCTCGCGAAGCATGGGGATCTGGTTTCACGACCCCGACGGATACCGATGGGAGCTGGCGGTTCCCAGCAAGCGATAACGCCTATTTCAGCCCCGATTCTAGGGGCTGTCCGAGCTGAGCCTCCCGCAGCGGCTGGTTATGCTGCATGCATCCACGCAGGAGGTCACCGCATGCAGAATACAATTCACCTATGGCGATGGATTCTGACCGTGCTGCTCGGCCTGAACGTGACGGCCCTCGCGGACTTGTGTATTGCGGCTCCCGTGGAAATCCGATTCCCGGAAGGCGTGAGCAAAGGCTTCCTCGTCCTGCGGGATAAAGATGGTGCGCTGTTGGCGGAAGGAGAGGTGTCGCAGGCGGCCACCGGCGGGGGCCGGGTGGTGAACCGCATGCTGTTTCGCTTCAAGGACGGCTCGGTGCACGACGAAAGCGTGACCTTTTCGCAGAATCGGATACTCAAGCTGCTGCAGTATCAGCTGGAGCAAAAGGGGCCCGCATTTCCCCAGCCGGTCAAGGTCACTCTGAACGGCGAGACCGGCGCCTACACCGTGCGGGAGGGACCCTCCTCGAAGGCCGAGCTGAAAGGCCGGATCGACCTTCCCTCGGACGTGTACAACGGTTTGACCATCACCGTCCTCAAGAACCTTCCCTCGCCGAGCGAGCGGGTCTTCCATCTCGTGGCGTTCGACCCCGAAGCCACAGTGTACAAGATGGTGGTGAGCCCGGTGGGGACCGACGAGGTAGAGGCGGCAGGGACAACCATGAGGGCCGTCCATTACAAAATGAAGCCGGTGCTCGGTTGGTGGATGAAAACCCTCGCTTGGATCACCAACAAGACGATACCCGAGTATGACTTCTGGGTGACGAATGACTCATTGCCCGCCTTCGTTCGATTCGAAGGGGCTCTCTACGACGAAGGGCCCAGCTGGCTGATCCTCCAGGCGGTTCCGAAGCTGGCGAAGGAATGAGAACTGTCCTACAATCCTCCTTTCAGCACTTGGAGGATTGCCGATGGAAAAGCCAGAACCGGCCGGAGGGCCGACACCGGAACTGTTCTTTCAAACCGCAAACGCGTATCAACGATCGCGAGCGCTCAAAGCAGCCGTCGATCTGGACCTCTTCACCGCAGTGGGATTGGGCCATGACAGTATCGACGAGTTGGCTCAACGTTGCGGTGCGGCTTCGCGCGGGGTGCGCATCCTCGCGGACTACCTCACGATTCAAGGCTTCCTCACCAAGGAAGGGGAGCGGTACAAGCTGACACCGGACAGTGCGGTCTTCCTGGATCGGCGGTCCGCAGCCTACATGGGATCGGTGCTGGGGTTTCTGCATGCTCCCAAATTCATCGCGGCGTTCGAAAACTTGACCGAGGCGGTGCGCAGGGGCGGCACGGTCGCCGGAGAAGCGGGAACGGTCACACCCGAACATCCCCTGTGGGTCGATTTCGCGCGATCCATGATCCCCATGATGGCCAAGCCCGCCGAAGAGATTGGCATGTTCGTCCGTCAATCCCAGCCGGGCGTGAAGAAGGTCCTCGACATTGCGGCCGGACACGGGCTGTTCGGCATTGAGATCGGAACCAGATGTCCGGAGGCAGAGATCGTCGCCTTGGACTGGCCCAACGTCCTGAACGTTGCGCGAGAATTCGCGCAGAAGGCGGGGATCGAATCGCGCTATCGAACCATAGCGGGCGATGCCTTTCAGCAGGATTTCGGCAGCGGCTACGATTTGATCCTCCTGACGAACTTCCTGCATCATTTCTCCACCTCGACCTGCGAATCTTTGCTGCGCAAGGTCCACCGAGCGCTGGCTCCGGGGGGACGAGTCATCACGTTGGAATTCGTCCCCAACGAGGATCGCATCACCCCTCCGCCGGTGGCGGAGTTCAGCTTAATCATGCTGGCGACGACCCCGGAGGGCGATGCCTATACGTTTCGCGAGTACGAACGGATGTTCGCCGCCGCCGGGTTTGCCAGGACCGAATTGCACCCGGTGGCTGGGGCGATCGAGCAAGTGATCATTTCGTTCGGGTAGGTTGGCCGATGCGAGCCGGGACGTCCATCAGCCAACTGCTCACGGAGGACCACCGTCGGCTGGACC
>DASTLA010000017.1:0-3164 GCA_035715525.1 Nitrospiraceae bacterium
CCGATGGTCACTTCACGATAGGCCGCGACTAACCTGGAGACGATTTTGTCATACTGGGCTTCATGCACGATGAGCCGTCTGGTGGTCGTACACCGCTGCCCGGACGTGCCGACGGCTCCGAACAGCAAGGCGCGGACGACCAGGTCCACATCCGCGCTCTCGTCTACGATCACAGCATTGTTGCCGCTGAGCTCGAGCAGCGCTCGCCCGAGCCGCCGGCCCACGAGTTCCGCGACACGCCGCCCGACGGGAACGGACCCGGTAAAGGACACGAGGGGAATACGCTCGTCGCCGACCATCATCTCGGCGATCTGGTTGCGATCGGTCGAGAAGAGCGAAAACACGCCGGGATAGCCGGCACGCTCGCAGACGCGATTGCAGATACGCTGTACGGCAATGGCGCAGAGAGGGGCACGCGGCGACGGTTTCCAGATCACGGTGTTGCCGGCTACGGCGGCAATGAAGGCGTTCCAGGCCCAGACCGCGACTGGAAAATTGAAGGCGGTGACGACGCCGATCACGCCCAGAGGATGCCATTGTTCGTACATCCGATGACGCGGGCGTTCCGAATGCATGGTCTGCCCGTACAGCATCCGGGATTGACCGACGGCAAAGTCCGCCATGTCGATCATTTCCTGGACTTCACCGTCTCCCTCCGCCTTGATCTTGCCCACTTCGAGCGAAACCAGGGAGCCCAACGCATCCTTCTGCCGCCTCAACTCTTCCCCGACCAGCCTGACCAACTCTCCACGTTTGGGGGCGGGAACCATTCGCCAGGCCTGAAACACGCGCTGCGCGTCATTGACCATTCGTTCGTAATCGGCCTCGGAGCAGCCGTATACGCGTGCAAGAACTTCGTCGGTCGCGGGATTGCGTGAGTCGATGACCCCGGCGTTGGTCGTCGTCGTCCAGGAATCGGAGGTCCCGCCGCCGCCCTGCTCCGGTTTCAGTCCCAGCTGTTGGAAGATATCCGATGCGGTCATGGCTTACGAACGAAAGCATGCCCCGAAGCGGTTCGCCAAAACATCCTGCAGACGGAAGCTCTCTTGGGTGATGAAGCCCCGATAGGACGAGGGGTCCTTCATGACCAGGTCCACCACACAACAGAGAGCCGAAGCGGTCGTGACCTGAATGGCCGACCAGAGCCGGCCCATCAACCTCTGCGGATACACTTTCTTGACGTAGGTTTCTTCGAATAGTTCGCCTTGGCGCGTCCCGGTCACCGCAGCGTAAATCAGCACGACATCCTGCAGTGTTTGAGGCACGGCTCGCTCGAGAATGCGCTTCAACGTGCCGCGATCCTCGTTCAGTTTGAGATCCTTCATCAACAAGTGGATCTTCTCGCAATGGCCGGGATATCGTAAGGTCTTGTAGTTCATCGTGCGCACGCGTCCGTCGTAAGTGTCGGCCAACGTGCCCAAGCCGCCCGACGTATTGAAGGCCTCGTACAGCAGCCCGTCCAGCTCGATCGTCTCGTAGCCTTCCAATGGTTGCAGTTGCACTTCCTTGCCGTTTTCGATGCCGAAGCACACATTGCCGTATTCGTTGATCAAGCCATCGGTCGACCAGGTCAGCGAATATTTTAGCGCATTGCTCGGATTGACGGGCAGAGCACCCACGCGCATCTTCACGGTGTCCAACGACTCGAAATGCTGCATGAGGTCGTTTGTGACGATGCTGATGAACCCGGGAGCAAGACCACATTGCGGGACGAAGGCTCGGTCCGCCCCCGCGCTGACCTTTTTCACATGGCGCGTGACGTCGACGTCCTCAGTGAGATCGAAGTAGTGCACCTGCCGGACGCGAGCGACTTCGGCGACCGTCGGATTGCAGAAGTACGGAAGGCCGGAGGCAAGGGCATCGATTCGATGCGCCAGAACATACTCGGCAACGACCTCCGCATTTCGCACATCCAGCGCGCAGGGCGTAACCGATGACAGCCCGAGCTCATCCACGAGCCGCTTTGGCGCATCCAACGTGAGGTCTGCCAGATGGATCTGGTAGGATCCTTCCCCTGCCAGTAGCCCCGCCGCCAAAGATCCGATTTTCCCGGCCCCGAGCACAAGGATTCGCGCCATAGGATCACCGTTGCGACATTGAGGTCATTATACTCTTTCGGGTGTAGCCGCAGAGCATTTCCGTGAAATAGACAGCCCCCCTGCTCGGGCCGATGAAAATGAATCCTGAACCGCCGGCCGGACGGGACGTACAACGGGGTTTGGTTGCGGAATTGAGAGGAGGTGCCGTCAGACGCTGTTGGGAAAAGCGGGAACGGAGGGGGCACGGGCCGGTGATTTAAGAAGAAGCGGGCCCCTGTCGGGACGGATTCAGCAGGCTCGACGTCTTCGGAGTGGGATTAGAATCCATCGCTTCAAACAACAAGCAACACTTCAATCGGCCACACACGCCGAGGAGCTTGGGGTCGTCCACCGGCAGTCCCAGGCCGCGCGCCTGCTTGACGCTCACGGGTTTCACTTCGGTCAAAAAGCTTGCACAGCACAACACCAGCCCGCAGGTATCGATGCCCCCCAGCCGACTGGCCTCATCCCGGACCCCTACCTGTCGCATCTCGATGCGCCCCCCAAAACGACGTGCCAGTTGACGGACGAGCTCGCGGAAATCGATGCGGTCATCCGCCGTGTAAACGAATGTCATCTGCCGCTTCTGAAGCGAACAGAAGACCTCTACCAGCTTCATTCGAAGGCCGAGTGCGGCTGCCTGCTGCCGGCAGGCCGCCATACCGTCCGCCGCCATGCGCTCATAGCGCTCGATCGCGGCGATATCCTCGCCCGTAGCCGGACGGGTAATCGGTCTCATCACCCGCATCGGCGGCACAAAGGGCATGACGTAGGGTTCGACATGAACAACGCCATAGCTCAATTCTCCGTCCAGGTCCAGAATCACGCGGTCTCCCAGCCTGACCTGGGCGTCCCCCGCGTCGAATTTCTTGACTTCTCCCCGGTCTCGAATCTTGACCCCGACGACCCGCACCGACGCCGGATAGGGCTTGGCCAGTTCTTGGGCGATGAGTTTGTCAACCATGTCGGGCATGATACACCAATGACTTGTCCAATTGGAATTGCCGTGGGGCTTAGAAAGAACGGGGCTCTCATCAAGCCTGTTTAGCCCTTGCAGGTGTTAGGGCGGCATCTGGCCCCGGTTCG
>DASTLA010000018.1:0-7366 GCA_035715525.1 Nitrospiraceae bacterium
AAAGCACTTCGTCCGCTACCCGAGAAATGGCACGGCCTCACGGACGTGGAGACCCGCTACCGCCAACGCTACGTGGACCTGATCGCGAATCCATCGGTCCATGGGATCTTCGCGACGAGGAGCCGCATCATCGCCGGCATCCGTGCCTTTTTGATCGAACGCGGTTTCCTCGAAGTGGAAACCCCCATGATGCACCCCATCCCGGGCGGAGCGACGGCGAAACCCTTCGTGACGCACCATAACGCGCTGGGCGTAGATCTGTATCTCCGCATCGCACCGGAGCTCTATCTGAAGCGCCTCATCGTCGGCGGCTTCTCCCGCGTGTTCGAGATCAACCGTAATTTCCGGAATGAGGGCATCTCAACCATCCACAATCCCGAATTCACGATGCTGGAGTTCTATGTGTCCTATGCCGATTACCATGACCTGATCATTCTGACGGAGGACATGATTGGGCAGGTCGCCAAAGACATACTCGGCAAGACGACGATCGATTACCAGGGCACCGAGATTAATTTGGCGTCCCCCTGGCAGCGCTGGTCCTACCACCAGGCGATCCTCGAAGTGAACTCACTCCCCAACAGCGTCCTGGCGGACCGTGACGAAGCCGTGGCGGCGGCCAAGAGGCTCGGCGTGGAAGTGGCGCCGAACGAGCCGCTCGTCAACGTCCTCAACGACATCTTCGAAGAAACGGTCGAGCCGCGCCTCCAGCAGCCGACGTTTATCACCGATTACCCGATCGAGATTTCTCCGCTCGCCCGCCGCAAGGACAGTAATCCGGCCCTCACCGACCGGTTCGAGCTGTACGTCGCAGGCCGCGAAATCGCCAACGCCTTCTCCGAGTTGAACGATCCGCTCGATCAGCGGGAGCGGTTCGAAGGCCAGGCGAAGCAGCGCGAAGCCGGCGACGAGGAAGCCCACTTGGTCGACGAAGACTTCCTGCGGGCGCTGGAATACGGCATGCCGCCGACGGCGGGCGAAGGGATTGGGATCGACCGACTCGTGATGTTGTTCACCAACCAAGCCTCCATCCGCGACGTGGTGCTGTTCCCGCAGCTCCGCCCCGAAAAGTAAGGCATGGCACTCCCCTATGAAATTTTTATAGGGCTGCGGTACCTGCGCGCAAAACGCCGCAATCGAACGATTTCGTTCAATACCGTGGTGTCGATCACCGGCATTACGCTCGGCGTCGCCGCCCTGATCGGCACGGTCGGCATCATGACCGGCTTCAAGGAGGACATCCAGGCGAAGATCCTCGGCACCACCGCCCACATCATGGTGAACGACCGGACGAAAGAATCCATGGTCGACTACGAGGAACAGGTCAAGAAGGTGGAAACGGTGCCGGAGGTGGTGGCCGCCACTCCGTTTATCTTCAGGCAGGTCCTGCTCACGTCGCCATCCGGCGTGCAGGGCGTCATCCTTCGCGGCATCGATCCGGGGCGGGAAGGGAAAGTCACGGAACTTGCCAAGAACGTCGTCGCCGGTACGCTCGACGATCTCCGGCATCCCGTCAAGGTGACGATCCCGGAAAAAGAGCGCGAACCGAACGGCCCCGACACCGCCATGCGGCCCGGCATCATCCTGGGCAAGGAACTGGCGATGCGGCTATCCGTGTTCCCCGGCGACCAACTCAACGTGGTCTCTCCGGCCGGTCCGGTCACGGGCGCCACGATGACGCCCAAGATCCGCCAGTTCGTGGTGGTCGGTATTTTCCAATCGGGCATGTATGAATACGATTCCTCGCTCGCCTACATCGAATTGGGTGAGGCGCAGAAGTTCTTCAACATGGGTGTATCGGTCACCGGTATCGAGGTCAAGGTCACCGACGTCTTTCGTGCCGCGGACATCGCCCGCGACATCGAGCATGGTCTGGGTTTCAACTATTGGGCGCGCGACTGGATGCAGATGAACCGCAACCTGTTCTCCGCCCTGAAGCTGGAAAAGACCATGATGTTCCTGCTTCTGGTGTTGATTACGATCGTGGCCTCCTTCAACATCGTGAGTACCCTCACGATGATCGTCACGGAGAAGCAGCGCGAGATTGCGATCTTGAAAGCCATGGGCGCAACCCGCAAAGGCATCATGCGTATTTTCATGTTGAACGGTCTCATCATCGGCTGTTCCGGCGCCGCGATCGGCGTGCCGCTGGGCTATGCGTTTCTCTGGCTCATCCAAACATTTTGGAAATTCGATCCGACGGTCTATTACATTTCACGCATTCCCGTTCATGTGCTCGGAGAGGACGTGCTGTTGGTCGCAGGCTCGGCGATCGTCATCAGCTTTGCCGCCACGCTCTACCCGTCGCTCCAGGCCGCCAAGCTGGACCCGGCGGCCGCACTCCGGTATGAATGAGTCGGGGCCATGATCCGATCGTCACTTTCCTCATGATCAAAGTCGTCGATCTCTACAAATCCTTTCCGATGGGCGGACGGGAATTGGTGGTGCTCAACCACATCAATCTGGAGATCAAGCGGGGTGAATTCATCGCCATCGTCGGTGCCTCCGGAGCCGGCAAGAGCACGCTGCTGCATATTCTGGGTACGCTCGACCGTCCCACCAAAGGAACGGTCTCGTTCGACGGACAGGATCTCTTTCAGTTGGGCGAGCAGGAGCAGGCGGATTTCCGCAACAAGCGCGTGGGCTTCGTGTTCCAGTTCCATCATCTGCTTCCCGAGTTCACCGCCTTGGAAAACGCCTGCCTCCCCGCGATGATCCAGCAGCGCGATCCCGCGGAGACCCAGTCCGAGGCGACTTCGCTGCTCCAAGAGGTGGGATTGGGTGAACGGCTTCATCACAAGCCGGGCGAGCTCTCGGGCGGCGAACAGCAGCGGGTGTCCGTGGCCCGGGCGCTGATGCAGCGTCCCGATTTGGTGCTCGCGGACGAACCGACCGGCAATCTCGATACCCATACGGGCGATGCGCTCTTCGGACTGCTGCGGCAATTGAATCGCTCACGGAATACCACGTTCGTCATCGTGACGCACAACGACAAGCTCTCGGCGCAGGCGGATCGGATCATTCATATGCAAGACGGCATGATCCTTTGACTCGCTCCTTCCTTGACGGCTTGCGGCGGTTTTCGTAGACTGACTCAGCATCGTGGTTTCACCTGGCTGTTCACCCGTATGACCATCCGCGTCTGGCTCGCGCTGTTCGCTTATTTCATCCTCCTGTTTCCCGGGCAGGCCATTGCCGTCGAATTCGTACCGGTGGGTGCTCGGCAGATCGGCATGGGCGGCGCCGGCGTGGCCACGACCACCGATTCGCTCGCCACCTATTGGAACCCGGCCGGGATGGCGATCAGCAAGAAGTTCGACATCCGCATCCAAGGCGGCGGCCAAGTCCTCGATCGTGGAGATATGTTCGACGCGATCAAAGACATCAATAATGTGAATCTCAACGATACCTCCGCCGCCAACCTTGCCCGCCTGCAGCAGCTCGTGAACCGCATCAACCAACCCAATACGACGCTGAGCGCCGCAGGGTCCGGCGGATTCTACGTGAAAGGCAATTTCGGCGATCATGCCCTGGGCTTCAACGTCTCCGATGTGGCGTCGGCCGGAGGGTTCGTCCGCAGCCCCGTGACGGTCGCCAACAACGGAAGCAGCCTCGCCGTGAACGGCCAGTTGGCCATGAACGGCTTGGAAGCTCGCCAGGCAGTCCTGTCCTATGCCTACGCTATGTTCGATCGCATCCTGTCCGTCGGTGTCAGCGGCAAGATCATCCAAGGCGCCGCCTACACAGGAGCGACGAATATCCGTGGGGCCAGCGATGACGTCAAAGTCTTCGAGGATATCGGCCGAGCCAAGCTCACCACGGCTTTGGGCATCGACGTCGGCGCCATGTTCAGACCGTCCTCCTGGCTTCGCGCCGGGATCGTGGCCAAGGACATCAACGCGCCGACGTTCGATGCCTTGAACGGCGACAAGTTCAAACTCCTTCCGCAGGTCCGGACGGGTGTGGCGGTCAACCCCTACAACTCATTGACCTTGACCGCCGACGTCGACCTCACCAAGAACAACACGCTGACTCCGGGGTTACATAGCCAGATTCTCAGCCTCGGAGCGGAACAGACGATCCTGTCCGAGCTGCTATCCTTTCGCGCGGGCGCGTTCAAGAACATGCAGGATGCCAAAACGCCGTTTATTCCTACGTTTGGCTTCGGATTACGTATCCTTGCCTTGCGTATAGATATCGGTGGCGGGTATGATTTCAGGGATCAGGCGGCGCTCGCTTCCGGCTCCATTGCGCTGACCTTCTAAGCTTCACTACCAATTTGACACGTTCTGATACACTTACTACATCGACTATGACTAGCCGTTTCGGTGCTCTTCCCCTATCTCTGCTCGGTCTCCTCTTACTGGCTCTGTTGGCCGGCTGTGGCGGTCTGCAGGAAATGTGGGAAGGACCGGCCGCCCGTGGCTTCTATCCGAAGACCATGGCCATTCTGCCGATCGCCGGTCCTTACGACAGCGCCAGGGAGGATGTCGAGGAAGTCGTCGCAAAGGTGCTGGTCAAGAGCCGCCGGGTGGAGAAGGTCGTGCCCCCGGATCAAGTCACGGATACCTTCCAGACGACCAAGGATGCGTTCGACGCGCTGGTGACCTATTTTTCTCGCATGGAGACAACCGGACAGTCCGACAAGCCTTCGGCCATCAAGATCGGCCAGGCGCTCAGTGCCGACTCGCTGCTCGTGGTGAAAGTGAATGCCTGGGAATATACGAGGGAAGAGGGGGACAACATCGCCCGCGTGGGACTCAGCATGCGCCTGGTCGACGCCGTGAACGGAGCGATCGTCTGGAAAGCGCGGCACCAGGTACAGGAAAGCTACCTGTTCATCCGCCCCGACATGCGTGACCTCGCGACCAAGCTGGCCGCCGAAATGATCAAATACATGCCGCCGCAGAAACGTTGAGGCCGGACGCCTGCCGCCCTCTTTCTTACTTCTTCAGCCGGAAATTCTCGATCGCCAGCCCGAACTGGTTCGACAGGCTCGACAGTTCCAGCAGGTCCCAGTTGCTGAACGGCTTGCCGGTGCGTTTGTTGACCACCTCGACCACCCCGACCGTTTCTTCTCCGGCCCGGACGGGAACCGAGACCAGCGTGCGAACCGGCATCGTCCCCTGCCATCCTTGATCCGCAGCGAGCCTGGTGTCTTGCTGTCCATCCTTCACCAATAGGGCCTGGCCGCTTTTCGCCACGCCGGCCGCAGTCGGCGATTCCAAACCCTTTATCGATTCGGCCCGTTCTCCGGCGAGCGCGCGCAACTCCAATGCCGCGGTCTGGCCCGTGAGGAACAAGGCCCCTACCTCCGCCTCCAGCAACCGCACGGCGGCATCGACGGCGCGGCGAAGCTTATCGTCTTCCGACAACGTCGAATTCAACACGTCGCTGACCTGCTCGAGATGCTGAATCCTGACGATCTTCGCCGCGTATTTTCTCGTGAGCCTGGCATGGTCGAGCGCCACGGCCAACCAGGGCTGCACCGCCGCCAACGTCTTCACGATGCGCGTGCGTTGTTGGGCGGTTTTCGATCCGGTGTGGATCAGGATCAGTCCTTCCAAACGTCCGACGCGATGCAATGCGAATGCCTGCAGATCACCGTTAGCCGCGTGGCCATCGCGTTCGGCTCGCGCCAATAGACGCTTGGCCTCTTTTGCCGTTCGCGCATCCGCTCCGCCGGCCTCGGCCAAACAGGTCAATTCCTTCGTCTGTTCGTCCCGCAGATGAATGGCGATGGCCTCGACCCCGGTCAGCTGCAGAAAGCGCTGCACGAACGCGGCCGCGACGCCGATCGGCGATCGGCCTTCTTCCTCGGAGCTACTGACGATGTTCAGAAGATGTTCGCGAAGATCGTGGCTCCACCGATCCGGTGAAAGTTCGGCGGCACGATTAGGACCGGCCTGCTTGCTTTGCTTTCTCTTGGTTGTTGCCTTTGCGGGGGATCGTCGGGGTTTCCGGCGGGCAGATGCCATGTCACCTCCCTATGGTCATGCGAATCATCTGGGAGCCGGCTGCATCGCCGCCTTCAGCGACCGCACGAAGGCACCCACCTGAGGAACCAAACGGCTATCCTGTCCATGTTCTGCCACGCGCCGCACGATGGCACTGCCGACGATCACTCCGTCGGCGATCCGAGCGACGCGAGCGGCATCGTCCGGCGTCGCGACGCCGAATCCCACCGCCACCGGCGTTTTGGTGACTTTCTTTATTTTAGCGACATTGGCCTCGACGTCGGGCACGTCGTCCAATTTTGCGCCCGTGATGCCGGTGATCGAAACGTAGTACACGAACCCACCCGATTGTTTGGCCACGTAGTCCCGCCGGGCGGCCGTGCTCGTCGGCGCCAGAAGAAAAATGAGATGCAACCCGGCGGCAGCGGCCGGCTTGCGCAACGGACCGGCCTCGTCAGGCGGCATATCGGGGACGATCAGCCCGTCGACGCCCGCTTCGCCGGCCTGCCGGCAGAACTCCGCCTCTCCGAAAGCATGAATGTTGTTGTAATAGGCCATCAAGACGATCGGGATCTGAGTGTTGCTGCGCAGCGTTCGCACGGATTGGAGTATTTTGCGCAGGGACGTGCCGCTGCGCAGGGCCCGTTCGGCGGCTTTTTGAATGACAGGACCGTCGGCGATCGGGTCGGAGAACGGCACGCCGAGCTCGATCACGTCGGCACCGGATCGCTCCAGCTCCAAGACGAGCTGCTCCGTCTCCTGGAGCGATGGGTCGCCCGCCATGATGTAGGCAATGAGCGCCTTCTCGCGCGTCTCCTGCAAGCGGCTGAAGGTTCGATCTAAACGATTCATTTCGATCGCTGGGTCATCCGGCGTCTCTCGCGGCGCCTCTACGACAAGGCTTCACGAACGTTCTACAGCGTCACTCCCTTTATTCTCGCCACTTGCTGCACGTCCTTGTCGCCGCGGCCGGACAGGTTTGCAATGATGATCTGGTTTTTCTTCATTTTCGGCGCGGCTTTGACGACCTCCGCGATGGCATGGGCGCTTTCCAGCGCCGGAACGATGCCTTCCTCGCGGGCCAGGAGATCGAAGGCCGCCAGAGCTTCGTCGTCCGTCGCGGATGTGTAGCGAGCCCGATTCTGCTCTTTGTAATAGCTGTGTTCGGGTCCGACCGCCGCGTAGTCCAGCCCCGCCGAAACCGAATGGGTCAAATTGACCTGCCCCTGCTCGTCCTGAAGGAGGTAGGTCATGGTGCCCTGCAGTACCCCCGGACGCCCGCCTGCAAAGCGGGCTGCGTGTTTGCCGCTTTCGATGCCCAGGCCCGCAGCCTCGACGCCGACCAACTGCACTTTCGCGTCCGGAACAAACGCGTGAAACAGTCCCATTGCATTGCTCCCGCCGCCGAC
>DASTLA010000019.1:0-3902 GCA_035715525.1 Nitrospiraceae bacterium
CGTGACACCGAGCTGCCCCAGCCTGGTCCAGAGCGCGACGAGATCCACGTGCCCGCGCCGTTTAGGGAGCCGGACGGCATCGATCCCTCGTTGCTGTAGCCGTCGGATCTTCGACATTGATGCAAGGGCCGTGGTGGCAATGAGGGTGCGGGCTGTCGCGTGATCCTGTAGTACCCGCGCGCTGAAGGGCAGTCGCAACCGGCTATTGACCACGACGCGCAGCGGTTGCCGTCCTCGGAGGAGCGGCTCGTCCTGGCTCGGTCTGGCCGTGAGAGAGGGATCGTCGCACAGCACCGTTCCGATCCCGACCAGGACCGCATCGACCTGAGCCCGCAGACGATGGGCGTGCGATCTGGCTGCTTCACCGGTAATCCACTGTGATTCGCCCCGCGACGTGGCGATCTGCCCGTCCAACGTCATCCCCGCTTTCAAGATCGTGAACGGCCGGCCCGTCCGGACCCAATGACGATAGGCCTCATTGAGCTCAAGCGCTTCGGATTCGCCGCAGCCGACGGAGACATCCAGACCGGCCCGTCTGAGCTGCGCGATCCCCCTTCCCTTGACCTGGGGATTCGGATCCACCATGGCGACCACGACGCGGCGGACGCCGGATTTCACGACGAGCGGGACGCAGGGAGGCGTGCGTTTTTGAAGGTGGCTGCAGGGTTCGAGCGTGACGTACAGGGTCCCGTTCTTCGCACGGGAACCGGCCTGACTGAGAGCCAGTACTTCGGCATGGGGACCGCCGGCTTTTCGGTGAGCGCCTTGTCCGACGATCCGACCCCTCGTGACGACGACGGCTCCGACCATCGGATTCGGACTAGTGAAGCCACGGCCCTTTTCCGCCAGACGAAGGGCCACGGCCATATACCGACGGTCGGATTGCGACTCGTTCACCGTTTCGTACGTTTGGGACGGAATTTGGCCCGGGGCGCGGAACGCTGGGATTTCGCCGGGCTGTGGGTCGCGGCCTTCGCGGCTGGCTTAGTCTTCTTTGCATCCTGTTCTGCAAGGGCCGCCTGTGCCGCCGCCAGCCGGGCGATTGCGACCCGGTACGGCGAACAGCTCACGTAATCCAGTCCGAGCTGGTGGCAGAACTCGACCGAACTGGGATCCCCGCCGTGCTCACCGCAAATACCGAGTTTGATGTCGCCGCGAGTCTTACGTCCGGCGGCGATCGCCGTCCGCATCAGCGAGCCGACGCCTTCACGATCGAGCACGGCGAACGGATCCGTTTCCAGGATATTGGCCGTCTTGTAGTAATCGACGAATTTGGCGGCGTCGTCGCGGCTGAAGCCGAAAGTCGTCTGCGTCAGGTCGTTGGTGCCGAAAGAAAAAAACTCCGCCTCCTGGGCGATGCGGTCCGCGGTCACCGCAGCACGCGGCAACTCGATCATGGTCCCGACCAGATAGGTCAACTTCGTGTTGTAGCGCTTCATCGTTTCGGCGGCCACTTCCCGGATAAGATCTTTCTGGGCTTTCATTTCCGAAACCATGCCGACCAGCGGGATCATGATTTCAGGGACGATTTTCTTGCCTTCTTTAGCCAGCTCGCAGGCGGCTTCGATGATGGCTCGTGCCTGCATGCGCGTAATTTCCGGCATCGTGATTCCCAACCGGCAGCCGCGCAACCCCAGCATGGGATTGAACTCGTGGAGCTCCTCCACGCGGGCCAGAAGACGCTTTTTCTCTTCGATTACGGCGGGAATGCCGCTCGTAAGCTCGAGTTGGGCGATCTCCACCATCAGTTCTTCCCGCTTCGGAAGGAATTCGTGCAGCGGAGGATCCAAGAGACGGATGGTGACCGGATAGCCCTTCATCTCCCGATACAGGCCGATGAAGTCCTGCTTTTGCAGCGGAAGCAGTTGATCGAGGTATTTTTCTCGTTCCTCGCGCTGCTTGGCCAGAATCATTTTCTGCATGATGGGAATACGGTCTTCCGCGAAAAACATGTGCTCCGTGCGGCACAGCCCGATTCCTTCGGCGCCGAAGCCTCGTGCGATGCGCGCTTGCTCGGGCACGTCGGCGTTCGCGCGCACTTTCAAGCGGCGTACTTCGTCGGCCCACTTCAGCACCGTGTCGAAGAGCTGGTATTTTTCCGACTTGGCCGGGTCGACTCGCCCCTGCAGGACCTGAATGACCTCGGATTCCACGACCGGAATATCGCCGGCATAGACGTTTCCCGTCGAGCCGTTGATCGAGAGGTAGTCGCCTTCGCGGAATGTCTGCGTGCCGATGCGCACGGTTTGCGCGTCCAAGACTTCCACGGCGTCGCATCCCGCCACGCAGACCTTCCCCATCTGCCTCGCCACCACCGCCGCATGCGAGGTCATGCCGCCGCGTGCGGTGAGGAAGCCCAAGGCCGCATTCATGCCGTGAATGTCATCCGGACTCGTTTCCTGCCGGACCAAGACGACGCGCGCCCCGCTCGCCTTCATTTCCACGGCACGGTCCGGCGTGAGGGCAATTTTACCCGCCGCCGCTCCCGGTCCGGCCGGCAATCCTTTGCCGAGCGCGGTACAGTGGGACTCTTTCTCGGCGTCGAAGATGGGGTAGAGATACTGCGCCAGCTGGTCCGGCCCGATGCGTTGGAGGGCTTCCCGCTTGGAGATGACGCCCTCCTTGACCATGTCCACCGCGATTCGCACGGCTGCAATGCCCGTGCGCTTTCCGACTCTGGTCTGCAACATGTACAGCTTGCCCTCCTGGATCGTAAATTCCAGGTCGAGCATGTCCCGGTAATGGCGTTCCAGTCGTTTGTAGGTCGTTTCGAGCTCCTTATAGGCCTGTGGTACGAACTTCTCCAATTGGACCACCGGGAGAGGCGTGCGGATGCCCGCGACCACGTCCTCGCCTTGCGCGTTCATCAGACACTCGCCGAAAAAATTCCGGTTGCCGGTCGCGGGATCGCGCGTAAATGCCACGCCGGTACCGCTGGTTTCCCCCATATTGCCGAACACCATCGCCACCACGTTTACCGCGGTACCCCAGGAATCGGGAATCCCGTAAAGGCGCCGGTACGTGACAGCGCGAGCCCCGTACCAGGACGAGAACACGGCATTGATCGCCATACGCAATTGATCGAGGGGGTCGTCGGGGAAATCGCGTTTGGTTTCTTCCTTCACCAATTCTTTGAAGCTCGCGACCAACTCTTTCATCGCCTTGGCATCGAGGTGCGTATCCTGCGTGACTCCGAGATCCTGCTTCTTATGTTTCAGGATGTCCTCGAAGTGTTCGCGGCTCACGCCCATGACGATGCTGCCGAACATGCCAATGAACCGGCGATAGCTGTCCTGGGCAAAACGCTCGTTGCGCGTCTTTGCCGCCAGCCCTTCAACCGTCTTGGTCGTGAGGCCGACGTTGAGGACGGTGTCCATCATGCCGGGCATCGAGGCCCTGGCGCCGGACCGCACGGAAACCAATAACGGGTTTTCGGGATCGCCGAACCCCGCATTCATGGAACGCTCGATGCGCTTTAAGGACTGCAGGGCCTGCTCCATCATGCCCGGCGGATACGTCTTGCCCCGCTTGTAGTACTCGATACAGGCATCCGTGGAAATGGTGAATCCGGGCGGAACCGACACCTTGAGATTCGTCATTTCTGCAAGCCCGGCTCCCTTTCCGCCGAGCAGTTCTTTCATGTTGCCGGTGCCCTCGGCCTTGCCGTCTCCGAAATAATAAACGTATTTCTTGGCCACGCGACGCTCTCCTTCTGCTATGAGGTCAATGAATCGGGACCGAGTGATGGGCAGCGGCTTCCAATCGCATGCGGTAACGGTTCACGACATGGCGTTGAACGCGAATGCCGGTGATGATGATGGCCGCAACGAATGCGACCACCGCGAACAACCGATAGTCCACCAAAGGTCCATAGTCGAAATAATACTTACCGTCGGCTCCCT
>DASTLA010000020.1:0-4972 GCA_035715525.1 Nitrospiraceae bacterium
TATGATGGCGCCGGACATGATGTGTACGAAGGAAGCCGATTTACCCAAGGGGCCGCTTTTGGCGGCCTTGGTCTCCTCGTGGACGTATCGGGGGACGATCGCTATTCGAGCTTCGGCTACGCCATTGGCTTCGGGGCTCCGCTAGGCGTAGGCGCCGTGATCGACTTGACCGGAGACGACCGGTATAGCTGTGGAGGGAAATATCCCAGCGCCTACAACGCCTCGGAAGCCGCGACCGCCAAGCCGGCAGATCCCGAATATCAGTACGACTGTTTTGGTATGGGAACCGGCTCCGGGCTGCGGGTCGTCGGAAAGGCTGCGGCAGCCTCTTCCCATAATCTCGCAGGAGGGCTTGGCTTGCTTCTCGACGTGAACGGCGACGATCGCTATCAGAGCGCCAATTTCTCTCAGGGCCATGGGTATTTTTTCGGCATCGGTCTCGCTCTAGATCTCAAAGGAAACGACGACCATCAGGCCGCGCGATACGGCCATGGGAGCAGCGCCCACAGCGGCATAGGCTTGACCATCGATTACCAGGGTAAGGATCGGTATGGATCGAAGGGACCTTTCTATAATGGGGGGACGGCTTGGGACGGCAGCGTGGCCCTTGCAGTGGACGGCGGATCGAACAGCGATCTTTACGACCTTCCCGCTTCGACGGGTCTCGGTATGGCCGACCACGGCGGATGGGGCCTGTTCGTAGAGGAGGGAGGCGCCGATCAATATGTGGTCAAACGCGGCCTGGGCGTCGGTTCGGATTCAAGCGTGGGGGCTTTTTTCGATTTGGAAGGGCGCGACGATTACGCATCGGTCCCGCCTGCTTCACCGGGTGCCCCCCCGGAACGGTTGAACCGAAAAACGTATTTGGAGTCTGCCGGCAGTCTCTTCATCGACCGTTAACCCCTCGGCAACCAGCTCAGCGACCCAACGGAGAACGGCTCTGGCCATGCTCTCCGATTGGCAGGGAGAGCTCCATCATATGAAATCTTCCGTCCGATCGGGTCTTTCCTCGGACCACCGGGATGGGTCTGGAAAAAACAGGACCGTCATACACGAAGGTATGGAATTCGCCACGTTCGCCGCAAGCATCCACCTCGGCGGGCAACCCTGCGAGGAGACGGTGATCGAATTCCGAACCGGCGAAGCTGCTGTCCAACTGGGCCGTGTCAACCGAAGTGACGACACAGCGAAGCCCACCGTCGATCATGTCTTTTGCCAACTGTCGGGTCTGCCGACCCCACAAGGGAAACAGGAGGGAAACCTCGGGATGCCGTAAGCTGGCTTCGCGATATCGACGAATATCCTCGAGAAATAAATCGCCGAAGGCGAGGTGTGTGACCCCCTGGCCGACCGCCTCGGCGAGCGCCGATCCGAGGGCCTGCTCATACTCGACGTTCGAACAGGGAGAGGGAATCCAGACCTTTTTGAGCGGCAATCCCGCCGCTGCTGCTTGCGCTTCGACCAGCTGCTCTGAGACCCCGTGAATGGAGACCACCCGCTCGGTGCGACTGATCGTCGTCAGCAGTCCAACCACCTGAATGGCCGGGTCTTTTCGCAGCTGGTGGAGCGTCCAGGCACTGTCTTTGCCACTGCTCCAGGCAACCAAAACCGACGGTCGAGACATAAAATCAGACACCCTGTTGGCGTTTTGTCGGTAGGCGTACCAGCCGCTCGTCCCGGAGTCAAGCGTGAAGGCGGACTTGCGGTCAGCTTTTCCTTCGTCTCCTCCATAACTTGACTCATCTTCCCGCGTGGCTATCTCGTGTCAAGCGGCAGGAGCGCGGCCTTTGCCGTGCGACGCGAGGCAATCACGAACGAGACAGCCGCCTGCCCAAATGGAGGACCACATGCAAGATCTCGAGACGGCGATATTGACGAATCTCCCGGTACTGCCCGTGAAACGGACGGTGTTGTTTCCCGGGATCATGATGCCCTTGACGGTGGGACGTGATCGGTCTGTGGCAGCGGTCGAGGCTGCGCTCAAGACGGAAGAAAAGACGGTGTTGGTCGTCGCACAGCGCGATGCCCAAGTCGATTCTCCGGGGCTGAATGACCTCTATACGATCGGAACCAAGGCCGTCATCAAGCAAACCGCTCGGGCGGCTGAGGGGCACTACAACGTGCTCATCCAAGGCTTGGAACGGTGCGTGCTTCTCAAAGTCGAGGAAGTGAACGGCTATCTCCAGGCACGGGTACGTCAATTACCGGCACCGACCGATGGCGGCACCGAAGTGGAGGCGCTCCACCGGGCCATCCTGGACATCATTACCGAACTGCCCAAGCTGATCCAGACCCCTGGCGTGCATGACGCAGTGGTCGCGCTCGGTTCCGAAGAGGATCCTGTGGCATTGGCTTATCGCTTGGCCTCGTTGTTGAACCTGACGTTGGACGGCGAACAACAGCTGCTGGAAGCTTCCACTAGAGGCGACCTGCTTCGCGAACTCTATGCTGCCCTGTCCCGCGAGGTGCAGATCCTACAATTACGGGACAAGATCGCAAGCGAGGCCCGTGAGAAATTGGGCAAGACGCAGCGCGAATACGTGCTGCGCGAACAGATGAAGGCGATCCAGCAGGAGCTGGGGGAAGCCGACGACGAGGAGAGCGAGCTGGGCACGCTTCGCAAAAAGCTTCAAGAGGCGGATCTCCCCGACCATGTGCGTAAGGAAACGGATCGCGAACTAGCGCGATTGGCCAAGATTCCGACTGCCTCTCCGGATCACCAGGTTATCCGGACCTATCTCGAATTGATCCTGGAATTGCCTTGGAAGAAAGCGTCGGAAGATCGTCTCGATCTCGGCCATGTGCGAGATGTCCTGAACGAGGATCATTATGGAATCAAGGAGGTCAAGGAACGTATCGTCGAGCACCTGGCCGTGCTCAAGCTGAACCCGGAGGCCAAGGCGCCGATCTTATGTCTCGTGGGGCCTCCCGGCGTAGGGAAAACCAGCCTGGGGCAATCCATCGCGCGCGCGATGGGGCGCACGTTCGAGCGCTTCAGTTTGGGTGGCATGCATGATGAGGCGGAACTCCGCGGCCATCGACGCACCTACGTGGGAGCGCTCCCTGGTCGCATCATTCAAGCGATGCGCCGGGCGGGCGTCAATAATCCGGTCGTCATGCTGGACGAGGTGGACAAACTCGGCCGGGATTTCCGCGGCGATCCCGCTTCGGCGTTGCTCGAAATTCTGGACCCGGCTCAGAACCATACGTTCCGAGACCACTATCTCGATTTGCCGTTCGATCTGTCGAAGGTCTTCTTCATCACGACGGCCAACACGCTGGAGACGCTCTCCCAGCCTCTGCTGGATCGGATGGAGATCATTCGCTTGAACGGTTACAGCGAGCGGGAAAAGCGCGAGATCGCTCTGCGCTATCTCTGGCCGAGGCGGGTGAAAGAAGCGGGGCTGCGCTCCGAAGACGTGGTGTTGCCCGAATCCGTATTGGATCACATCATCACCCGCTACACCCGTGAATCCGGTGTCCGCCAGCTCGAGCAAATGCTGGGACGCCTTACGCGGAAGATAGCGGTCCTTCGTGCCGAACGTGAGGACGATAGCGCGGCCTCGCCGATCACCATCGAGCAGCAACAGTTGGATGAATGGTTGGGACACGAACGGTTCCAGCCGGAAGAGGCCCGCAAAGAACTCCCGCCTGGTGTCGCTACCGGCTTGGCCTGGACACCGACCGGCGGCGATGTGCTGTACGTCGAGACGAGCTTGTTGCCGGGAAACCATGACCTGACCTTGACGGGCCAGCTCGGCGAAGTCATGCAGGAATCGGCCAGGGCCGCGCGAAGCTATCTCTGGAGCCACGCCGAGTCGATGGGTCTGGATATCTCGCGGTTCAAACGCAACGGCTTACACATCCACGTGCCGTCCGGAGGGATTCCGAAGGACGGACCATCGGCAGGCATTACCATGGCTACCGCCCTGGCGTCGGCCTATGTCGGCAAATCGGTTCGGAGCGACACCGCGATGACGGGCGAAATCAGCCTGACCGGCTTGGTTCTCCCCGTGGGCGGCATCAAAGAGAAGCTGCTTGCCGCTCATCGAGTCGGGATCAAACGGATCATCTTGCCGAAGTCGAACGAAAAGGATCTTCGGGACATTCCCGACGAAGTACGTCAGGATCTGGAGGTGCTGCTCGTAGAGCGACTGGATGAGGTTCTTCGGGCCGCTTTCTTGAATGAGAAGCAATCGGGACCGTCACATCCTGAAACGGCCGAAGATGCATCTCTGGTCCCGGGATAAGGCGGCGCTCGGCTCCGGTTCGGTCGTAAGATCGGGCTGGAGCCGACGACTCACGCATGGTAGGCTCTCAACAGCAGCCCGACAAGGAGCAACGACCATGGCGCAACCGGTAAAGATCGACCCGATCGTGAAGATCTCCAAAACCGACGACGAGTGGCGAAAGCAGCTGACGGCGGAGCAATACCAGGTATTGCGACACGAGGCGACGGAACCTCCTTTCAAGAATCCCTTGCACGACAATAAGAAGGCGGGACTCTATCAATGCGCCGGCTGTGAGCTTCCTCTTTTTTCGTCCGACCATAAGTTCGACAGCGGAACCGGTTGGCCGAGCTTTTGGAAGCCCATCGCCCCGGAAGTGATCGCCACGCGAACAGATTTCAAGCTGATCTTCCCGCGCACCGAAGTCCATTGCGCGCGGTGCGAGGGTCATCAAGGGCACGTCTTCAAGGACGGCCCGCCGCCGACCGGATTGAGATACTGCATTAATTCGGCTGCACTCAAGTTCGTCCCGTCGTAAAGCCATGGGGCCTGGGCTACTTGCTATTTGGCCTCCTTGCCCCTAGACTGAGCCAACACTCTTCAGTCCCATCCCGATGCGACTCTTGTCTGCACTCATCCCATCGATTGTCCTGGCTGCAGGCTGTTCCCAATCGACGGATTTGGTGGCAAAGAACCTCAATGCTTGCCTGGTCGTCACCGAAGCGGAAATCGAGTTGGCGCTC
>DASTLA010000021.1:0-14058 GCA_035715525.1 Nitrospiraceae bacterium
CCTGGCGCTCGAGCGTAATGGCACCACCGCGACAATGCCCTTCATAAGTCCTTCGTTCCTGATCGGGGATCGTCGTTGAAGTGTCGTGAATGCGTCGTAGGATCCGCTTAGGAACTTGGAGCAGCCCAATGTCATGCAGCAAGGCACCGGTGGCTAATTCCTGCATCACCAACAGATCGATGTCCGCCGCCCGACCTAAGATCAAGGAAAAGCTACAGGCCGCGACGGCATGTTGACTGAGGAAGGGATCTGTCTCACGCCCCTGACTGAAGGCCATAAATAGCGCATGCGTTTCCAGCGTTTGCGCCACGGCACTGATATCGAGAGCGGCTCGTTTCGCTTCATCCGGATCGACAATGCCGGTTTCGGCGATGCGCGAGAATGTGGTCTGGATCGACCGTTCGAGATGCTCACGCGCCGCGCGGGCGGTTTGTAACTCCTCGGTCAAGGTAGCCAAGGAGCGAACGGGACTCGTCTGGGACTTCAGAACCCCGAACGGAGAGCAAGCGGCCGGGAACGGCTGCTCAGTAAGGATGGTTGGCCTAACGCAATCCAACCCGCGCGATGGGTCGATGTCCACCATCTTCACGCCTGCGCGGCGGAGGCGGTCGATTTGCTCGTCTGTGCGGACGAGAAACGAATGGCGGAGAAACGGAGACCGATACCAGGGGAGGTCCAGTCGGGCTACATGCATGCCGATTTGGACAGCTTCGATGGATATACGCCGGTAGGTCGCGGATTTTGTCATCGGACGAGAGGCGTTCGCTGCGCTGCTATGGGCTGTTCATCGACTGGGCCTTGAGCCGTCTCCTTAAAGCTGGCGACGTGGGCAGCGGCACCCGTACGGACGTGGGCCAATCAGGCGGGAGGAATGATCGAGAGATGCAATTCCATCCGGGGATTGTCTCGATCCTGACGTTTATAGACGTGCAATTCCACCACTCGGTTGTCATTGACGCCTAGATTTTCGCAGAGCGCGTCCTGAGCGATCTTCAGTCCCCCGTCGACATCACGTCTCAAGGCGGAGGTGAAGAAAAAATACACGGACAAGGACAGGGTTCCCTCCCGCACTGCCTGCCTCAGAGTACCACGATGGGTCGATTGGGCAAGCGCAAGTAGGATTTGTTGCCCCACCATCTCCTTGAATGCCCGGCCCCGTGCCGAGAGTAGTCGTCGGCCGTTGACGGTGGCGTATTGGTGGTTCACGCTCGGTGGTACCGGTAAGGTGAGCCGCAAGTAGCCGCCCTCCACGATTCCCTCAACTGTAAGTCGGGATTCCAGAGAGACAGGCCGGCGTTGACGAGTGAGTAGGCGTGGGACCGGTGTGCGCGGTTGCTGGGAGACTTCCACAAGCTTCCGAAAAGACAGCGAGCGTACCGCAGTAGGAATCTGTCGAAGGCGAGATGCGCGGCGCAAGAGCCAGCCTATACCGCTACAGGAGGTTCAAGATCTTGGCCATGTTTTGTTCGTACCGGTCTTCGGTTTTTGAAATGTAACGACGCCACTCGCCGGGGTTCCAGATTTCCATCCGATGGTACAGGCCCACAAGAATGATCTCCTGGTCCTCATCCATCGGGACCAATTTTCGCAGCCTCCCCGGTATCAGCACGCGCCCGGCTTTGTCGATCTCCGAGTTCCCGGCTTCGGACACCACGAAGTGCATGAACAGCCGGCTTTGATCTTCGTCCAATGTCGTTTTGGTTCGCTCGAGGACCTTCTCCCATTCCTTGGCCGAATAGACCCACAAGGATTGTTCGGCGCCCTTCAAGAACATCACTTGATTGCCGTCGGTCTCCAATTGCTCGCGGATCGGGGACGGAATGAGAAAGCGGCCCTTTTCGTCGACCTTGCACAGATATTCGCCGGCGAACATCATGGGAACTCCTTCAGTCAGGACCTATCCCGCGGTCGGCTGCGCTCGCGCAGCCAACGCTCCAGATCCGAACGAACGAATCGCCATTCCTTGCCCAGTTTGAAGCCGGGCAGTTGGCGAGCCTGGATATATCGGTACAGTGTCCGCGGCGTGACCTTGAGGTAGCGGCAGGTTTCCGCGACAGTCAGCAACTCGTTCTTGTGCTCCGTGACCATGCTCGCAAGGGTGAGGCATACAATGGTCTTTTGCTGGACGCAAATTGGCTACTTACTGCCGGATGGGAGAAAACAATGGAAATCTTGTCAAGAAAATTCATGACAATACATGTCAGTCAATGTCAGATCCGTCAGTGGCGGAATCCGATAGCGACTCTCCCTCCATGGCTGCCTCAAGGTCGTCGCCCAAGTCTTCCCCCATCTCCTCTCCCATTTTTTTCATCAATTTTGCCATGCTCTGCGGGTCGTTCTCGTCCAGTCCATCCAGCTTGCTCGGGTCCGCCAGGGATTCCAGCCTGGCTTCTTCCGATTTGGGGGACGCGAACCGGGAGAGCAACCTTTCCACATCGGCACTTTGGCAGGAACTGCAAGTGACGGCTTCGATGGTCCGCGGATTCAAAACCAAGCGGCTCATGTGTTTGCGGCAGCGGCGACAGCGGTATTCGTAGATCGGCATGTCAGATGCTCAGCCTCGCACCTCGGAGATTCGTATCGTAGGCCGCTGCGGGTAATTGGCTATCTGGGATGAAGCCAAGGTCCACCGAGCGGGCCAGCGCCAGTACCGTCACGGCTTGCGCTCCCGCTTCACAGAGAACCTTGGCGCATTCGTTGACCGTCGTTCCAGTCGTGAAGACATCGTCGACGAGCAGAATTCGCTTCCCTACGATCCGGCCTGGGTCTTTGAGTGCAAAGGCCTGCCGAACATTCTGCAGCCTGGCCGAGCGGGGAAGAGTCGTGTGGGGTGCCGTATCGAGCACCCGTATCAGGGTGAGATAATCGACTGGAAGGCCGAGATGGGCCGCAACGCGGTCGGCCAGCAGGAGCGACTGGTTGAACTCTCTTGTGCGAAGCCGAGCCGAGGAGAGCGGGACGGGTATCACTGCATCTGCCAAAAGGCCGTTGGGGAGGGTGGCAGTGAGAAGGCGGCCCAAGCTAGCCACGAGCCCCACTTTTCCACGGAATTTGAACAAGCCGATTGCGTCCTGGAGCGGAGGGCAATAGGCATAGGGGGCCCAAGCCTCTGCATACCAAGGATTCCCTGTACGGCATTCATGGCACTCATGGGTTGGGCTGAAGGCCAGTGCCGCGGAAGAGGCGAAGGGCCGATGGCAACGCGGGCAGGAAGGTCCGTGGAGCGGGCGAATGAGCTGCCAGCAGGCTTCGCAAAAAAACGGGATCGGGCTGTCTCGCAACGGTTGAGCACAGGTATGGCATGGAAAGGGGAACAGGAGACGCGAGACATGGCGGAGGAGACGGCCGAACATCATATCCCTTCTAAGAAAAACCTGTCGTCCTGTCAAGGTTGTGGCCATTCAACCGGTTATGTTATACGACAGGCCCGCGGTGTCAGCGTTGCGTTCGGCTCCGTCCTTCGGCCTTTTTGATGCAAGAGGCAACGATCAGCCTGGTGCGACTGCACCGAATCTCGAAAGTCTATCGGCTCGGCCGCGCCACCGTCCAGGCGCTCCAAGATATTACGCTCGACATTGAGGCTGGAGACTTTTGCGCATTCGTCGGGCCGAGCGGCTGCGGGAAAAGTACCTTGCTGAACTTGATCGCGGGGCTGGATGCGCCGTCATCGGGTGAGATCAGGATCAACGGGCAGGTGGTTACTCATGCCGATTCCTCGGAGTGGACTCGCCTCAGGCGAGACATGATCGGCATCGTCTTCCAGGCGTTCCACCTCATACCAGGGCTCACCGTAAGGGAGAATGTGGCGCTCCCGCTGATGCTGAAGGGTGAGCAAGGATCCGCGGTGATCGGACGCGTCGCGGAAGTTCTGGAGGCGGTCGGTATGGAAGCCCGCGGGGGCCATCGCCCGGGCGAACTGTCGGGCGGGGAACAGCAGCGGGTCGCGATTGCACGTGCCATCGTTCATCGGCCCCGCCTGATTCTGGCCGACGAGCCGACCGGGAATCTCGACTCACGGCAAGGAGCTGAGATCGTCGATTTGTTCCGCAGTCTTCCCGATCGGTACGGTCACACGGTCCTGCTGGTGACGCATAGCGAATCGGCCGCGAACATCGCCGATTATCGGTGGGAAATGCGCGACGGCCGTCTGATGGAAAAGGTCGCCGGGTAGGAATTAAAAGGATAATGGTATGGATCTGACGGCCAACATCGCGGGGGTGAAGTTTCCCAGCTGCGTCATGAACGCCTCCGGGGCCCTGTGTGTCAGCCGGGACGAGCTGATCGCGCTCGGACGCTCGCGTGCAGGCGCTATCGTGACCAAATCGATGACGAAGGAAGCGCGCATCGGGAACCCCGAACCGCGCTACTATGGGTTCCCCGGCGGTTCGATCAACTCGATGGGATTGCCCAATCTCGGCTATCGGGCCTATGCCGAACTCATCCCTGAGCTGAAGCAGTTCGGGAAACCAGTGATCGCGAGCATCGCCGGACTCTGCGAAGACGATTTTGTGGCGATCGCGAGTGAAATCAATCGCGCGGGCCCCGACCTGATCGAGATTAACCTTTCCTGCCCGAACATTCCCGGCAAACCGCAGATCGGTTATGACGCCGGCGATTCCGAACGCTTATTGAAGCGGGTGCGCCCCTTGATCACGGTTCCCATGGGCGTGAAGCTGCCACCATATTTCGATCCGGCGCATCACAGCGTGATGGCCGGGGTGATCGGCCGGTGTAGCGTGGATTACCTCAATCTGATCAATTCTGTGGGCAACGGGCTGGTCGTGGATCGAAATCGGGAAACAGCAGTCATTAAGCCGAAAGGCGGATTCGGGGGACTCGGCGGAGCACTGATCAAACCGGTCGCGCTGGCGAACGTTCGCGCGTTCTGGAAACTACTGGACGGCCGCATCCCCATCATCGGAACGGGCGGTATCATCGAGGGGGGCGATGTGTTCGAGCATCTGCTGTGCGGTGCATCGGCCGTACAGATCGGAACGATTCTGGTGGAAGAGGGGATCCACTCGTTCGAACGCCTGGAGAGAGAGCTCGCTCAAACGTTGAGCGCTAAAGGGTACCGATCGACCGAAGACTGTCGGGGCAAGTTGAAAGAATTATAACGACTATTTGAAGGCGAAGTTTTTGGGCAGGAACCCGAGCTGGAGAGCTTGACGCAGGAGCTGGGCGACGTTACGCACCTTGAGGCGACGCATGAGATTGAACCGATGCACCTCGACCGTTCGTACGCTGATGGACAAGCGCCGCGCAATGTCCCGGTTCGTATTCCCTTGCGAGACCAGGCGAAGAATTTCCTTCTGACGCGGCGTGAGCCCTCCCGCACGTCTCCTGATCGGCTGGGGTGATCTCACGGCCTTTGTACGTCTGCGTGCAGCCACGGCGCGCCTCTCGATCCATCCTAACCGAACTTGGTGATGCTAGCATATCTGGGTAAATGTGTAAACAAAAGCCACTAGGCCACAGCGCTCTTGCGAGCGCCGATATGCCAGCATTCGCGTCGAGCCTCTGGATCGCACTCGCGCGTTTGGGCTGGGCACACCTTGCGACGAGGCCGGGGCGGACCCTGCTGACCCTCATCGGAGTCGGGCTGGGAGTGGCGGCAACCATCGCCGTGCAGCGGGCAAACCTCGATGTTCTTAGTTCGTTCGAACGGGCTGTTCTCACCGTTGCAGGTCCCACGGCCGTGGAGATTGATGGTGGAGAAACGGGAATCGACGAACGGCTTATCGCGGCGGTCAGGCGGATTGCCGGGGTCGTGTCCGCCGCCCCGGTTCTCGCTCAGACAGCTCTTCTGTCGGAGTCGCGGTCACCGCGACGAGCGATTCAGGTGCTGGGGCTGGATTTGCTAGCTGAGGCAGACGCTCGCGGTTTCCGTCTGATGAACGACGGGGCGGCTGAGCAACTCGACCGCTTGCTTGCCCCGGACAGTCTGTACGTAGGCAAACGGGCCGCGGCGGACTGGAGCGTATCGGTCGGCAGCCGGGTCGACTTCGTGATCGGTTCGCGGCGCGCCACCCTGCGCATCGTCGGATTGATTGAAGACCGTCAGGGTGCCGAATCGAGCTGGGACCATCTAGCGATCATGGACATTGCCGCCGCACAGGTGTTGTTCGGTTTGGTCGGTCGCTTGGATCGCATCGACATCGTCACGCGGCCGGATGTGGCGGCGGATGACGTGATCGCGGCCGTGCGAGAAGTCGTGCCCGCGCATCTGACGGTCGAACGGCCTCGACGCCGCACGCAACAGGTCGAGGATATGGTGAGGGCGTTTCGTCTCAATCTCATGGTCCTTAGCTGGGTCGGTCTGCTGGTAGGAATGTTCTTGATCTACAACACGATGTCCTTTGCGATCGCACAACGCCGCCGGGAGATTGGAATCTATCGCGCCATCGGGATGACGCAGATACGCGTGACCGGACTATTTTTGGCGGAAGCGGCCGTGCTTGGTATCGCGGGTGGAATGCTTGGATCCACGGCCGGTCTTTTGTTGGCCGGCACGCTGACGGGTTTGGTCAGCCGGACCATCTCCGATCTCTATGCGCCGGTTGGTTCGGGCGTAGCGGGGTTGACGGGAATGGAAGGACTGATGGGCATGCTCGTAGAAGGGGCTGCGGTGGGGTGCTGCGTCTCCCTCCTTGGAGCGCTTGGGCCGAGTCTGGATGCCGGTCGGACCGCGGCGGTCCGGGCCCTCGCTCCCGGTGACTACGAAGCGAGCCGACAACTCCGCAGCCGGACCCTCGGAGCCGCCGGATCCGCCTTGCTCTTTATCGCTGCAGCGCTGAGCTTCGCCGCTCCGGTGAGGGGGTTGCCGCTTCCGGGCTATGCCGCCACGTTCTGTCTCCTGGCAGGGCTGTCGTGCTTGGCCCCGATATGCGTAACGAGAGGAAGGCGGAATATATCTGCAATCAGCGCGGGTGAGATACATACGGCGCAGGAGGCCATGCGGACGATCGCCATCGAGCACGCTGCTCGCAATCCCGGCCGTAATGGAGTGACCGTGTCGGCCCTGATGGTGGGACTTGCCATTATGATCGGGGTGGTCATTATGGTGCGAAGCTTCCGACATACGGTCGAGCTCTGGATCGACGACACGGTCATGGCGGACCTGATCGTCTCGCCCCCCACATGGCTGAGGGGGGAGGTGACCGGAAGCGTCGGACGGACGCTTCCTGATGCCTGGTCGGAGAGCCTCGCGGCCATCCCTGGAGTCGCCGCGGTCGATGCATACCGCGATGTCAAAGCGTTGGTCAACGGGCGGCGGGTGGCTGTCGTCTCGCGCGACCTGGTCCTCCATGCCGCGCGGAGTCGATATCTGGTCCGTTCCGGGGATTCCAGGACGTCATTGACCCAGGCAGCGAAGCATGGCCGCGTCTTGGTGTCCGAGGTTCTCGCGCATCGCCTCGGCTTGCGCGAAGGGGAATCGTTGAAGATAGCCACGCCCGAGGGCGTTCACAGCTTCCCCATCGAAGCAGTGTTCTACGACTATGCCACAGACGGCGGCAAAGTCGTCATGGACCGGACATTGTATCGCTCACTGTGGCATGATGATTTGGTGACTGTTTTTCCTATCTATCTGCAGCCGCACAGCGACCTTTCTGTTGTGAGAAAGCGGATCTCGAGTGCCTTGCTGCCAGACGGAGACCATACGATACCTCCGCTCGTGATCAGCAATGGCGAGCTGCGCAAAGAAATCTTGGAGATTTTCGATCGTACGTTCCTCATGACCTACGTGCTCGAGGCGATCGCCGTGATCATCGCCATGCTCGGCATCATCAACACGCTGGTGACGTCGGTCCTCGAACGCGGCAGAGAGTTCGGCATCCTTCGGGCCATCGGCGGCAGTGCGGCACAGATCCGGCACTTGGTCCTATGGGAGGCCGCGTACCTCGGCTTAATCGGGATTGCGCTCGGGCTATTGGGCGGTGCTGCGCTTTCGGTGCTGTTGGTCGAGGTGATCAACAAGCAATCGTTCGGCTGGACGATTCAAATGATCGTCCCCATCGGCGCGCTGCTGCAAGCCGTCTGCTTGGCCGCCTCCGCCACGCTTGTGGCCGGGTATTTCCCGGCCCGATGGGCCGCCCGCCGACCGATCGCCGATGCGTTACGGGACGAATAGCGAAGCCGGTGAGCCGCGATCCGAGCCGCACTATCGAAGCACGTTGAGGGGCTCGAGGGACGGGGAGCGGTCGGAAGCGTGGGTGTCGCCGACCGGTTGGTGATCCACTTGGATGGTGAATCCCAGGTCGTTGATCATTTGCCACACTTCAGGCGCAGGTTGCCCCGGAGTGGTGAGATAGCCGTTGACGAAGACGGAATCGGCCGGATAAAGAGCCAGCGGCTGAAGGCTGCGAAGGTTGTGTTCCCGTCCTCCGGCGATGCGGATTTCCGTCCTCGGGTGCAGAAAACGAAACAGACACAGGATCTTCAAGCAACGCTGAGGAGTCAGATGATCGCACTTCTCGAGCGGCGTGCCGTCCACGGGATGCAACGTGTTCAGTGGTATGGAATCGGGCTTCACATCCCGGAGTGCCATCGCCAACTCGACGATGTCCTCGTCCCGCTCGCCCATGCCCACGATGCCTCCCGAGCAGATTTCCAGCCCCGCGCTGCGTGCATTCTTCAGTGTCGCGAGACGGTCCTGGAAGGTATGCGTCGAACAGATTGAGGCATGGTAGGCCTCGCTGGTGTTCAAATTGTGGTTCACCCGATCCACGCCGGCCGCTTTCAACCGCTTGGTCTGCTCTTCGCTCATCAGCCCCAGCGAGCAACAAATCTGGATCGGTGTCTCCGCCTTGATAGCGCGGACCGCCGCTGCGATCTCTTCGATATCACGGTCCAAGGGACTTCTGCCGCTGATCACGATGCAGTATCGTTGGGCCTTGGCGGATGCAGCGCGACGCGCCCCGTCGATCATTCGCTCCCGAGGCAGCAGACCGTACCGCTCGATGGGCGCCGTGGAAATGGAGGACTGCGAGCAATAGTGACAGTCCTCCTGGCAGGCCCCGCTTTTGGCATTCAATAACATCTGCAGGCGGACGGTCGTGCCGAAATACCGTTCACGCACTCGAAAAGCAGCTTGGAGAAGCTCCAGCAGTCGTGCATCGGAGGCCTGCAGAACGGAGAGACATTCCTCATGGGAGAGTTGTTCATCTCTCAAGGCTTTCTCGGATAACTCGCCGAAACTCATCATTCCATTGCTCCTCTGATGCATCGACCGGTTCTGCGGGGTACGGGACCTCGGAAGAGTGGTCTTATCCCATGGATGGGGAAACTAAAGCGCTGAAAACCTACACGGTTTCGAATGGAGATGCAATGCCTTGGTATGGGACCGTACGCAAGCGCGGACCCGCTCCATCTCGATCGCTGTCCGCTTTTGCGGCATCCAGCCAGGGAAGGGCGACATAGGTATTCCAGCGGCCGCAGCGACGACAGCGGCCGGACCATTCGGCCAACTCGTGGTGACAGTGGGTGCACAGGTAAGGCACCACTACCCGCTTCCTGAATCCAAGGGCCTTCTTCAATTCCACGACCGCCTCGTCCATGTGTTGTTTGCGCAAATAGAGATTGGCCATGATTTTATGATAATCGACGAGCTGTTCCTGGACCCCATCCAGCGTGGAGAGTACGTCGAAAGCCTCGTCCACCATCTCGAGTCGATAATAAAGCTTGCCGAGATAGAACTGGATCACTGCGTTCCGTGGATCCTGCTGCAGCGCATCCTGATAGGCGCGGATAATCTCGTCCGGCTCACCCAACTCCAGAAACAGTTCCTCCAGTCGATGCAGGATAATGATGCTCTTGGTTTTGGCGTAGATCTTTTTGAGGATCTCGACGGCATTTTTGGTCTTGCCTTCACGGACGAGGATTTCCCCGATCCCGATGTACGCAGGCAGAAACGTTCGGTCTTTCTTTATCGCGCCGCGGAAATACCGGCGAGCCTTATCCGGGTGCCCTCGCTCAAGTAGTTGGCGTCCGACTTCGTACATGCAGCCCAAGAGTAATGCCGCCTCCGCGCGCCGCTCGGTTTCAGGTAAATTGGCCTTTACCATTCGGTGCTGAATTTCCAGCGCATCGCTCCATTTTTCGAGTCTGATATGGAGATCGCGTTTGCGGGTCAGTGCCGTAAGATTATCCGGTTCGATGCGCAGCACCTTCTGCAAGGTTTGCAGGGCCTCTTCATAGCGCCTGGCGCCTTCCAAGTCTTTCGCAAGTTCCAAGAGAATTTCAACATTCCGCTCTTCGATGCGGTGCGCTTGCTGGTGCAGCCGGATGGCTTCCGTGAAATTGCTTTCCGAGCGATAGATATTTCCCAACCAAAGGAGAGAATCCGTCCGGTTGGGGTCGATCAACAGGGCGCGTTCGAACAAGCTTACGGCGTCGGCCGTCCGCTTCGACATGAAGGCATGAGTTCCGTCTCGATGGAGGGCATCCACCTTTTCTTTTCGGCGGACGAGGCGATTGCTGCGCCAATTCAGAAAAAAGTGAGATGTTTCCTTGATGGTGACGACCAAAGCCACCAGGACGGCCCCCAGCGCCATCGCCAGCAGTACGAGGGTGACTGGACTCAACTCAAACAGAGTGTCGGGGCCGGTACGGAGGACGATGGTTCCGGGATTCAGTTCACGGAAATAGCTGTATAGAAAGATTCCCGCACTTATCAGGAAGATCGTGGAGAGCAGTCGGAACATGGGTCTAGCCCCGCTTACGGCTATGGGCTCGGCGGGGTGCCGTCTTCGCCGGCAGCGCGGATTTCTCACTCTTACTGGCCGGTATCCGAACCGACCGGGCGTCGCCCCAGAGGCGTTCAAGGGCGTAGTGCTCGCGGATATCCTTCTGAAAAATATGCGCCACGACGTCGCCAAAATCCATCACGATCCATTTGGCGGAGGACGCGCCTTCGACGCTGAGAGGGGCCTCTCCCTTGGCGCTCAGTACGTCGCTCACATGATCTGTAATGGCTCGCGCTTGGCGCTCCGACTCCCCGGAGCCCAGAACCAAATAATCGGCGACAGAGGTTAGCTTGGCTATGTGCAGGATGAGGACGTCCGTGGCCTTCTTGTCCAGGATTGCTCCCGCGACGGCAAGAGCCTTGGCCTTTGATTCAAGTACGATCGGCGTCCTCCGCGTACAACTCTTTGGTCAGTATATAGGATTCGACTGGGGCGGGCAACAGATTTGCCAGCGAAGCCTTCTGTCGTAAACGCATTCTGATTTCCGATGCGGAAACATCACATGGCGGTAACCGCAATAAAATGAGCTGCGTATCGGCGGAAAGGGGAAGGTCCGCGCGGTCCCGCTGCCCCGAATCCATCGCACGCAGGACAGGCAGCGGCCAGGGCTGAGCGAGTTGCAGATCGGCGAGTGCCTCGAACGTTACGGCAGGGCGTGAAACCACCACGAAATGGCATAGGCGGAGCAGCGTCTCGGACTCCTTCCAGGACGGCACATCGAGGAAGGCATCCAAGCCCACGATGAAGTATAGTTCCGTTCCAGGGGGCTGTTCCCTCTGAAGGGCCCGCACCGTATCGATCGTATACGACTTCCCCGGTCGGCGCAGCTCAAGGTCGGTGACCGAGAAGGCGGGTTCGTCTTCAATGGCCAACTGAACCATGCGATAGCGATGCCGTGCGGCGGCAAAGGAACCGGGTGGTTTATGGGGAGGGTCGCCGGTGGGAATGAACAACACGCGGTCGAACTTCAACAGCGAGCGGGTGGCGTGGGCGATCGACAAATGGCATTTGTGAATAGGGTTGAAGCTTCCTCCCAGGACTCCAAGCTTCATGCGGGGTCGACCACCTTTCTGTGAACTCGGAGCGGGTGGATAGTTACGCGGGTTCGAGCAGCACCAAATTGTCTCGATGGATGACTTCTTCGTACTCCTGCAAACCCGGTATTTGTTGGATCTCGCTTGTCTTCAAACCTTTAATCCGCGTCAAGGTGCTGGAGGAAAAATTCACCAGCCCCTTGGCGAACTCTTTTCCGTCCGGTGTGGCGCAGGCGACCGGATCACCCGCATCGAAGTGACCCGCGACGTTTAGGATGCCGGAGGCCAACAGACTCTTCCCTTTCCGTGACAATGCATCTACCGCACCCTCGTCCAATTTCAGCTGGCCGTGAGCCCGCAACGTATAGGCGATCCAGTGCTTCCTGCTGTTCATCCGGCGGGCGCGGGCGAGGAACAGGCTGCCCGCCGGCTTTCCGACCAACGCGTCGGGCAGGAGACCGGCTACGGTTCCGTTCAGAATCAATGTAGCCACGCCGTACTCTCCCACCTTTTTGGCGGCCCTAATCTTCGTGGCCATACCGCCGGTGCCTTCGAAGGTGGAGGCGAGCCCTGCTCGTCGTTCGATGTCCTCCGTAATCTCAGGAATCAACGGGATCAATGTAGCGTTGGGATCTTTCCGCGGATCCGCCGTGAAAAGACCATCGACGTCGGACAGAATGACGAGCAGATCGGCATCGATGAGATGCGCGACCTGCGCAGCCAGCGTATCGTTGTCACCCACGCGGATCTCCTCGACCGCCACCGTATCGTTTTCATTGATGATGGGCACTACGCCGAACCCGATGAGGGTCGTCAGGGTATGCCGGGCGTTGAGGAATCGCCGGCGATCAGCCAGATCCGCATGAGTCAGGAGAACTTGCGCGACCTTCAAAGCGAGTGGTTCGAACGCCTTCTCATAGGCCCACATGAGCTGGCCTTGGCCGACTGCAGCCGCGGCCTGCTTCACTGGAAGGTTTCTCGGATATTCTCGGAGCCCCAACTTTTTGATCCCGGACACCACGGCGCCGGATGAAACAATGACCAGTTCTCGGCCCTGCGATCGCGCCGAGGCGACTTCGCCTGCTAGCCGCTCAATCCGTTCAGCGCTCAAGCCGTTTTCGCGCGACGCGACGAGGCTGCTGCCGATTTTGACGACGACCCGTTTCGCCTGTCTTAAGAGTTCGTCTCGCACGGAGCCTTCCGTAGCGATTCCACCTGTTGACCGACGTACCGAACCAACTCCTCGAGCCCCTCGCGGGTGGCAGCCGAAATGGCGAAGAAGGGCAACATGCGCCGTTGACAGTATGTGCGAAGGCGGTTAAGCCGTTCCCCCGTGCCTTTAATGTCGATTTTGGTACCCACCAGTGCAAAGGGACGCCGGGCAAGATCAACGTCATAGGCGGTGAGTTCACGGCGCATGATCTCAAAACTGGATACGGGATCTTGCGGCGCCCACTCCGACACGTCGATGACGTGCAGAAGCAGGCTGGTGCGTTCGACGTGCCGCAGGAACTGAAAGCCCAGCCCCTTGCCTTCATGGGCGCCCTCAATAAGCCCCGGAATGTCGGCGATGACGAAACTGTGGTCTTCCGTCCATCGCACGACTGCTAAGTTCGGTGTGAGGGTCGTGAAGGGATAATCGGCGATTTTGGGGCGAGCGGAGGAAACGGCTGCGATCAGCGTCGATTTGCCTGCATTTGGATAGCCGACTAGTCCGACATCTGCCAGCAGTTTCAGCTCGATTCGCAGCAGCCGTTCTTCACCCGGCGTACCGGGTTCGAAATGGGTGGGGACGCGATTCGTGGAGGTCGCAAAGTTCGAATTTCCGCGGCCGCCTCGGCCGCCTTGTGCGACGGTGCAGGATGCTCCGTCGGCAGTGAGGTCGGCGAGCAATTCCTGGCTCGTATCATCGAAGATGATCGAGCCGACAGGAACCGGAATGACCACATCAGCGCCGGTCCGCCCATGGCAGTTGCTTCCTCCGCCTGGTTGCCCATTTTCGGCCTCATAATGCTTTTGATACCGGAGATCTAAGAGCGTGCTTAAGCGTGTGGAAGCGGTCACGATTACGCTCCCCCCGTAGCCGCCGTCGCCGCCGTCGGGCCCACCGCGAGGGACATATTTCTCCCGACGGAAGCTGCAGGCGCCGCTACCGCCTTGTCCGGCCCTGACTTGAATGCGAACCTGATCGACAAAGGTTGCCATCGTACCTATCCGTGCCGCGCCTGCTATCCGGTGAGGCGCGCTAGTATAACGTATTATCCCGGTCTAGGAAGAGG
>DASTLA010000022.1:0-14898 GCA_035715525.1 Nitrospiraceae bacterium
AACTCCGTCGTCGCGGTCAGGAAATAGAAGATGTGGCCCATCCGCTTCACCACGCCGTCGAAACTGAGCAGAATGCCGCTGACGACGACCTCCGCGGCGACGAATTGGCCGATGGTCAGCTGTCCGATGCTGAGCAGCCACCCGGCGGTTGCGATGAGACCGCTGTGTACCACCGCCTGCCAACCGAGCGAACCGAGGTACTGCCTGATCAAAATCGTGAATCGGGTTCGGCGAACTCCCACATAAGTGCTGACCAAATCGTCCGTCTTCTTGATCAACAGGGCTTGGCTGTCGGTCGATTTGAAATGAAGCAGGTTGTAGGAAATCTCCTGGAGCCAATGCAGCGTGTCGTATTTCGCATGTGACATGTCGATGTCGGCCTTCAGGCCGCCGTGACTCATGAGGAAGAACACGACATTGAAGCCCAGTAGCAGAACAGCGTTGAACAGCAAAAAATATGGGTGATAGAAGACCAAGATCGTCATGCCGACCGCGCCGCCGACGATCACGTTGATCAGGTCGACCAGCAGGACGGAGACGGCGCGCTGCATTAAAATCGTCTCGAAGAAATAGTTCGCATAGCGCGGCTTGAATCCCTGAAATCGGAAGCGAGGGAGTTGATGCGCCATGGCGAGCGCAACTCGGGCGAAGATACGGCGTTCCAGGACTTCGACGGCATAATATTGCAAAGCGCGGAAGGCTCCGACGAACAGAAGGCCGATGACCATGACGGCCGCGAGCGTGACGATCGTCACGGGCTGAAGGGAAAAGGCGAAGGTGTTGACGAGTTCCTGAACCGTCAACGGGACGATCAGGGCAAACAGTCCGATCGCGAGGGAATAGGAAAAAACCAGAGCTAGGATACGCCGTTCGAGACTGAATAACAGGCCAAGGTGGCCGATCACGGCCTGGAATAAACTGCCCTGACGGCTCGATTGATCTTGGGCCATGGGCCTTCTCGTCGGCGAGGGCAGGAAATCAGGGTCTCATCACCGGTCCTATCCAGCGAAAGCGAACGAAATGGACAGGTGCCGAGGACTCCCGCAGCCCGCAAAAGGTACGTTAAACCCTATCAGAGCAGGGCTTAAAATACCACTATTTGGACAGGTTAGCGCCGATCCGATAGTTCACAGGAACCGCCGTCGGCGTGAACTTCGCCCACGTTCCCGTTGCCCATTGATAGAACGCGAGCGCCTTTTGATAGTCCGCCTTTGCACGAACCAGCTGGCTTTCGGAATCCACGGAATTCCGCTCGCGTAGATTCACGAACAACACGCTGGTCGCTCCTAGTCCGAACCGAAATCGTTCGCCCTCCTCGAGGGTCTTGGCCATCCGCAACGATTCCGTTGCGGCGGCGACTCGTTCCTTGGCCCGTTCGATGGCCGACAAAGCATTATCCACGTCCACGACCACCTGCTGTTCGCGGTATCTCTGGACAAGGACCAGCCGGTCCGCCTGGGCTTGCGCCTCCAAGACTTCGCCTCGGCTCTTCCGTTGAAGGATGGGCATCTTGAACTCCAGGCCGAATCGATAGCCCAAGCCCAGGACGAATTTTTCAGGCGCCCGCGCCGGGGCTGCCTCGGCGTCGAGGCTCGGCAAGAGATTGTTTTTGGCCAGTTCCAAATCGATGTTGTTGATCTTGGCCTCGATATCGATTTCGCGGATTTCCGGCCGATCCGTTTTGGCTTGGAGCTTATGGGCCCGCACCATGTCCTGCCCCGGCGTGGGGGCAGCCGGCGGAAAATCCGGGGCGCGATCCAGCTGCGGAACCGTCGGACTTTGGTTCTCCCACAGGAACATCGAGAGTTTGTACTGCTCTTGCTCCAGCGCCCGCTGAGCGGCAATGGCGACTTCGCGGCGGCGCTGGACTTCTTGGCCGGCCTCCACGACGTCCAATGGCGCCACGGCGCCGGCTTTGGCCCTTCCTTCCACCTGCTTCAGGCGGTCTTCCGCGACAGTCAAGGCGCGGCGCTGAATGTCTACGAACTTGGCCGTCGATACCCAATCCCAAAACTGGGAGGCGGCGGCCAGAAAGAGGTCCTGCCGGGTCTGAGAAATCTTCACTTCCGCCCGCGGGTCGGCCAGTTCGGAGCGCTGCAGTTCGGCGTTTTCAGGATTGACCAAGAGGCCTTTGAGGAGCGGAAAAAATCCGCCGACCAAGACTTGTTTGTTATTGCCGATGGATAAGTCGGGGATGACGGCATCGCCGATGGCTTGGCGGAAGCCGGCGCTCCCTCTGAATCCCCAGGGGTGCCGGGCTTCAATCAACGTATCATTGAACCCGACCGTTTGGGTGCCTTTTCCGGGTTCAGTTTTCGAGATGAACCGCTCGAGCTCGGTGTCATTGATCAGAACCGGTTCGAACGCGCCCAACGCTTTGAGCATCTTCCCGCGGGCAGCGACCTTCTCCGTTCCGGCGCCCTTTAACAATGGATGGGAGCGATCGATCCAGGCCAGCACTTCATTGAGCGAAAGCGGGATGGGTGGAAGCGGCTTCTTGGTCGGCTCTTCGGCCGCGCTGCCGAGCCCGGGCATCATGCCGAGCGTCGCGGCACTGAGCACTAGCACCCACACATGTCGTTTCATGAGGACACTCCTTTCACCAGGACGAGGAAAAAAGATTTGCGATAGAGGACGGACGCTCCTCCATCCGAGTAGCACGATGAGTCGGTTACTTGGCCCCTCGCCCGGCTTTGGGCAAGAGAGTATCGATCAGGCTGGGCGGGCGTTCCTGGTAGTCGGGCGGGAACAAGTTGAAGCGGCGCCAGAGTTCATACCAGAGCGGTACGCGGTTCAGAACGACCCAGCCCATGACTTTGGTGCCTTGGCGCACATGCTCTTGCGGAGGCCACGGGCGTTCCTCTGGATCGGGCACGACCCAAAACCGAAAGTTCCCCTTGCCGTCATCGACTTGGTCGACCACCTTGATGATGCCGTTGTACGTCCCCGCCATCAGTTCCGGCCAGGCGGGAAGCGGAATGGCCGGAATGCCGTAAAATAGGATTTTCACTTTTCGGCCCACGTTCAAGAGTGGGGCATCCAACCCGTCTGCGGTCATCTCGATGGCCTTGTCCATGCTGGTCGGGGAGATCCGCACGAGCTTTTCTCCAGGACGGACGGTTTCCCCTGCGCCGGCTTGCGACATCCTCACCACGGTGCCGTCGATGGGTGCGAAGATTCGGCTCGCCATGCGCCGCTGGTTGGCGTTGGACAAACGGAGCGACACGTCGGCCAGCTGGTCGGCGGCCCGAGCTGCCTCCGCAACCGAGGCGTCACGGGAAGCTTCGGCGTCCAACAGCCGCTGCAGCACTTCCGCATTGATTTGCTCACGGCCGAAGCTCAGCGCCCGCATGCCCTGCTCGGCTGCCTTTAAACTGGCCTGCGCCCCTTGGAGATCTGCCTTGCTGGCGATCGCCGCCTGGATCGTCAGTTCCAGCTCGCGCTGGGATACGAGCCCCTGAGCCGCCAACTCCTTATGCCGGTCGACGTTGAGCTCGGCGGTGGCGACGGCAATCTTGGCGGCTTCCACTTTCTGATGCGCCTCTCGAACCTTGTTTTCCGCTTCCAGGACACGAGCTCCGGCGGACGGCACGGCGGCCTTGACGAGGTTCTGCATTTCCTTGATCCGCTTGTCCAGTTGGTCGGCGCGGCTGAGGGCAGCCTTCCGCGTTTCTTCCAGCGCCTTCTTTCGCTGATCCAGAAGATTCAGCAGATCGGGGGCCATATAGTTGGGATCGTAATCATCCAGTTCGAGAATGATGTCGCCTTGTTTCACCCGCACGCCTTCGAAGATATGCCATTTCTTAATGCGTCCGGTAATTTGAGCTTCGATGTCCTGCGGGCGCTCGAAGGGCGTATAGGCGGAGAGTTGGCCGGTGACCGTGATCGTTTGGGTCCAGGGAACGAAGGCGACGATCAGGATGAATAACGCAACGAGTTTAATTGCGAGGCGGGAGGAAAACCGCAAGCGTTCGGGAATCTGGACCGCTTCCCATGACTGGAGCTTGGTTGAAGTGGCTAAATCATCCACCGCGATCTCGTCCAGGCCAGACTGCCGGTTGACGAGCGAGCGGATGTTGGCCTTCAGACCCTCTCGGATACGTTGCACCGAAACCTCCGGGGGGAACGGGGGGCGCCGACGCCAGCGTTCATCATAGTGGATTATCAAGACCTTGGTCAATTCAAGGCAGGATTCCGACGGCGGCATTCGGCTTGACCCTCGCTGGAGGAACGGCTAAGGTGCTCCCGTTTATCGACTACCGGACATAGGCGATCCTGCTCATGGCGAAATCATTCAAGCCGGTCAAGTCCATCGTCGGCGTCCTCGGCGGCAGCAAGTCTGATTTCCCCGTGCTCGAAAAAGCGGTGACCGTCTTGAACGAATTGGGTATTCCGAACGAGCTGCTCGTGGTCTCGGCTCATCGGACGCCGGATCGCCTCTTTGCCTATGCCGAGCAAGCAGCGGGGCGAGGCATTCAGGTGATCATCGCCGGGGCCGGAGGGGCTGCCCACTTGCCCGGCATGCTGGCCGCCAAGACCCATCTGCCGGTGGTCGGTGTTCCCATTCCCACGGAGCAATTGCGTGGGTTGGATTCTCTTCTCTCCATTGTCCAGATGCCGCGCGGTATTCCGGTCGCGACCGTTGCGATCGGTGGTGCCGAAAATGCGGCGCTGCTGGCGGTTCAAATTCTGGCGCTGCAATCGGCCGCTATCCGTCAACGGCTGACACGGTATCGAGCGGCGCAAACTCAGTCCGTTCTCGACTCGCAGGACGATACGGGACTCAATCCCCCCTTCCACACCCTGACGTCGTCGCGCAAGAGCCAGAGGCCGTGAGCCTTCCGGTTATCCCGCCCGGCGAGACGGTCGGTGTCCTCGGTGGGGGTCAACTCGGGTCCATGTTTGCCGTCGCGGCGCGACGCCTCGGATACGGGGTTGCGGTCTGGGATCCCGATGCCGATGCTCCGGCTCATCGTTTTGCCGATCTGTCCTTCACACAACCGTTCATGGATGAGGCAACAAGGACCCTATTCGCGCGCTCCGTCAAGGCGGTCACGTTGGAGTGGGAAAACATTCCGAGCGAACTCTGCGCCCGCCTAGAAGAAGACCTGCCGGTGCGGCCCTCCAGTGCCGTGCTGCGCATCATCCAAGACCGTATCGAGCAAAAGAGCTTCCTCCAGGCGCTGGGACTTGCGGTGCCCCGCTTCCGGATCCTGACGCGTCCCGATGAGCTGCGCCACTGCCTTCAGCCCGGCGTGCCGTTGGTATGCAAGACCGCGCGAGCCGGGTACGACGGGAAGGGGCAGTGGACCATTCACCACAGCGATGACATGGCGGCCGTCCAGGGGGCACTAGCGCAGAACGCGCGGCCGGGTATGCGTTGGATCGTCGAAGAACTGCTACGATTCGAACGGGAAATATCGGTGTTGGTCTGTCGAACGATCAAAGGAGCCATGTGCACATATCCGCCGGTGGTGAATATTCACGAAGGCGGGATCCTTCGCCAGACGACCGCCCCGGCTGAATTGCCCCCGGCCATCCCTGAGCAGGCCGCAGGACTGGCCTGTCGTGCGGTGGAGGGATTGAACGGGGTCGGGGTATTTTGCGTAGAAATCTTCGTCATGGGCGACGGACGTCTGCTCATCAATGAAGTCGCGCCACGTCCTCATAATTCCGGGCACTTTACGCTTGATGCTTGCAGCGTCTCTCAGTTCGAGCAGCAGGTTCGGATTTTGTGCGGGCTGCCTCTTGGCGAAGTGAGGCTGCTGAGCCCCGCCGTCATGGTCAACTTGATTGGGCCCGAAGTTTATTCCGTGATGGACCAAGAAAAGGCCTCGTCATCTGTCTGGCAAGTGCCCGGTGCGGCGGTCCATCTCTACGGTAAACGCGAAGTGAGGCCGAGACGAAAAATGGGACATGTGACTTTTCTGGCACCCACAGTGCGCGAAGCCCTGGTTCGGGCAGAGGCATTCAGAGCGGTGCTCCATCTGTAGCTGCTAAGCTCGGCATCGGATTAGCGTGCGACTTCCGGTGGCGGAACAGCGATGACCGCTGCCGAACGACGAAGAGGCTGCGTAGTACCTAGCGCCAGGAGGCGCGGCGGGCGGGAGCGAAAAACGGCACCTCCGGTCGCTTGAACAACCCGATCAGCACTATGCCGGCGACGAACCCTCCGATGTGCGCGAAGAATGCGACTCCTCCTCCCTGAGAGCCGTAGCTGGCACCGCCGCTCAGCACCTGCATCAAAAACCACAGACCCAAAACGAATCCCGCCGGAATGTAGCTGGTTCCCACGTACGGAAGCAGGACAAGCACCCGGGCATGAGGAAACAAGATGAGATATGCGCCTAAAATTCCGGAAATAGCACCGCTGGCTCCTACCATGGGCACCGTTGATGAGGGATCCGTCATCGCATGGCTCAATGCGGCAAGTAAGCCGCAGGTCAGGTAGAATAGTACGAAGCGGCCATGCCCCATCACGTCCTCGATGTTGTTTCCGAAAATCCAGAGATACAACATATTGCCGAGCAAGTGCATCAAGCCCCCGTGCAGGAACATGCTGGTGACCAAGGTGGCATAGGCCGGGATGGCGACAACTTCGTCCGGCATCCTGGCGTGCCCCAGGACCAATGCCGGGATCGCGCCGTAGGTGAAGACGAAGGCCTCGCCGGATTTGCCGGGAAGGGATACTTGATAGAAGAAAACCAAACTGCATGCCACGATGAGTGCGACCGTGACGACCGGAGTGAGGTCCGTCGGATTATCGTCATGCAGCGGCAACATGGAAGCCTCTCTTGGGAGAGCGTCAGGTGCCTGTCGGTTGGGGTAAGCGCGGATCTGATGTAATCGAGCCATCGCCCTGGAGCGGCACGGAGAATCCAGCCGCATGGGTATGGCCGCCGCCGCCGAATGAAGCGGCGATGCTCCCGACGTCGGTCCCATCCTCCCGAGATCGCATGCTGTAATAGCGACGGCCGTTCCGATCGTGCCAGATGATACAGAAAGGATGCTCGGCCGACAGCCGTTCACCGATCTGGCTGGTCAGTACGGGGCTTTGCACGGCCGGCACGACGGCGCCCTGAAACCGTACCATGACCGCATGGGAGGCGAGTTTCGTGACCAATTCGTTCTCGTAGCGGAGAATCGCTCGCCCTTCGCGCTCCAATTCTTGCTGATCGAAGCGGCTCCACAAATTGAAATCGAATGGGTGGGACGCGAGTGCCGCGCTGATTTCACGGCTGTGAGGAAGGGCCCAGTGCCACAGATCCTTATCCTGAATGTACCGCAGGAGCCAGGGCACGGGTTCATCGTGAGCCCATTCCCACGCGAGCACGGCGCCAGATTTGGATTGGTCGAAATAAGCATAGGGGAGATCGGCCAAGGTTCGTTCAGCCGTGATGTGGTGATCCAGCACGATCAACGCTTCGGCTTCCTTGGCCATCACGTCGAGCGTCGGCCGAGCATAGCTGAAATCGACGATGACGATGCGTTGACCGCGCAAACTGGAGGGAGGAGGCTCTCCATGTTTGACGGGTTGGAACTGCGCAGTGGGGTATCGCTTCCAGATGGCCCAGGCGGCACCGAAGCCGTCCGCACATTCAGCGTGGTAGAGGATCAAAGTCGGAGGGGCGGTAAACAGACGTCGGATGCCGGCCGCGCTCATAGGCAACCCACCTTAACATGCCGGTTGAGCAGACTAAAGGGCTATCTTGTGGCCTCAAACCTCTTCGGAAAGGCCGTTGACATGGTTGATGAGCTGTCGTAATCGGCCGGCGCTGCGTCGATTGAACAAGAACGTCAATCGCGTAAGGTCTTTGAGTGACGGTTCGTCGATTTCTTCGGGGAGAGAGGGGCGTTGCTCGAAATGTCCGTCGGTCAAAAGGTCGCCGAATTGCTCTTCGATCGCCTTGACCTGAAGCTCGCTCAAAGGCGATTTGAGCCGTATCGCAAGCTGCCGCCCAACAAACCTCAGCGAGTGGTATCGCCGATAAAAATGCTGGATTTCGGAGACGGCGTCTTCAACATTATCGACGATTCGGTACAGGGACAAATCTTCGGCATTGATCAAATGGCGCTTCAGCAACTGATCGGTTACGAATGAGTGCCAATGGTTCCAGTAGTCGCACCCGGGGGCCTGGAGGCAGACGATAGGTTTGGGATCGCTTTTCCCGGTCTGCACAAGTGTGAGAATTTCGAATCCTTCATCATGCGTGCCGAAGCCACCGGGGAACAGTGCGATGGCATGCGATTCCTTCTGGAACATCAGTTTGCGCGTAAAAAAGTATTTGAACGTCACGAGTTTGGGATCATCGGCTATCACTGCATTAGCACCTTGCTCAAATGGCAGCATGATATTGACGCCGAAACTGTGTTCGCGTCCGGCGCCCTCTTGAGAGGCCCGCATGATGCCGTCTGCGCCGCCGGTGATGGTCATGTAGCCTTCTTCGACCATGCGGCGCGCAAATTGAAAGGCCAATTGATAATTGGGATCGTCCGATGGCGTGCGGGCTGAGCCGAAGATGCTAATCTTCAACCGGTTGCGATATCCCCGAAAAACGCCGAACGCGTGGCGAAGTTCTTTGAATGCGCGGTTGACGATCTTCAAGTCGAGGACGTCGAGACTTGCATCCGACAGACGAAGCACACCGGCCAGAATCTCCTTCATGAGAGACGCTTGAATGTCATCATCCGGGCGGTCGAGAAGGGATTTCAGCTGAGTCAGGATTTCGTCTTTCGTGGGAGCCGGTTTGGAGCGGGCGGCGGAACTCTTCATCGTGGGTCACCTATAAAAAATGACGGTGTACTCGGGTTTGAAAGGAACCCGAAGAAAATCATAACAATCAATGGATGGCGAAGCAAAGGTTTCTCGAACAGAGCGTGGGTGACTTAGGAGAGATCGGACATCCGGGATAAATTCTGAAGTACCCAGGCGCGGATCCTGGACTCGTCAGAGGAAGACATGTGGGAGAATTGGATGTCTACGGTCGGCTGTGAATCGATAAGGCTCCCCTCTTCCGGGAGATCCGGCTCATAGCTGCTGTTTAGGATCGTTCCGCGTACGGTGAAGCTCAGGCCGACCTCAGGAAGGACGAAGGCAAGTGTGACCGCGGTTCCGGGCAGCAGCAATGTGGTGCTTTCGATGGAGGCGCCGACATGACTCAATTGGCGGATTGTCGCGGCGTGTCTGGCTCCTTCCCCGTCAGCCACTCGAACTGTAGCGGGAATACAGGCTTCGCACCGCTTAGGCGCCAAAACGAGGTCTCGTGCAGTGAGAATCCCGACGGGCTGGCTTTGTTTGGTAACAATTAAAAGAGATGAACCGCTCGAAGCCATAAGATTTGTGGCATCGTCCAGCATCTGGTCGTATTCGATTGAATGGACCGGCTTGGACATAATCGACCGGACTTCGACTTCATGCGGCTGTAAACCCTGAGCGACCACTTTCTTGACGATATCGCTCGAAGTCATGATGCCGAACATCGCGTCGCCGTCCTTGACGAGCAAGCAAGGCATACGCTCGCGCTCGAGCAGCAAGGCTGCCTCGCTGACGGAGACGTCTCCAGGGATCTGGACTACGCCCGGGGTCATCATGTGTGCCACCACCGAGGAAGAAAAATTTGCCGATCTGTCGCGGAGCATGGAGCCGACCTTTGTCATGGCTTCGATCTCTCTTTGCCGTTCATCGGGCCGATGATGCGGCCGACCGACCACCGCGACGAAAGGAAGTATATCAGAAGGGGGTGATGGCTCGGCCGATTCATCTTGCCTTGTCAAACAATCGCTTAGACCCTTAGACTACACAGTAAGCATAGTGACTATGATAGCTCAAAAATATGACAAACACGACATGATGCAAAGTGAATTCGAAGAACGCGCGAGGAGAATTTTGCCGCATGGACTCGGTTTGTCCGTCGACGTGTACCAACCCGTCCTCATAGACCTCATGCGCGCGCTGCGGGAGGCCGACTTGGCTCCGGCGTTCCTCGAGGTGTTCAAAGCCTCCACGTCGGCGCTCCGGTCGGTTCGATCCCGATTTCCGGATGTGCCTCTCGCCTATCATGGAGAGGGGCTCTGGGTAACGCAACCTGATTTTCTCGACAGCGCCTCCGGCCGATTGGGAGTCTCAGAGGCGTGCACCCATCTGATGGTTTTGAGAAGCGCTTGGCTTAACCATGAATGTGCGACCAAACAGATGGGCGGCTACTCGTTCGGGACCTACTTGCCCCCTCTCTATACCGAGTCGGCCGCGCGTATGACCTCCGACAATCTACGAGTTCTTCAGTCACGCTTGGATCAAGCCGCGGATGCGGAACATGCCGCGCCGCCGCTGCTGCTGCTTGAAATGCCGCCGCTCACATATTTTGGGTGCGGCACGATGCCGATACCGGATTTCTTTCGTGTTGTAACGGAGCGGGCGGCTTGTGGTTTGGTGTTGGACATCGGCCACCTGTGGACGGTGTACCGCTACACCGGTGCGTGGCGGGAACAGTCGCTGCAGTCGTTCGCCGACATGTTCATGAGAACTTTTCCCATGGAGCGGGTGATCGAGATTCATGTGGCCGGCCTTGCTCCCCATTCTGAAGACACCTGTCACCGAAACGACTATGAACCGCCACGCTGGATCGACGCGCACGGTGCGGCGATTCCGGAAGCCCTGTTCGATCTCCTGCGATTGGTTCTTCGAAATTCTCGGCTTTCGTCGCTCAAAGGCATTGCATTGGAGGTCGACACCAAGCCGATTCCCGACGTCGTGTCGGAATTCCGCCGCTTTACGACCGAGTTCGCCGGTGAAAAGCTGCGATGGACTTCCGCTGGCGCCGAGAACGCGACACAGTCGGCGCGCCGGTCGGGAGTATCCCAGCGCGTGGCTCCAGAACCCGTAGGTAACGACGAGCGAAGAATGCTCGGCGCGCTCTATCGGCGGTATGCGGAATTTGTCCAGGCCGGAGGACACGACGCACAGGATGTCTCCCTCGCGGTGCTGGGCGGAGGCGAAGACGAAGACGAAGACAGCGTGAGACCTTATCGCCAGACATACCTTCCCTACGAAGTGATTCACTGGGGCGGTGACGTGGCGGATATGTTTCCGGAGACCTGCGCGCGATTGTGTGAGGCGGGCATTGACCTGAGAGATTTCGTCGCATTTTGGTTCGGCGCTCCGCGGATTCAAAACGATCTCTACGATTTTTTCCTGCTGAAGATCGAGCGATTCGTGGAATTCGTCGCTCATCGGACTCCTTCACTTAGTGCGACGGCCCGCAGCGAGGCCGACGAGTTGCGGCGTGATTATCACCTCGCGAATGAGGCGTTGCCCGTCCAGGAGGCCAGGGCGTGAACTTTTGGCGATCACTGCCACAACCCATCATCGGGCTGGCACCCATGGATGGGGTCACGGACGCGACCTTTCGGCGTATGATCGCTTCTCAGGGAGCGCCCGACGTGATCTTCACGGAGTTCACCAATGTCAGCGAAGTGTGCCGTGGACCGGAACATCTCCTTTCCTCCCTGATCTATAGCGAGCGAGAGCGGCCGATCGTCGCGCAATTGTATGGGAAGGATCCGGATTTGTTTTATCGAGCTGCCCACGTGGTGTGCGAACTAGGATTTGATGGCCTCGACGTGAACATGGGGTGTCCCTCGAAAAACGTCGCCTCTTCAGGGTCGGGTGCCGCCTTGATCAAGACGCCGTCATTAGCCAAGGACATTCTACGGGCGGCCAAGCAGGGTATCCGAGACTGGGCAGCGGGGCAGGATCTGCAGACGTTGGGATTCAAGCCGTCGCGACTGGAGTTTATTCGCGCGTTGAATCTTCGCCGGTCGGGATCTCCGACCGTCTCCCGTCGCGCGATCCCGCTCTCCGTCAAGACGCGACTGGGCTATGACTGCAGCATTGTAGAGCGGTGGACCGAGCAACTTCTGGAAGAGCAGCCAACCGCCATTACGATCCACGGACGCACCCTTCAGCAGATGTATCGCGGCGAGGCCGATTGGTTCGCGATTGCCAAAGCGGCCAAGCTCGTTCGGCAAACCGACACATTCGTCCTGGGCAACGGGGACCTCAACACGCTGGCCGAGGTGGTCAGCCGCGTCCGGGAGAGTCAGGTGCATGGGGCATTGGTTGGACGCGGCACGTTGGGAGCACCGTGGTTTTTCCGCCATAAAGAAGGCGCTCGCCTGGCCGCGCAGCAAGGCCTGGCGGGCGGGCCGCCTCATGGTCAAGCTTGGGAAGTCACGGTGTCATTGTCCGATCGCATGGGCCTGATGCTGGATCATGCGCGGCAATACGAAGCCGTCGCCGGAACGGAACGCTTCCGGTCTATCCGCAAACATTTGGGATGGTATTGCAAAGGATTTCCTCGTGCCGCGGCAATGCGCGCGAAAATGTTTCAGGTCTCAAGTGTAACGGATGTCGAACGGGTCATCGCGGAATTTTGCGGAGATCTTCCGGCGTCAGGGCCAACAGACGCGACCGATCACCTCAGCCCCTACGTCAGGTCCCAGGCCTGCACCCTTTGACCGATGCGTCTGATCCTGGCCTCGACTTCGCCGAGGCGCCAAGAGCTGCTGCGCCTGCTGGGCGTTTCGTTCGAAGTCGTGGCACCGTCGTTCGTCGAGCGCATCTCGCCCGGTCATGCGGCGGAGGAGCAGGTCAAGGAGTTTGCCCTTGGCAAAGCCCGGTCCTATGTCGAAGCACCGCCGAACACCTTGGTGCTCGGAAGCGATACGCTGATCGGACTTGGTGCAGAGGTGCTTGGAAAACCGGCCGACCTCGCCGAGGCGGCAGCCATGCTTCGCAAACTGGCCGGCCGTACCCATACCGTCTACACCGCTGTGTCGCTGGTCTGCCGAGAGCCGGCGATCTGTGACGTGGAAGTGAGCACGGTGCGCGTCACGATGAAGGCGTTCCGAGAATCCGAGGCGGCAGCTTATGTCGAAACGGGAGACTGTCTGGGAAAGGCAGGGGCCTATTCAATTCAGGGGCTCGGTAGGTCGTTGATTGAAAAAATCGATGGTGATTATACCGCCGCAGTCGGCCTGCCCCTCAGACTAGTGGCCGCAATGCTGGAGCGAAGAGGCGTAATCTGCCCGGTCGATGTCGACCGCCTCTATCGAGATCGTCCTTACCCGAACTGGTCCGCATTCAGCTGACGAGGACCGCCGCTAAAGATAATCCCATGCCCGGCGAATCTGTCTCACCTCCCCTCCAAGATTGAAATACGGTCTGCCCTGCCCGTAGAATGCCGAGAATTATCCGGAGTTCTATGAGGAGGTTGCCATGTCCGTGGATCGTATCGAAAGCAAGGCGAGTCGGTCTTCCTGTGCCGTAGCGGCCGCAATTGCTGGAACGATATTGTGTGGAGTCGGGACGACGGCACTCGCCATCGACGTCAAGCTGACTCCAGAGGACGCCAAGCAATCGCTGGAGGCCGGAAGAATTCCCATGGAAAAGGCCAATTCGCCGGAAGAGGTGAAGAAGGTGTTGCAACAGGCCTCGGTGGCGACCCGCGTCGGCGCAGATCCCGAAAAGGATCCTTGCGGGGCGAGCGCGATTCTCAGGACCAAGCGATTCCGGCTCGAAGCTTTCGGTCGGCAGGAAGCGGCAGAATCGAAGAAGCAGAAGAAGGACGTGCGGATGCCGGAGGAGTTCATTCAAAAAGTCATCGACATGCCGAATATGGAGGTCGAAGTTCAACTCTGCGGCGACGATGAGTATTTTGCCGAAAAGGCCGACCTGGTATTCCAACAAAAGGGTAAGAACATCAAGCCGTTCGATATCAGCCCCGCCGAGCGCGGGAGAAAAAACGAAGGACAGGGACCGGCTTACCGGGCGCGCTTTACCGCGCGGTTCGGGTACGACTCTTTCGATCCCAATGCCAAGACCACGATCATCGTGACCTTGCAGGACGGTCAGGAAATCAAGTTCGACGCCGACCTCTCCAAAGTGAAGTGATGCCCATCGGGGAGGAGCAGCGGTTCCTCCCCGGTCCTCCTCTTTCCTCTTTCTACACGTTCGTGACGGATTAGTTGAGCACCTCGGCCTGGCCGTGCATAATGGCACCATGAATGCCGATGATCTGTTGTCCCGCAAGCATTAGATGCGGCGAGGTCATGATGAGTTTTGTTCCCCTCGATCATTTACGAGCGCACAAGGATCCGTCTCCCGGTTCCGGCGAGCCCGCCGCGGCTGCTTCCCGCCGGCTGCCACCCTGGTTCAAAGTCCGGCTACACACAGGGCCGGATTACCACGACATACGCGCCACGATGGACCGGCTCAAGCTCCACACCATTTGCGAGGAAGCACGATGCCCCAACATGTGGGAATGTTGGAACGCGCGCACCGCGACCTTTCTCATCCTGGGCGATATCTGCACCAGGCGCTGCCATTACTGTTCGGTCGCGACGGGGCGGCCACTCGAGCTCGATCGTGAAGAACCGCTACGGGTCGCCGAAGCGGTTCACGCTCTCAATTTACGACACGCGGTGATTACCTCCGTGAATCGTGATGAACTGGATGACGGCGGCGCATCGGTCTTCGCCGAGACGATTCGTCACATCCGCCGTCTCATTCCCAGTTGCTCCATCGAGGTGCTTATACCGGATTTCGAAGGAGATGAAGAGGCGTTGGCGATAGTGGCCGCCGAGCGCCCGGACATTCTCAACCACAATATCGAGACCGTCCGGCGATTGTTTCCTTCGATCAGACCGCAAGGGAAGTATCAGCGCTCGATCGAGTTGCTGTCCCGCGCGAAGCGGACAGGCGTAACGACCAAGTCGGGGCTGATCCTTGGAATGGGAGAATCGATCGAAGAAGCCAAGGAAGTCATGCGGGACCTCCGCTCGGTCGATTGCGACATCATGACGATCGGCCAGTACCTCCAACCTACCAAAGACCATTTA
>DASTLA010000023.1:0-14736 GCA_035715525.1 Nitrospiraceae bacterium
GTCTGTCGAGAACAATCCTTATCCCAGGCTTAATGGAAGAGACATGGTGGACCGGTTGTTGGAAGGAAAAAAGGAAGTGCGCATCCTTCTCATGTCAAGCAGCTCACAACAGGATCTGCGGAGCAGCGGCCTCATGAGAGAAGGACTGCCTTTTGTCATGAAGCCATTCTCCGCAGAGACCCTCGTCCAGTTAATGCAGAAGGTCTTGGCTGGTCCTCCTGTGGCCGTCAAACCCGGCCCTGTCGAAAAGTCCAGTCAAGGCGATGTGGACTGGTTCGGTTGAGGACGGATCCGGATCGATTTTTTCCAGGTCTCACCCCTCTGGCACCTTTTTTCATGGTCTGTTGAACAACTTATGGCACGAGCAAAAGCCGCCGAATCCCCTCGTGGGCGCAATAAGGCAGCCGCAGCGGACGAGTTCTCCCGGGCAATCGAAAAGCTGCGAGACCTCAGCGCTCAGATCGACGATTTGAGCCGAGAAGGCTTTCCCTATCGCGAAGCCGTCCGGGCAAGAACAGAGCTTTCGCTGCGGGAAACCATCCGTCGGATTTTCGGGGAAAAATCCCCCGAGTACCAGGCGCACAAGGGACACAAGCTTCGCACGAGCACCAAAGCCGAAGCCGCGCAGAGCACAGGCTTGCTCAAAGAATTGATCACCAAGCTGGAACTCCAAAAGGCGGATCAATCAGACACCAAATCCTCCTCCGCGCCAGCCGTGCCCCTCCCTGAACGGGTAACGTTGAGCGTCGTCCCGAACAATCAACCGATATCCGCGGTACCGGCTTCGGCGATTGCTTTTGTTCCACCCGTCCCTCTTACCGTTCCCGATGCCCTCGGCACTGCTCGGAGCAATCAGCCACAGCCTGTGGTTCCGGCGATCGCTACGACAGCGCCTTGCGCGACTGGATCCGCTGCTGACACGACCACGAATTCGAGCCGGGAGGATCGACCGTCGGATCCCGATGCGGCATCAGGCACGATAAATCATGCGGTGCAAGCCGAGAAGAACAGTCCCCTGGATAAGCCGACTCTTGGTCAGCCTCCCGCTGATAATCCACCGATCCCACCCGCGGTAAGCTTGGGGACGAACAAGCCGTCTGTCCCACCGCCCGCGACCATGGTCGAGCCATCGGACCGCACCGCTCCCGGCGCCAAAGTAGAGGCCATCGCCGTGGTACAGCCTCTCATTCCGGAACAGCCGTCGACCTCTGACCACAGCCAGATTTTACTCGCCACCCCGATCGAGGCTCCGTCAAACCTGTTGTCTTCCACCGGCCTGGCCCGATCGGTACCGGAGGAGCCGTCAAACTGCTCCAACCACACAGGTGACCTCCAAGCTCAGGGCGCCCTGCCGGCGGGTCCGTCAGCGGCACCTGGCGAGGCCGCATCGCTCCCGGCTTCCGACCGAACGGATCCAGCCATCGCAATCCCCCAATTCGATGGTCCAAGTGAAACAAAGCCGGCGGTTGCACCCGTTTCAACCCGAACGACCCCGCCTACAGAGTCCGCTTCCACGCTGCCGATGCCGACCTCGCCGGTAACCGACGACGAATCGCACCATGTGCTGCGGCGGCTCTGTGCGCGGTTTCATTTGGTCGCACGGCAGCTGCGGCTGCGGAACGAATATCGACCCACGCTGGAGATCGAGGATGAGCAGGACTTGCAGGATCTGTTTTACGCGCTCCTCCGCCTGCAATTCGACGAAGTCGGAGTTGAAGAATGGACACCCCCCTATGCCAAAGGAATCCGCAGGAGTTGCTACCTATTGGACCGTGAAAGAACGCTGGTAGTGGTTAAGAAGACTCGCTCAGGGCTGAACGCCCGCGATTTCGGAGAGCAACTCAAGTCGGATCAAGCACACTTTGGCGGGAGGGGCGATGGCCGGACGTTGTTCTGCTTCATTTACGATCCTGACGGGCGTGTCGGCAACCCCCGAGGACTAGAGGCGGACCTCATGAGCGTGAGCGACAGCCTTAGCGTCGAAGTGATCGTGGCACCGAAGTGACATGCGCTCCGGCGTCCTGATCGTCTCAGCCCGGTTGACTTCCCCACGACGATCCGTTAGCTTTTTCCTTCAATCGTCCCCGCTTCGATTGCATCGCCACCCTCAGCCACAGGAGCCAAGCCTTCATGTCGGACCGAGCCTACGTCTTGATCAACGTCCAACCTGGTCAAACCTCGGAAGTCGTCAAGGCCCTCGCCGACATCAAAGAGATCAAGCAAATCGATCCCTGTTGGGGCAAACCGGACATTTTCACGATCGTTGAAATCCCTCACCAGGACGCGCTGACGCAGCTGGTGCTGGCGAAGATTCACGCGATTCCGGGAGTGGCCCAGACCGATACTCATCTGGTCTATCGCCTACGGGAAGAAAAGAAGAAATGACGCCCTTCGGTTTGCGGCGCCTTTCCTTGTTTTTCCTCTTGTACACATGCGGTTGTGCCGCAATCACCTCGGCACCCGATCCCGACATCATCGAAGTCACGTTAGAAGCGCCGGCAGAAAACGTCCAAGCGGCGGTGGCGGAAGTTCTGACGGATGGCGGCTACAGCGTGGAACAGGATGAGTCCGGCAATATCACGACCGGAATGCGGCGTGAGATGCGGGGCCCGTGGGATGGGCTGTTGCGATGGCGGTTCGGCACGGGCAAGAATCGCGTCGAGGCCCGGGTGATCCCGCTGGACTCCGTCAGCACACGCTTACGTCTGCAGGTGTTCCATCGCGGAAAAGACGGGCTGTTCGATCGGTGGCAGGATGCTGAGACGCCGCTCCCTCAAAGCGCCGACAATGAACTCCGTCTGATCAAGAACGCCCTGCACCTCTTGTGACCGGAGCATCTTACTTTTCCTCGGACTCGTCGCCAAGATCCATTCCAAAGCGTTCCGCCATTCGATAGAGCGTACGCCGATCGATGCCCAATATCTTAGCCGCCTTCACCTTATTGCCTTTGGTTTCTTTCAGCACGCGAGCCAGGTGCCGCTTCTCCACCTCATCCAGCGTGAGCAACGCCTCTGAATCCGCAGGGGCGATAGCCCCACTGAGCGGCTCGACCGTCTGGGCATTGGCCCTTACGGCCTCGGGCAAATCCTCAGGCAAGAGCAACGGGCCATGACTCAAAGACACCGCACGCTCGATGGCGTTCTCCAACTCTCGCACGTTTCCGGGCCAATGATAGCTTTTGAGGAGCCCTAGAGTTTCCGGCAAGAATCCTTTCACTTGATACGATGAAATGCCCGCATATTTATGCAAAAAATGGTGAGCCAACATCGTGATGTCTTCGCGGCGCTGGGAGAGCGAGGGGAGTGTGATTCGCACGACGTTCAGCCGGTAGTATAGATCGTCGCGGAATTTTCCTTCTTTGACGAGCTGTGCCAAGTCGCGGTTGGTGGCAGCGATCATACGGACATCGACCTTCACCGACTGAGTCCCCCCCACGCGCCGGACTTCTTGCTCCTGCATAACCCGCAGCAGCTTGACTTGCAGGGACGCTCCCAGATCTCCGATCTCGTCGAGAAACAACGTGCCCCCGTTGGCGGCCTCGAACAAGCCTGCCTTCGCACACGTCGCCCCTGTGAATGCGCCCTTCTCGTACCCGAACATCTCGGATTCCAGCAGGTTATCCGGCAACGCTCCGCAGTTGACAGGAATGAACGGTTTGTCTCTCCGGGGACTGTTGGAGTGGATGGCACGGGCGATTAATTCCTTTCCGGTGCCGCTCTCCCCTTCGATCAACACGGTGCTGCGACCTTCGGAGACTCGTGCGACGAGCTTGTAAACCTCGAGCATGGCCGGACTGCTGCCTACTAGTTGAGTCCATGGTTCGCGTCCACGCAATTCATCGCGGAACTTGCCATTTTCCCGGACCAAGCGGCAGTGCTCCAGGCTCCTCTGTACCACCAGTCGAATTTCCTCGCGCTTGAACGGCTTCGCCAAGTAATCGTATGCCCCCTGCTTGATCGCTTCGATTGCTCCTTCGAGCGAGCCGAAGGCCGTCAGCAGGACAATTGACGTGTCAGGACTGAACTTTTTGAACTCCTTCAGGACCATCAAGCCGTCCATTCCCTCCATGCGGATATCCGTCAGCACCAGATCCACGGGCACCAGCTTCCCCCGTTCAATCGCCGCCGAGCCCTTCGCGAAGGACTCCACCTCGTGTCCCTCTTTTTGGAGCGCTTCGACGAGCAGCTCTCGAGCCACCGTATCGTCGTCTACGACGAAAATTCTCGCGTTAGTCATGCGTGCGACCGTTCTACCGTGATGGGATCCGCCGCGAGCCCGGGCAGCGACACGGTGACGCTGGTTCCCTTGCCGACATTGCTTTCGATCGTCAGGTCCCCGCCGTGCGCCAGGACTGCTTCCCGGCTCAAAAACAATCCCAGGCCGGTGCCCCGCCCTACTGCTTTGGTCGTGAAGAACGGCTGAAACGCCCGCTGTAGGTCCTCGGGAGGCATCCCGCAACCCGTATCGCTGACGATGACGGTCACCAGAGTATCCATTTCAGACCACCCCATCATTTTCGCCGCCTCCACCTCTTCAGCGGAGGCTTTCCGTCCGTCGACCGAGACGGTTACCTCACCGCCAGAGGCCGTTGCAGCCAGTGCATTGCTTAACAGATTCACGAGCACTTGGTGGATCTTTTCCGCATCTGCCCAGGCCAACGGAGCGGGGCGCGGCACCGCCGTCCGCAGGTGCACCCCTTTCCCGCGAAAGCCGGCCTCCATGAGAGCCACCACCGGATCGATCAGACGATCGGTCGGATACCACGTGGGCTCCGGCTTCCGTTGCCGAGTCGAGGACAACAGATCTTGAATGATTCGCACGACTCGATTCAACTGTTCGTCGATGATGTCGATGCGTTTTCTCATCCCAGAAGTCACGCCGGGTTCTTCGGCCAACGCCTCGACATGCCAGGCGATGGAATGCAGCGGGGTTCCCACTTCATGGGCGACCGATGCCACGAGTTGGCCCACCGCCGCCAGTCGTTCGGATCGTGCCAATTTATCCTTCAGGTCGACCAGTTGAGTGTTGGCGCGCAGAAGATTTTCCGTCTGCGTAGCCAATGCAGCCCGAGCAGCCTCTTCACGAGCCTTGCGCTCTTCCCACATCATGCCGAGGTAAGCCACGCCGGTCAAAACGAACACGACCAACGTGCGGTTGAATACCACCGTCGTAACGCGCTCCTTCTTTTTGCCGGGCAACAGGAGACCGATGACGGTCATCACCACGCACAACGTGAGGGTCAGCAACATCAGGCGTCTGTTCCGAAGCGTGGCGACCAGCAAGATCGGTAGCACGAACCCGAACGCGCTCACCACGTTCAGAGGGAACAGCCATTCCATGACCGCCACGACGAGGAACAGGGTCCCCGCGACGATCAACACAGCTCGGTTGCGTGGTGTCATTCTGGTTGCCAGCGAGGCCGAATCGCCGGACTATCGGCAGGAGGAGACATGTCGGTTGTCGCATCTACCTCTATAGATGCCGCCCATGCAACTATCATAACGAAAGGGTCATGCAGGAGCGGTGAGAACTGCGCCTCTCAGCCCTGAAGCCCGCACCCTGCCGATGCGTTACGACCGTCTGCGTCCTCTCGCTCGCAGGCGGCCTTATCCCAGATCCTGTGCTGGGAAAGAAGAGGCCTGACGGTACGTCTGCAGCACGGCGGCCAACGATTGGGCGCGATCGTCTCGCTGAAGTTCCTCCAACGACAAGGACAATTTACGGGACCAGTTGGGATAGGCATCGACCGTCCCAGGCAGGTTCATCTGGGTGACTTCGCCGATCAGGTCGTCTAGATTGGCCATCACGATCCAGGCATCGGATCGACCCAGAAACGCATGAATGGCGTCGCAGAGTTCCTTCGTCATTCCGGGAACTTGCCCAGGATCCTCGCTGATTCCGGGTGGCAATAGGCCGGCGGTGCGCAATGCCGAGAGAATTCTGCCCTTATCGCGAGCCCGTTCTTCCAACGCCTGCTGTTTGGCTTGTTCATTCGGATACATGCCGAGGCCTGCACGCAGGTAGATATCCTCTCCGAGCCAGTACCCGGCAAGCGTAGGTAGGTCGTGCGTGGTGACCACCGCCAAGGACTGAGACGGATAAGCCGACGGAGGTTTACAGGTTCCATCCCAATTTCGCTCGAAATAAAACACGCGGTAGGACAAGATCCGATAGCGCGCGAGTTGCTCCCGCACATAATCTGGAACGGTGCCCAGGTCCTCCCCAATGACCAAAGTCCGCGCCCGAACACTTTCCAATGCCAGCAGCGATAGCAGATCCTCTGCAGGCTGCTGCACGTAGGCTCCCGCGGCAGCCGTAAGGCCACGCGGCACCCAAAATAGGCGGAACAGGGCCATGACATGGTCGATGCGGATCGCCCCGCCTTGTCGAAGATTCTTTCGCAAGAGTTCGATGAACGGTCGATATGCCGCCGCCTTCAGCCGATGGGGGTGAAAAGGGGCGAATCCCCAATTTTGTCCCTGCGGTGCAAATGCATCCGGGGGAGCGCCGCAGTCAGCGTCGAGGGCGAGCGCCTCCTGCAACATCCAGGCTTCCGCTCCGGACCGGTCACTTCCCAACGCCAGATCGCAATAGAGTCCGATGGTCATGGGAAGCTGACTGGCACGGGCACCCGCGTCTTTGAGTTGGTCCGCTGCTATCCATTGAATGTATTGAAAAAACCTGACGCGTTTGCGATGGCGTTTGGCAAACTCCTTGACGGCCGGAGCGGTCGGCGTGATGTATTGCTTCGGCCATTCGTGCCACACCGTCGGCTTAGAGTCCACGAGACGCCGTTCTTCTTCCAAGACCTGAAAGACGGCAAATTGCTCGAGTGACTCCCCCTCTTCCTTGATGAACCGCTCGAGCAACCACCCCCTTGCACTGGTCGGCTGCAGCGAAGGCTCGACTCCGCTGTAGTTGTCCTTGAGAAATTGGCGGTACGCCAAATCGAGCATCGTTCGTTTCAAGCTCGCCACGGCATCGTAGTCGACACGATCCGCCTTTCGGGCAGATTCGAGCTTTACACGGAACTCCGGCGTCTGACGCTGACGTTGGGCATCTGGGGATGCGTGAAACTCGGGTAGCCGTTCGAGATCGATATAGAGCTCATTGAGGAACAGGCGGCTATTGGGCGCGTAGGGACTGAGATGGTGCGGATGAGAGTTCTTGAGGGCATGGAGGGGATTGAGGCCGATGATGCCGGCACCTAAGCGCCTTCCGGCCCACTCTACGACCTTCCCCAAGTCCGTGAAATCCCCCGCTCCCCAATTCGAAAGCGAGCGCAGCGAGTAGAGCTGTAGGGCCAGGCCCCAAATCTTTCCGCCGCGATCAAAAACCTCCGGAACATAGCAATGTGCCGGCGTGACGGCAATTCGCATCGTGCCCTTGACGTCCGATTTTCCCCCGCGGGTCGACACGATCAAATCATAGTATCCCGGCATGAGACCGGGCAACACAGGCAGCTCGAGGCGGGCATATCGATTCGTGGAAAGATACCGGACCTCCTGTGGGATGATACGTGGACCGGCTTCCTCCTGATGGATCACTTCACCCTGTTCATCGGAAACCTGCCAGGTGGCGACTACCCGCTGCTCTTCGCCGCCCTCGAGCGGGAGTCGCAAGGACCACCGGGCCTGTTCATAGCCTTGTTTCAGAATGAGAATCGGATCGCAGGGTTGCCGCCAGGGCGCCTCATCCCATGCCACAAGCGCCTGAGCCAGTGCATCACGCGTATGGACCCGATAGCCCATCGCCGCCAGAATCGCCCGCTTCGTCTCATCAGTCGTGACGTGGAGCGTGCCGCCGATGTCGTGATACTCGGAGGAGATGCCTACGCGTTCGGCAAGTAAACCGAGAAGTTCTTGCTCCGTTCCTGGATACATGGCGCAGTGGTTGAGTCTGAGTGAAGGCCTCGATCAAGTCAAGAGATGCCGAGGATTTGACGGCTTCCGCCCCATTGACCAAGCGAGCAGCCATCCAGCCGCGTTGATGCCCTTGCTCTTGCGTGATAGCATGAAGAGGCTTCGCCTGGAGACCGCCATCCGAGGAACGCTCGCCACGGAAAGGAAGGTGGCTCACATGACCCGCCTCGGCATCCTGTCACGCTTTGCAATCCTGGTCATCGGTCTGGCACAAACCCTCGCGCTCGAAGGCTTCCGGCCGCTCTATGCGAACGACGGTGCGGTGGAAATCACAGGAGATTATCGGTACACGTACCATGAACCGGAGAGTGCAGCCGAGGCGAAGCAGTTCGCTTGCATCGAGGCCATGCATCAAGCGGTGAGCACCTCCGCGGCGGTCCGCGATCAGACCGCGGGCATCGTAGACTCCGCCCTGTTGAAAAATCTGGTGCATACGCTGGCGACGAAACATGTCAGAGACTCACAGATTCTCCAACAAAGCGAGAAAGGCCGTACCGTTTACTGCAAGGTCAAGGCGCTGTTTGAAGTGGATGAGGTCGAACGGGTCCTCGTCGCCCAAACTGCCGGCAATGCCGACCCAGGCCTCGATCAAAACCGGGCGCTCAAAATCCTGAGCGTGCGTGAAGATGCCGACGGCACGATTGTGGTCGTCTACAAGGCGCTTAAACGATTGGATTGGCTCAACACGGCCTACCAAGGAACCTTGCGCGAAGCAGCCGACGTGATGGTGGACTTCTACGACGACCAGGGGGCGTTGTTGCGAAGTATGCGGTACCCTGCACGTCGCACCGGAGGCGGAGACGATGTCATGAGCCCCGGCGAAATCGGGACCTTGCGGGTTGTCAAACCGCTGAACACCAAAAGTTATCGTGTGTGGCTGGTGAAATAGCGCGCCGGGTGGGGGAGGAGCGTTCCCCAGAGCACGACCCTCCCGTCCCGGCAGGGCTCATTTGTCCGCGCCAAAGGGAGGCAAGTTGATGCCGACCCGCTCCAGCCCCATGATCACCGTCAGCGCTGACGGCGAGTGCTGCACGATTTCTTTTTGCACTTCGATCCGACGTAGATCTACAAATTCCGGCGCCGTCAATCCCAGCGATTCTCGATACGCCCGATCTGCGATACCCCGCTGTTTCTCCGCCTTCTCTCGGGCCTCCTCGGCTTTTTGAAACTCAACCATCGTGATCTTGCGCTGCTCCTGGACGATCGTTTGGGTCGTCTGTTCGACTACGCCCTTCGGGGGAAGAATGCTGCCTACGACCACTCGATTCAAGCGTATGGGGAGATTCTGCTTGTCGATCAGTTTCGTCTGCACTTCTCGTGCGATCGCGTCCTGGAGTTTGGTTCGTGTCGTCGGGTCGGTCGTCAGTTGAAAGAGAGGATACTTTTGGACTTCTTCCCGCACGAACGTGCGAAACGCTTCCTTCACGTTGTTCTGATACCACTGCGGTCCATATCGGCTGATCAACTCCGGGGAGCGCCCTTCCACCACATTGGCAATCAGGAACGCGTCGAAAGACACCGGGGCGTTCTCAGCTGAAATAATGTCGAAGTGCTCCGAATACTGCACCGGGCGGACGTCCACATGGACGACGTTCGTAGTGGGAGCCACCCAGACGCGGCCGGTCTTCGACGGCACGGGATCGACGCCGCCATGACCGAAGAAAAATGGTTGTTCGACCATGACGCCCTCGTGACCAGCCTCGACTGCGACGCATCCCGTCGCCAGCATCAAGGCTGCTGCTCCGACCATTCCCAGCATGGACCCGACTCCCTGTCTCATAACTCCCTCCTCTGATAAGGACCGGACGGTCTGCTCCCGACCCACGCGGGAAGCACTCTCCCGCGCACCCTGCCATGCCGATACCTTACGAACCGATACGGAACGTTGTCAAAGGGGGATCAATCGTATGCGGGCTGCAAAGAGGAGAACGTGTGCGGCAAAGGCTGCAATGACGCCAAGTCTGTTAGAAAATTCCGGCCTGCTTCTGCAGCCACCGGACATAACGGGTGATCTGATCGACATCCTCCGGCGTTACCCCGTCGATCTTGGGCATGTTCCCAAATTCCCAGTGGTGAGCGCGAACGCCGTTAGCTGCCGCTCGTTGAAACGCGGGATCGGCATGATGATTCGGCTCATAGATTTTATGCACCAACGGCGGACCCTGATTGGTCCCGGACGCGCGGATGCCATGACAAGCCGCACAATGGGCATTGAACTTGGCCTCGCCCGGTTGAACGTCCAATGGCGCCGCCGGTCCCGCGGTCTGCGCCGGTTGATTCGTCGCCCCTGAATCGCACGCCGCAAGGCCGCTCAGTAATATACAGAGGACGATAACGGCCGGCCGAAACCTGTGGTGAAGGCGTCCCCACATCATGAGGACCGTTGTCCGGGCTTGTCTGGTGGTGTACCGGCGGGAGAATGCAGTTCATTCCGGAGCAGTTCCGTGGTACGGCTGAGGGTGGCCCGACGGTATAGGCGAACAGCGACCGGCACCGCGACGATCAGGGCAATCGTCAAATACATGAAAAATTCTTCAGGCGACATCGGGCGAGTAAATCCAGTTCTTCATGTGAGCGTTTGTTGAACTCTGACTTGGGCATCGGCAGAGGCCAGTGGCACCATGCTTGCGTCAGGCTATCGCATAACGAACCGGATCCTCAATACCCGCCTGCCGAAATCCCTCCCGTCGGATCTGGCAGCTGTCACATCGACCGCACGCAACGCCTTGCACGTCAGGGTCGTAACAGCTATGCGTCAATTCAAAAGGAGCGGCGAGCGCCTGTCCGCGCTTGATGATCTCTGCCTTCGACAGCATCAAGAGCGGTGCGCGGATTTCTAAGGGCTGTCCGGCCATACCGATCCTGGTCCCAAGACGGGCCACCGACTCAAAGGCCCTAATGAACTCAGGACGACAATCGGGATACCCCGAATAGTCCAGCACGTTGGCGCCGAAAAAAATTGCGCTCGCTCCGACCACCTCTGCATAGGCCAGCGCCAAGGACAAGAAGATCGTGTTCCTCGCCGGCACATAGGTGACCGGAATACCGGCGCCTCGCTCCTGCTCGCTCCGATCCTTCGGCACCGCCTCGCTGCCCGTCAAGGCGGAACCGCCGATCGTACGGAGGTCGACATCCAATAGGACATGATCATTCGCGCCCAACGCCCTGGCCACCGCCCTCGCGCGTTCGACCTCAATGCGATGCCGCTGTCCGTACGCCACCGTTAAGCAATAGAGCCGATATCCTTCGCTGCGTGCGACGGCAGCCGTCACCGTGGAGTCCAATCCTCCGCTCAGGAGCACGACGGCATTCTGAGGGGCAGCACGCATAGCGGGATGGAGAGGTGATGAGCCGATGGGAGCCCGGGTCTTCATACGGGCACGGTCGGCGATAGGACTTCCGAGACGAGACTGCTTAAGTCGGCAGTCGGACGAGGCGCTAGTCGCGCTCCTCCTCTTTTTCTATTTTCTCCAGGAGTTCCTGCTGCGATTGGCATTGCACGCACAGCTTGGCAAAGGGAACGGCTTCCAAACGCTTTTCGCTGATCTCAATGCCACATTCCGCACAGATCCCGTAAGTTCCTTCGTTGAGCCTTGTGAGTGCCTCATCAATGGATTGGCGCTTGCGGTTTCGCATCTCCATGAGAGAGATGCCGAGTTCTCGCTCCAGGTCCATCAATGCCTGGTCTCCGACGTCACGGGCAGATTCAAGCCGGCGCTGCTGATCTTCGGTCAATGATTGACCTAGATTGCCCTCGATTTCCCGAATAATCTCCTGGCGCTTCCGCATGAGCATCTGCTGAAGCATCTCGCGTCGGCGCTCCCGCGCCTCTCGTTCCTTGGGTGTTTCTTTGGCTGTGAGCGCGGCCACCACCCTGGCGGCGACGCTATCACTGTCTTTATCAATCACTGTAGTAACCTCTGCCGTCCGCACCTTGGCCGCTGGCTTAGCCGGCACGGAGGCTTTTGCTTTCGTGGTACTTGTGGACGGTTTTTTCTTCGCTTGCACTTTCGTCGCCATAGAGTCTCATGACCTTTCGTGATGAGGTTAGGCGCAAAAGTTTGGCTGATATATCACGCGACACATCGTTTGACAAGCCCTTGGACGCCCCAAGATATTGGGGCGTCAGGGGTAAACGATCGTCGAATGCACCTCCTGGCCTTCCAAGCGTTCCCGTCCATGGAGGCTCTTTAATTCGACCAAAAAATCCAGACCTGCAATTTCGCCGCCCAGTTGGCGTACCAGATGGACCGTTGCCGCGGCCGTGCCTCCGGTAGCGAGGAGATCGTCCACGATGAGGACGCGTTCCCCCATTGATACGGCATCCCGGTGGATCGCCAAAGAGCTTGACCCATACTCGAGATTGTATTTGACCTCGTAGATGTCGGCAGGGAGTTTGCCGGGCTTTCTCACCGGCACGAAGCCGGCCCCAAGCCGGTCCGCCAAGGTGCCACCCAAGATGAATCCTCGGGACTCGATTCCGATGACCTTCGCGATCCCCTTTCCTTCGTACCTGGCGGTCAGGTCCTGGACGATCGCGCGGTACGCGGAGGCATCCTTCAAGAGAGTCGTAATATCGTAGAAGAGGATTCCGGGCTTAGGAAAGTCTGGGACTTCTCGGATGAGGGCCTTGTAGTTCATGAAGAGTGTCTGCGAGGAGGATCATCATAAAAGATCCCCACGTTTCATCGTCCTTCGCTCAATGATGCCACGAAGCCGAACCAACGCGGCCGTTTCGATTTGACGGACACGCTCGCGGGTCAAGCCCATCTCGCGGCCGATCTCTTCTAACGTCCGCGCCTCGGCCCCGTCAAGTCCAAACCGTGCCAAAATGACGATGCGCTCTTTTTCGGGCAATTCTTTGATCCACGCCATCATTTCAGCCCGTCGCATGACGCCTTCGGTCGTATCGGCGGGGGAGAGGCACAGCGGATCCTCGATGACATCCCGAAGAAAGGTGTCCTGACGGTCGCTGATGGGACTGTCAAGAGAGCAGGTCGTGCGAACGAGTTGCTTCAAGTCCTCGACTTCCTCGACGCTGGTTTTCAAGCGTGCCGCCACTTCATCGGCCCGGGGCTCGCGCCCCAATTCATGGACGAGCTGCTCCACCTTTCCCAGGTACCGATTCAGGCGTTCGACGACATGCACGGGTAGACGGACCAGTTTGCCCTGGTTGATGATGGCGCGCTCGATGAACTGACGGATCCACCAAGAAGCGTACGTGCTGAATCGAAACCCGCGCTTGTAATTGAACTTTTCGACGGCCTTGATGAGGCCGAGATTGCCTTCTTCGACAATGTCCGCAAAGGGAAACCCTCGATTCATGTAGCGCTTGCCGATGCTGATGACCAACCTGAGGTTAGCCTCGATCATCTGCTGGCGGGCCTGCTCATCTCCGGCCATGACTCGCTTGCCGAGTTGTTGCTCCTGCTTGAAGGTCAGCAGCGTGGATCGCCGCACCTCCCGGAGGTAGCTCTTGATCGTGTCGAGGCCCTCGGATCGCTCGGATTCCGCGGGCCGCCGCTCCGCCGCCGATTCATCAGAATCAGAGGCCGCCGTCGTCTCCTCATCCTCATCGGAGCGCGCGGCGCGGCGCCGGCGAAAGGGAGCCGAATCCTTCACGTCATCGTCTTCTTGGCTCAAAGCAGTTGCGCGTCGTGCCATAACAGCCGTAATTCAGTACCAGATGTGGAACTCATGAAACCTAGCGGCCGCCATTCCCCATTCAACCTGCACCTGGGTTACATGGGAGCCGATTGGACCTTTCCGTAACTCCACGATCAGGTCCTCGATCACCGCTCTCTCCCCTTCGAGCTCGAGTTCGACCTGGCCGGTTTCGAGGTTACGCACCCCACCTGACAACCCTTTGCCTGCCGCTCTTCGGTGCGTGAACGCACGATATCCGACGCCTTGCACACGTCCGCTCACCAGAATCCTTGCATAAACATGCTGACGTATATTGGTATCGGGCATTCGCGGGCCCAGTCATGCATCAACGCCGAACGCCGCTCGCAAAAGCCTTGTTCTGGACAGGATATTCTCACACCAGCCAAATGCCGTCACCTTTTTTAAAACTTTGCGCGACGCCTGGAGCATCGGGTTTGTGAGCAGTCACATGTTCCCCTTCGCATCCGAATGCACCGCGTTCGCGAACGCCGGACGCCCCCTTGGTCCCGCTCTGCAAGAAGAATCGGTCGAACCGGGGCACAACTTGAGACAACCGGCGCGGTAATAAGGCAAGAATTCGCGCGGATCAGCTGAGAACAAAGAAGAGCCTAAGCGAGCAGGAAGAAAATCAGGCGCACATTGGAGACACGAGGCCTCGCGACTGTGAGTAACAGACTTACTCGAGGGTTCTATCCGTCTGCGTCAGTGGAGAGGCCCTTCGCTCGATGAACGAGCGACACCCACGAAGATACGGCCGCGACATGCTTTGATCTGCCGGCCCCGGCTTCGCTCAGCCGGAAGAACAAGCGCTCCTGGTGGGCGTTATTCTGTCGCGAGGAACAGAAAAGCAATGGGGTTTTTCAGGCGCCGCAAGGAAGAGGGGGAGCGCCCGATGAGGCGCCGGTACGAAGCAAGCGGGAATTAGATTTTACTAACGGTATTGGATATCCCCGCGCACAAAGAAGGCGCGGGTTCGAGCGAGCACCAGTTAGAGAGCTTACTGGAAGGCCCTATCCGCCCGCCTCAATGAAGAGAGGCTTCGCCTGATGAGCGGGCGGCACGCACGAAGTGCGGTTTGGTCGGGGCGAGAGGATTTGAACCTCCGACCCCTGCGTCCCGAACGCAGTGCGCTACCGGGCTGCGCTAC
>DASTLA010000024.1:0-2303 GCA_035715525.1 Nitrospiraceae bacterium
CGGCGATGGTACGCTAATTGCTGCAACAGCCGACAAGCGGTGCTCGAGGAGAGCCAAGGAGCGTGTGAAGATGACCCCCTGCGAAGCGGAGGCATTGGGCAGTGTGCTCGACCAGCATCGGCCAAAGCCCGGGGAGCAGGCAAATATCCTTCGCACGCTCCTCGCGGTTCAGCAAGTTCTGGGCCATGTGCCCCCTAACGCCATCGGGCGTATTGCCGCTGCTCTGAAGGTGCCCGAAACTGATATCGTCGGCGTGCTCTCTTACTATCCCGACCTCCACATGACGCCGCGCGGCCGACAGGTCGTCCGGGTCTGCCTGGGAGAGGCCTGTGTCGCCAATCGTTCCGCAGATCTGCTTGACGCTCTTCAGCGGGTCCTGGGCATCGGGCTCGGTGAGACCACGAAGGATGGAGGTACGACGCTCGAGCGGGTCTATTGCCTCGGCAACTGCGGGGTAGGGCCGACAGTGATGGTCGATGAGACTATTTACGGCAGGCTCACGCCATCGGATCTGCAGAACATCATTAAACCAATCCATTCGTGAAGAACGCGGCACTCATCTACGCTCAATAACAACTTCTCATCCTTTCTTATGGCCATCACGCTCTATCTTTCCAACGATACCTCCGCCAGGGCAGCAGGAACCGATCGCCTTGCCACAGCCTGGGCCGGCGTTCCTGATATCCACGTGGTTCGCACCTCGACTCGCGGAGCATTCTTCCTGGAGCCGCTCGTGGAACGTGACGGCGCCCACGGACGCCTCCTGTGGCCCCAAGCCAAGCCGGACGATCTGCCGCGCATTCGTGCCGGAGCGGGCGGAATTCCGATTTCCGAGGTTCCCTTCTTCACTCAGCAACAGCGGAGCGTCTTTGCGCGCTTCGGGATGGCGCAGCCCTTGTCGCTGGAAGAGTATCGAGCGAACGGCGGGTGGCGCGGTTGGGAACGGGCAGCCGGTTTGGCAGCCGAGGCGATCATCGCCGAGATGAAAACTTCCGGGCTCCGCGGACGAGGCGGCGCTGCATTCCCCGTCTGGTCGAAATGGGACATCGCGCGGCGAACGAGCGCCGGTCAAAAATACGTCGTGACTAATGCCGACGAAGGTGACGCGGGGACGTACTGCGACCGCATGATTATGGAAGGGGAACCGTTCCGCTTGATCGAAGGAATGTTGATCTGTGCGAAAGCGATCGGCGCCGACCGTGGTTACATCTATTGTCGCTGGGAATATCCGGCCGCTGCGGCAACGATGCAAGCAGCCATTGCGGAAGTCGAACGATCAGGGCTCCTGACCCTGGATGGACGGCCGTTCCAACTGGAAGTGTTCAGGGGAGCCGGCTCGTACGTGTGTGGCGAAGAAACGGCGCTGCTGTCCTCGCTCCAGGGAGGACGCGGCATGGTACAGGTCCGACCTCCCTACCCGGCCGTGGCCGGCCTCTATGGGAAGCCCACCGTCGTCAGCAATGTGCTGACATTTGCCACCACGGTCGAGATCATGGCTCGCGGCGCGGACTGGCATGCCTCTCTGGGTACCGACCGGTCAAAGGGGATGATCGCGCTGCAGTTGGGCGGGCGCATCAGGCAACCGGGGCTCGTTGAAATTCCCTTCGGGGCAACATTGGCGGAGGTGCTCGATCGGTTCGGGGGTGGCATGGCGGATGGGTCTCGCTTCAAAGCCGTCCAAGTCGGCGGCCCGCTGGGGAGTCTCTTCCCGGAATCGCAACTGAATATTCCGCTCTGCTTTGACACCTTTAATGAGTCAGGAGCGGTGCTGGGACATGGCGGCATCGTCGTCTTTGACGACCAGACTGATATGGTCGAGCTGGCGCGACACTACATGACCTTCACCGCGGACGAGTCCTGCGGCAAATGCACACCCTGCCGTATCGGCTCTGTGCGCGCACGCGAATTGTTGGAACGGATCGAAACAGGAAACGGCACGGCCGGGGATCTGGCTCTGCTCTCCGATCTGGGGGACACCATGAAAGCCACGAGTCTCTGCGCGCATGGCGGGCGGGCTCCCTACCCGGTCCTTACCGCGATCGAACATTTCGGAGATGAGTTCAGACGCAGACTTTCCCTGTCGACGTGATCGTGGATCGCTGACGGCGGAGCTGACATCAATGAATGTGACCATCAACGGGCGATCCGTGCAGGCCAAGCCGGACGAGACGGTTTACGTGGCAGCCACGAGATCAGGAATCGCCATTCCCAGTCTCTGCGCCTCCATGCATTTATCGCCCTATGGGTCCTGCCGGCTGTGCCTCGCCGAGATACATGGCATGAAGGGCCTTCACGCCACCTGT
>DASTLA010000025.1:0-4550 GCA_035715525.1 Nitrospiraceae bacterium
AATTCCTGTAGCTCATTCCGTAGCGGCCCTTCGCCGACGAGCAACCCTTTGACGTTCCACCCGCCTCTTTTCAATAAGCCCACCGCTTCAATCAGCGTCGACTGTCCTTTCACGGGAGTCAGGCGACCGACCGATCCCACCACCAGGTCGTCCGACATGAGTCCGAGCTGCCTCCGCACGGTTTCGAGCGGGAGGCTGCTTCCCACCTGTCGCAGATCAATGCCGTTATGAATCCTCACGACCTTAGAGGATCCGAAACGTTCGACCAATCGCTGTTCGATGTTGGCCGACACTGCAATGATGGAATCGACAGCATACCGATTCACCAGCCCGTCCACATACTCGTACGCCGCCATTCTGAGGCGCCGCATGCCATGAAAGGGTTCCGGCATCCCGTGAACGATTCTGACCAGGCCCGGGACGCCGGTCCACCACCCGGCCATCGCTGCGAGCATATTGTCCTTATATTTGTGGGTATGCACGAGGTCGGGACGTTCCCGCTTGAAGTACTCGACGAGATCTCCGAGGATCTTCCAGGCAGAAGAGCGACGCTCGTCGAAAACCACCGTCCTGATTCGTTGCCCACGAAGAACCTCCGCCAAGCGTCCTTCATGCAGCAGGACAGCCGAGAGCTCGAGATCCGGGACATCCAATAGGGCCTCCAACAAAGTAGCCAAATGCACTTCGGCGCCGGCCCAGAGATCTCCATGCGCAACATGGCACACTCTCATACAAGAGGGGTAAGTCATGGATTCACGTACAGCAGGCAGGCATGAGTTGCTGACCTTGCGCCGTCCTTACCGGCCGGACAACGCACGTTCGTAGAGAGCCTCGTACCGGCTTACCATCGTGGTGAGGCTGAAGTCGCTTTCGACTCGGGTGCGCCCGGCTTGGCCGAACGCTCGTATCTTATCCGGGTCAGAGAGCAGCGTCGATAGCGCAGCCCCTAGATCCGCGGAATTCTCAGGGGACACCAAATACCCTGTTTCCCCGTGACGAACCAGTTCGGGATTCCCTCCCACGCTCGTAGCTATGACAGCCTTGCGAGCCGCCATGGCCTCGAGCAACGCAATGGACAAGCCTTCCGAAAGCGACGGCATTACGAACACGTCCATGACGGCCAGTAGTCTCGGAATATCCTGGCGCAACCCGAGAAAGAGTACTCTGTCTTGCAAGCCCAATCGCTTGGCCTGGTCTTTCAACGATGACTCCAATTCGCCGCGCCCCACGATCAACACGGTGGAACGGGGACATGTTTGGAAGACCTGCGGGAGGGCCTCGAGGAAAAAGCGGTGCCCCTTCACCGGATACAAGCTGCCCACTGTTCCAAGCACTCGATCATCGCCAGCAATACCTAACTCTTTGCGGAGCAGCGCGACTGCTGAAGAGTCGACATCGGGCAAGAGCTCCACGCCGTTATACACGGTCAGCAAACGCTCAGGCGAAATGCCCACCTTGGTCGACACGAAGCGCCGGAGGTCTTCCGATACCGTCACCATCTTCGCCCAGCGACTGACGAGCCGATACGCAAACCGGCGGCGCGGTTTTTCCCAGTAATAGTGCTTTCCGTGGATCGTGGCGATCTGAGGAATTCCAGCCAGGCGTGCGACGAGCGCGCCGTGAACGTTGGCATCGAACTCGTGTGAGTGAATCAGTGCGATGCGCTGCTGATGGACGAATTTCAGGCAGGTGCGCACCCATCCTGGATCAAAGCTGCCTGGAGACGGCAGCACGTGAGTCGCGACGCCTTGTCGATGACATTCCTCCTGCAGCCATCCAGGCCTGAAGAGCCCGACCACGCACCGAAAACGCTCTCCATCGATCGACGCAGCTAGCTTGGCGAGGATGCGCTCGGCACCACCCGGACCGCTGCTGCTGGACAAAAAGAAAATCGTCGACTTATCACTCATCATGCCGACGCGGAGGAACGCCCGTGGCCCACTGGCTTGCGCAGCGGATTCAAGGCATCACCGGGCCAGGAGTCCCTGTGGCTCGCGGGCCGCGTCTGGGAATCGGTCGGATCGGCCTCAACCCGAACGGTCCGATATCCTGAGATTCCGCGTCAAGGGAATCGAAGACTTTTCCCGCAATGGTGCGCACCGCAACGGTGAACGCCATCAGGACCCAGAATGTCGGATAATACAGCGTGGAAATAAACACGCTGCTGGCAAGATAGCCCACCACGCTGCCTTCAACCGCGCGCGCAAGGTTGCTGATAAAAAGGACATCCTGCCGTGCCTGGTCATCCTTCACCCTCTTGAGAAGGACTTGGCCCTTGCGGCGAACGAACTTGAGGTCCCGATAGACGCCGTAGACGAATGCGATAAAGATGCCTGTCCCTACAAGACCCAGTTCCGGCAATAACGTAAAGTATGCGGAGTGCGCCTGCCGGCCCGCCAGGGAGCGAGTATTGAAAGTCCTTCCGGCCTCATATTCTTCGACATTCCAAGGATAATTGCCCTGTCCCACCCCCAGTATCGGGTTGCCCAGAAACATATCCCACCCGATGCCCCAGCTGTAGAGCCGTTCCCCGCCGGTTCCGGTCTCCATGGTCTGGTCGGACGTGATGGATTGCACTTCTTCCCAGTATTCTTGAGGCGCCATAAGCAACATGAATACGACGGCCAGACCCACCAAGAGCACGGCGGCAATCTTTCTCGACGATCGCATCCAACAATAGGTCCCGACGACGGCGAGGCCGATAAACCCTCCCCGGGACAGGCTGACCATGCCTGCCAGGATGAACGTACACAGCAATCCCATGTATATCGGCTTTTCCACTTTGTTGGTAGTGGATTGAAACGCAAAGAAAGCGAATGGGACGGCGGCATTCATTTCCATACAGAAATCGTTCTCGTCTCCCAGCCATCCCCCTACGCCGGCCCCCTTGTGCATCGCTCCGAATATGGCCAAGAAGAAATGCACTCCCAACCATACTTTCAGGAGCACACGGATCCGTGCCGTGCTGTCGACGAACGCCAAGACCCCCAGGTACATCGCGAACAATAACGTCATGTCTTTCAACGTCATCGCCGCCCAGAAATTATTGTTGGCGAAGGGAACGTGGACCGCCATTAAGGCCAACAGGCCAATCCAGCACCGGTTCTGCAATTGATCCACATTCCATTTGCCAGATGTGAGGACGGCCAATGCGATCAACGCATCGATCAGGGAAGGAAACGGGATGGCGCGAAGTCCCAGCAAGACGTCTTGAGGTCGAGCGAACTCCACCACCAAAGCGAGCATGACTAAGAGGAAGGGTATCTTGGCGGAGGATGGCTTGCTTTCTTTCGATCCGACGGCCGCACCTTTGGATCCAAACGCAGCACCCTGACTGGGCTGTGGCAGCGGTCGAGACGGCATAGTTCCTCGAGTTTTCCGTACCATACTCATCGGGCAGCCGCCCTTCTATAGCGCTCCGCTGAGGCGCTCATGATGCGCTCCCGAACACGAGCCCCGCAGCGGCCTTCCGCCTCAGAAGCACGGCCGCAGCATAGGCCACGAGGAATGTCAGAACGGTCACGGTGACATAGTATAGGACGCTGGTTGATTCCATGGCTCGTCCGGCGACGAGAGAAGCCGCCTTCAGGGGGATGGGAGCATGCAGGAGATAGATCTCCATGGTATACCGTCCGAGCCCGGCGAATATGGGATCGCGCCCTTGCAAGCTCATAAAGGCGAACAGGGCAAAGAAAAGATATCCGTACTGCTGGAACAGGCCCGCGACTGGGACAAGCCATTTCAAGAGGACCAAGACGGCCCCGCTTGCAACACTTAACATCGCAGCATACGTGTGTGCGAGGGCGCGATACCGAAAGAGGACCATGCCGAGCAAATAGTATTGCATCCCCCAGCAAGCATTCAAAACGGGATCCAACCCCTGTTCGAAATATTGCGCCAAGTCGACCGCCTGCCACACAATGACATACCCCGACCACACCCCGACCAGCATGAGAGGATCGGCTTTCGCCAGGCTGCGCGTCAGCGGTAACGCGCAGCGTAGAAGGAACAACGCCGGCAAGAAATACAACTGCGCCGACACGGCCGAATAGTAAATGGCCGACGCGACGCCCGCTGGACTTTGTCCTTTAATCACTGGTTGTGCCGAGGGATCCGCCTCCTCAAAGATCCATCGGAATACTGCATAAACAAGACTGAACAACATCCATGGGACGAGCAATCTTCCTGCGCTGCGCCGCAGATAGGCCCCATACGTCACCTTGTCATTTCGTTCAAGCTTCCACAAGCACAGAAATCCGTCGGCCAAAAAGAACGGCGGCACGGCAATGGCCTGCACCCAAAAAGTTATCGAGGTCTTGAGATCCTGCGGCATCTGCGTGTAGTCCAGGACATGAGTCGCGACCACCAGAATGACCGCAAGACCTCGGAAACTGTCTAAGAACGCGTATCGATCACCCGTCTCTACCGCGCGGGTGAAGGTGCGCGGCCGGGGCGCAGCTTCATCATGTATGGCCCGCTTCACCTTGCTCGGCTTCATGCCATTCTCTCCCATCCGTCTGTCCCGCGCAGCGCCTTTAGAACTGAAAGTA
>DASTLA010000026.1:0-4318 GCA_035715525.1 Nitrospiraceae bacterium
CAGCAGATTGGGGGAGCCTGGAAATTGTCGCGCCGTGGGACAGCAATGCCGCCAATCGGATCAAACTGGGCGTCTGATTCCAGTACCAGGCATTTCTGCATTGACCTCGATCGCCGGCGAAGGTACTGTGCGGCCAGGGGCTGTTCTGATCATCATCTCCAAGGTTCACTTGCGTTTCACACTCTCGCTAAATCCCGATGCCCTGCCGAAGAGCCTCGCCACCCCGGTGAAAGTGCTTGCCGGTCAGGGCTCGGTCGATTGGTGGCACCGAGCGAGGGAACGCGGACAATGTTTGCTATTCCGGCTGCAACGTCGGCTTCACGCACACTGGCTCAGTCGCTCCTTTACCGATCACGATGTGACGGCATCCACTTTTTGTTCCAGCCGCGATCCGGTTCTTCCACAACTCATGTGGCAATTCGATCCCAGTGGGCTGGAGGTCGAAAGTCTGCTGTGCGGGACACTGACTGTATTTGGGTCTCACTGGAACTGGAGTCTCGACGGTTCTTGTTGGCATCGGGCTCCGGATACCGGGCAACTGTGGCCGCGTCGATTCTTCGACCATATCAATGTTTACCCCGGCAATCCGTACGGCGACATCCGAGCAGCCTGGGAGCCTTCTCGCCTGCAACACTTGATCACGCTCGCTTTGCTCGCCCGTGAAGGGGGATCGGTCCTGCGGGAAAAAGCCGTGGCGATGGCCGAGGCCCAGCTAATCTCGTGGGTCGAGGCGAATCCTGCCATGATTGGGATCCATTACGTCTCGCCGGCCGAATGCGCGCTGCGCCTTCTCGCCGTCTGCTATGCGATGGATTTGCTGCGCCCTTGGTTGCAGCAACCTCAAACCAGCTGGCGAGCGACGCTGACTCTTGTCTTTCGACAGGCAGAATGGATCAGGCGGCGGCTTTCGATTCCCACGATCTCCTCCCATGGCACCCTCGCCTGTGCGGTAGCCTTGATCCATGCCGGAAGCCTCTTTCCCGAATCGGTGTATGCGGAACGCTGGTCGGCCTTCGGCTCGTATTTATTGGAAGAGGAGACACCACGGCATATCAGCCAGGACGGCGGCGGCCGAGAACAGGGATTCGGCTATCTTCGGTTCAGCACCGATCTCTATGGATTGATCCTGGCGATCGCCGATCACCGATCGTTGCCCATCCCGGACAAGATCCGTTTCCTGTTCGACCAGAGCCGAACATTTCTCCATCAGTTTAGCAACCTAAACGCCGATGAACTGCCGCCCATCGGCGATGGAGAGAGCGAGATCGCGCTCTCTCCCTTTCTTCGTTTTCCAGTTTCGGGACAGTCCCACAGACCTGGGTTGACGACCTTTCACCTTTCTGGCTATTCGATCATTCGAGGACCCCGGTCCGAACGAGCTATCTTCGATCATGGGCCTCTCGGGATGCCGCCATTCTACGCGCACGGCCATGCGGATGCGCTGTCATTCCTTCTGCAACAGGGCCGGCAGGAAGTGTTGATCGATCCTGGCACCTATACCTACACGGGCGATGAACGGTGGCGCGCCTACTTTCGTGGCACGAGTGCGCACAATACCGTCACGATCGACAGCCTTGATCAAGCCGTGCAGAAAGGACCCTTAGCATGGTCGCATCCCTTCGAGACGCATCTGGTGTATCGAGATGAGACGCCGGAGGGCAAGATCACCGTGATTGCCCGCCATTATGGCTACAAAGACCGTCTGGGGGTGACCCATCTGCGCGGGATTTCGTATGACCCATCCGGATCATGGATGATTTGGGATTGGCTCACCGGAAGCGGTACGCACCGGCTCGAGCTCAATTGGCATGTGGGGTGTCGGGCGGTTCCAGACGAGGAAGGATATCTCCTGGAAGGCGATGGCATGGATCGCCCCCTGTCCATCACGATCGAAGGCGGATCGAGTCGGCTTTACGAAGGATCTTTGCAGCCGATGGCCGGCTGGAAGTCCACGGGCTACCAGGCGAAGAAGGCGATCACGACCATCCGGATCGAGCACACCGGGCCGCTCCCGCATGAATTTATGACCCGCATTCGCCTGCTCTAATCTGCGGGTCAGCAAATCTATTCCTTTTCCACCAACCGCCAACCCATTTTTTGTACACATCGTTCGGTCGCTTGAATCACCAGCAACTGAAGACCTTGCTGCAGCTTCGGATCCCGCATGGCGTCGTTTTGACACTTGTTGTAATCTTGCGCAAACTCATCGCTCGGTTTGACCGGATGCCGCCACTCGGCTGAACTGCAGGCGGTGATGCTAAACACACAGGCACTGAGCACTGCGGCGCGCGCTGACCAAGTCATTCCCTGCTCCTGCTATAGGTTGAAACCCGAGGTAGGGGGCAAAGAATAGCGTTCCGCTGGGAGAGCGTCAAGCTTCGATTCCATTGTGGGCGCGGCCGCCCGGCCGCGTCGGGCGCCTGCAACAGAAGCCTGCGGAGCCCTACGCCAGGGACACCGTAAATGACACTTCGTTGCCGCGGTCGTTATAGCGGACATCTGGAAAAAACGAGCGGGCAAGGAACACGCCCCGCCCGTTGGCCTCCCGGCTGTTGCAGAGCTCCTCGGAGCTGGTCAGGAAGCTCTTCCAGCGAAAGCCGTTTCCTTCATCCGTGATCGTATACCGAAGAACTCTGGCAGGTTTGTCATAGCAGGCTCGAATAATGACCCGGCGCTGGGCGAATCGCGGATCTCGTCGGCGCTCCTGAATGAGCCCCTCATACTGATCTCTTGTCAGCGCCTCATGTTTTTCCTGATAGGTGATTTCCAAGCTGCCGTGTTCCACGGCGTTGACGATCAATTCGATCAGTGTGGCCCGAAGATGGAGGCGCTGCGTCTCCGGGAACATCATGGCAGTCCCTTGAATCAGCCATGTGACGCAGCTTTCCACATAGGAAGGATCGGTACCGATAACCAACCGATACTCGAGTTGCTGGATCCCGGGTGCATCGTCGACCGTACGGGGAATCGCATGGAGCGCACGGTCGAAGGCCATCCCTAGCTCATCTGCATCTACCGGCTTCCGGAGATAATCTATCGCTCCGGATCGCAGCGCCTCCACGATTGTGACTTCGTTCCCCTCCTCCGCCACGAGCACGAGCGCCGTCAAGGGATATTTGGCACGAACTTGCTTGATGAGGGCGAGCCCTCCCATATCCGGCAAGAATAAATCGGTCAGAATGATATCAGGGACCGTCATATCCAGTATCGTCAGCGCGACATGGGGGTCTGGTGCCGTAATGATGGACAATCCTCTGCTCTTCGCCTCTTCAAGAGCGTAGGCCTGCAGTTCCGGACAAGCATCCACGACCAGCACCGTTTTGGAGTGGCTCGGCCTCATGAGGGAAAACCCTTTTCGATGATCGCTGTCAATTCAGCGCTTAGTCGTGTCACTTCCACTTCGACCCGCCGGCACAAGACTTCCCTCTGCTCCATATCGGCCGAGCGGGCCTGCTCCTCCAACGCTTTCGCCGCCGCCACGGCAGGATAAGCGCAAAACTCCATCGCCGATCCTTTCAACTTGTGGGCTTGGCTGGTCATCGCTTGGAAGTCTCCTGCCTGCATGGCCGACTGGATCGCGGCCAGATCTCCGGCACATCGTCTGATAAACAATTCCGCGAGCGTGACAAAGAGGTCGTAATCGCCGTCGAGGCGCTCAAGCACGGCCGACAGATCTAGGGTCGGACTGTTCATGCGAGATCACTGTCCCCTCTCACAGGGCCCTCGCCGATCTCAAGCCCCACCAACGCGACATCGTCGGGAAATATCTCACCTCCCAGCCAACGGCGTGCGTTCGCCATCGTTTCTTGGATACACCGCTCGATCGAGCTCGTGCGCAGAGCATCCAACGTGGCCTGCAGACGCTGACGTCCCCATAACTCACCGGAGGAGGCCGGTGCCTCGTAGATCCCGTCGCTGAACAAGAATAGCCGATCGTCTTCATGTAATTGCGTGTAACTGCTGCGGAATTCGTTCTCGGCATCGAACCCCAAGGGCAAGCTGGAGGCGGTCAGCCACTGGCTCGAGCCGGCGGACTGCAGGAGCGCGCCTCCATGCCCCGCGGCCGCGTAGAGTAGCGAGCGGGAGGGCAGATGGATGCGTCCGACCCAGACTGTGAAATACTCTCCTTCGTTGGTGAGAGGAAACCGTCGATTAGCTTCGGTAACAATGGCGCCCGGATCGTACGTTCCCACCACTTTCGCTAAATTCTCCTCACGCAAAAAGCTCATCAGGGCGATAGCCCGCAGGGCCGCGGCGACGCCGTGCCCCGACGCATCGAGGATATAAAGTCCGAGCGTTTCCGGCGCCCACTGGCTCA
>DASTLA010000027.1:0-16497 GCA_035715525.1 Nitrospiraceae bacterium
GGAGTCTCGGACTTTGACCCACAGTTGCAGGAATACTTTTGTCCCAAAGATGCGTTCCATATCCTGTCGAGCCTGGACACCTACCTGCTTCAGGCGCTCTCCCTGCTTTCCGATGAGAATCCCTTTCTGCGATTCCTTTTCCACCAAGACGGCGGCCGTAATTCTCATCAGCTTCTTGGTTTCCTGAAATTCCTCGATTTCCACGGCCACCGAATGAGGCACCTCTTCGTAGGTCTGGCGAAGGATTTTCTCCCGAATTAATTCAGCTGCGAGCGTGCGCATGGATTGATCGGTGACCATGTCCTCGCCATATACGGCTTCTCCTTCAGGCAACAGCGCCTGAGTCACGGCCAGCAGTCGATCTACGTTATCGCCAGTTTCGGCGGACAGTGGCACGACTTCGATCCATTGATACAGCCGCGCATATTGGTCAATCCGAGGCAGAAGGCGTGTCTTGTTCACGAGGTCGACCTTATTGATGACCAGGACGACGGGACGTGCTTGCTTGACCATGGCCGCACGCAAATGACCGATTACGGCTAGATCGCCCGGCCCAGGCTCCGCCGTAGCATCGACCACGACGAACAGCACATCGGCGTCGTCGAACGTTTCGAGCGCCGTACGCACCATGCGGCGATTCAAGAGGTGTCGCGGCTCATGTAGTCCCGGCGTATCAAGGAAAACGATCTGCGCGCTCTCGACATGTGCCACCCCCAGAATGCGAGTCCGTGTCGTCTGAGGCTTGTCCGACACGATGGCAATCTTCTCGCGAAGCAAACGATTCAACAAGGTCGACTTGCCGACATTGGATCGCCCGACAATCGCCACACTGCCGAATTTCATGGCCGTCGTCCCGGATACAACTTCTCACGCTCGACACCGGGGGCCAGCTGATAGACCGTTTCCCCCTTGCGGACATAACCGAGCTGTTCCCTGGCCAATTCTTCGAGTCGAGCCGAGTCGTATTGGACTCGATCGAGATCAGTCCGGAGTTCGCCGTTGAGCCGTTGGAGCTCCGCTAGTTCGTGCTCCAGCTGTTCGGCGTGGGAGCGCAGATGGATGTAGCGAGAAATACCCATCTCCCCGAAGAGCAGACCTCCGATCATCACCAGGATGGCGGCTAAGCCTGTCCATTTGCCAGCCGTTGCGAGCTTGCGCTGCCAATCCAACCACTCTCGTCCACGGTTCGGTTTGATCATCGTGATTACATCCTCGAAGGAACGGCCGAGCGTCCGCGATAGACTGCTGTGCTTCCCAACTCCCCCTCGATACGCAGCAGTTGATTGTATTTTGCGACACGATCCGTGCGAGACAGCGATCCCGTCTTGATCAGCCCGCTGTTGGTCGCCACGGCCACATCCGCAATGGTCGTATCCTCGGTTTCGCCCGACCGGTGAGAAATGATGGCGGTGTAGCCGGACCGCTTCGCCAACTCGATGGCATCCAAGGTCTCGGTCAGGGTTCCGATCTGATTCAGCTTGATGAGGATCGAATTCCCGATTCCGCACTCGATGCCCTTTGCGAATATCTCCACGTTGGTCACGAAGATGTCGTCCCCCACAAGTTGCACTCGCTTACCCAATTTTTCCGTGAGAATCTTCCAGCCTTTCCAGTCCACTTCGCTCAAGCCGTCCTCGATCGAAAGGATCGGATAGCGATCGAGGAGCTTGCTGTAGTAGCCGACCATTTCTTCAGACGACCGCTCCGGATTTTTTTCGGCCTCCAACACATATCGTCCCTTCTCATACAGTTCGCTGGCTGCGCAATCCAAAGCCAGGGCGATATCCTTGCCGGGGCGATAACCCGCGTCTTCGATAGCCTGCATGATCAGAGCCAATGCTTCTTCGTTGGATTGCAGGTCCGGTGCGAATCCCCCCTCATCTCCCACCGCAGTACTCAAGCCCTTTTTCTTCAACAACGCCTTCAGCGTATGAAACACCTCTGTGGCCATACGGAGCGCTTCGCTGAACCGCGAGGCTCCTACCGGCATGATCATGAACTCTTGCAGATCGAGCCGGTTGTCCGCATGGGCGCCACCATTGATAATATTCATGAGGGGCACCGGCAACACTCGGGCATTCGTACCTCCGAGATATCGATACAGCGGCTGGCCCGTTTCGTTCGCTGCGGCCTTAGCCACCGCAAGCGACACACCGAGAATGGCATTGGCGCCCAACTTGCCTTTGCTATTGGTGCCATCGAGCGAGATCATCGCATGATCGATTGCTGCCTGGTCCAATGCTTCCATTCCAAGGATTTTCGGGGCGATCGCTTTGGAGACGTTCGCCACTGCTCTGGACACACCTTTGCCCATCCATCGCTTCTTGTCTCCATCCCGCAGCTCGATGGCCTCTTTCTCGCCCGTCGAGGCGCCTGAGGGCACTGCGGCCCGGCCATGCGCTCCGCTTTCGAGGAACACGTCCACTTCGACCGTGGGGTTGCCGCGTGAATCGATGATTTGCCGTCCCTTCACACTGCTGATTGCGCTCATACCGCTGCACCTCGTCTTTTGGTTAACACTTCGTTCGCTTTGTTTTCGTCTCAACCGGCCATGATCGTCCGAAGCATCTCGTTCACCTTGCCGGGGTTAGCTTTCCCACCGGACGCCCTCATAACCTGCCCAACGAGAAAGCCGATTACCTGCTGCTTTCCGGCTTTATACTGCTCGACCTGCACCGAGTTCTTGGCCAGCACGTCCATGATGACCGTTTTCAGCACAGCCTCGTCGGACACCTGAGTCAGGCCTTTTTCCCGTACGAGGTCGGCAGGTGCCTTGTCAGAACAATACACATCCGGGAACATATCGCGGGCAGTTTTGAGACTGATGGTGCCTTGATCCACCAGTTCAAGCAGGCTGACCAATCGCTCCGGTGAGACCGGCGAGTCGGAGGGATCGGTTCCGGACTGGTTCAACTCGCGAAGCAGTTCGCCCATCACCCAATTGCTCACGATTTTGGGCTGCGGATACAGTTTCAGACAGGCTTCGAAGTAGGCCGCCAGCGAGCGCGACGACGTCAAGATGCCAGCGTCGTACTCCGGCAATCCGAACTCGGTGACGAACCGTTGGGCTTTTGCAGAGGCCAACTCCGGCAACCCTTGGCGCAACCGGTCGATCCATTCCTCCGACAGATCCAATGGCACCAGGTCGGGATCGGGGAAATAGCGATAATCGTGCGCCTCTTCCTTGGAACGCATCACGGCCGTCTCGCCGCGGTCGAGGTTCCAAAGCCGTGTCTCCTGGTGAATCGAACCTCCCTCGTTCAGTACTTTCGTCTGCCGTTTGATCTCGTATTCAACGGCGTCTTTTACGAACTTGAACGAGTTGATGTTTTTCAACTCCACCTTCGTTCCGAACGCGTGCCGGCCCACGGGACGCAGCGAGAGATTCGGCTCACACCGGAAGCTGCCTTCTTCCATATTGCCGTCGCACACATCCAAATACATCAAGACATCACGCAAGCTCTTGAGATAGGCCACGACTTCGTCGGCGGAGCGCATATCGGGTTCGGTGACGATTTCCAAGAGCGGCGTGCCCGCGCGATTCAAGTCCACCCGACTCATCCCGGCGGCGCCGTCATGAACGTTCTTGCCGGCATCTTCTTCCAAATGGGCACGTCTGATGCGAACCCGTCTGCTTTCGGAACCGGCTGCGACGTCGATCCATCCGTTCTCGCAAATCGGCGCCTCATACTGAGTAATTTGATAGCCCTTCGGCAGATCCGGGTAGAAGTAATTTTTGCGGGCGAAGCGGTTCTGTGACCGGATCGTACAATTCAAGGCAAGGCCGGCCCGAACCGCGAGTTCCACGGCTTTCGCATTGATGACGGGCAAGGTTCCTGGCATCCCTAAACACACCGGACAGGTTTGCGCATTGGCCATTCGACCGAAGGTCGTGCCGCAGGCACAGAACATCTTCGACTGGGTGCGCAGCTGAGCATGGACCTCGACACCGATGACGACTTCGTAAGTCACGTCAGCTTTGTTCTCCCTTGGAAAAGCGGTCACGCTCTCGACGCATGGCCTCGCGCCCGGCATCGAATGCCTCACGCAAGACGGACTTCTTCGATTCAAGAAAATCGCGTCCTTCCTCGACGACATCCTCCAACGCATGGCCGGCCTCACCGACCATCTCGCGCAACCCATCTTCGGCGCGCCTTGCATAGCCGCGAAGCATCTCGCGCGATTCATGACCCGTACGAGGCGCGAGCAGCAAAGCCGCCACGGCGCCCAGCGCTGCCCCGCTGACGAAGCCCAGCAATACCGCCGCCATCGAAGACCCCCGATCATCCACCATTGTGATGCCCTCCTTCTTTCATCCGGTCCTTCACCACCTGTTTGGCCGCGCGAAACCCGGCCACCATGCTTGCCAGATTGGTAACGAGCGAACCGCCAGACCCGCGCACCAGCCCGTGCACCTGCTGAACCGATTCGCCGACTTCTCCGACCGCATGGAGCAACACTGCCGCATGCTCGACGCCGCTCCGTGCTTGCTCGGCCAGCTCGTTCAAGTTCTGGCTCATCGTCCGCAATTCCGTAATCAGCGTCGGCAACTCGCCGTTCATCCTGGCGAGCAACTGCTCCGTCTCTGTGACGGTCTTGCGGACCTGAATCAGAAGCGGCACCAGATACCCCACGAGGACCGCGAACGCCACCGCCACTAAGATCGCCGCTATGTCCACAATCATGGTCAGTCCCTCGCCGTTACCGGATCGCCGGCTTCTTCATCCGCCAGCTTGTCGTTTGTTCATAGGCATGCGCGGCGCGCAAGATCACGTCTTCCTCAAACGCCCGGCCGATGAGTTGCATGCCGATCGGCAACCCATTCTTGCTGAACCCGCAGGGCACGGCGATCGCGGGAAGGCCGGCCAAGTTGACCGAGATGGTATAAATGTCTGAGAGGTACATCTGAAGCGGGTTCTGTACCTTTTCGCCGAACGTGAACGCCTGCGAGGGGGTCACGGGCGTCGCGATCAGATCAACCTCACCGAAGGCTGCGGTGAAGTCGTCGCGAATCAGCGTGCGTACCGCCTGCGCTTTCCCATAGTACGCATCGTAGTAACCCGCGCTGAGGACGTAGGTGCCGAGCATGATTCGTCGCTTCACTTCGGGTCCGAATCCTTCGGCTCTCGTCTTAATGTACATGTCGAGCAAGTCGCGGCTTTCTTTTGCGCGGGTGCCGTATTTCACGCCATCATAACGAGCCAGATTGGAACTCGCTTCGGCGGTGGCTATCACATAGTAGGTGGCCACGGCCGCATCAGTCCTCGGCAGGGAGATGTCGCGGATGTCCGCGCCAAGTTCGCGCAGGCCCTCGATGGCGGTCCGCACCGCATGGTCCACCTCTGGATCCAGCCCCTCGCCGAAATATTCCACCGGCACGCCGATCTTCAGCCGCTTCAAGTCCTTCCGCTTGAGCGCTTTCAGATAATCCGGCACGGGGACGTCGGCGGAGGTTGAATCGCGCACGTCATGTCCGGCGATCATTCCCAACAGGAGCGCAGCATCGGTGACGTCTTTGGTAATCGGACCGATCTGATCCAAGGAAGAAGCAAAGGCTACGAGGCCGTAGCGGGACACCCGACCGTACGTCGGCTTCAGCCCCACCACGCCGCACAACGCGGCCGGCTGCCGGATCGATCCACCCGTGTCCGAACCCAGCGCAGCCACGCAGGCATCCGCCGCCACCGCGGCAGCCGATCCGCCGCTCGAGCCCCCCGGTACCGTTTGGACATTCCAGGGATTGCGGCTTGGGCCGAAGGCCGAATTTTCCGTCGAAGAACCCATGGCGAATTCATCGAGATTTGTCTTGCCGAGCAGCAGGTAGCCTTGCGTTCGCAGCTTGGAGATGACGGTCGCGTCGTACGGAGGCACGAACTGGTCGAGCATGCGGGATGCGCAGGTTGTCCTGATTCCCGCGGTGCAGATATTGTCTTTGACGGCTAGCGGCATGGCCATCATGGGAGAGGTCTTACGCCAGCCCTTCAATTTATCGTCGAGCTGCGCAGCCTCCGCCAAAGTCGCGTCTTTGCATTGCGTCAAGTACGCCTTGATCTTCGGTTCGACCTGCGTGATGCGCAGCCAGTAGGCGCGCACGATCTCTCCCGCGGTCACTTCACCGGCAGTAAATTTTCGCTGCAGTTCGGCCAGCGTGAGCTTATGAATCGCCATCAGCGCTTCGGTCCTTTGCGAATCATGCGATTCTTGCCGTCCACCTGGATGATTTTTGGCTTGTGTCGCTTGATTTCCGCGTCACTGTAATATTCGTAACAGAAGATGATGATCTGATCGCCCACCGCTGCCTTCCGGGCCGTCGGACCATTCAGCACGATTTCCCCGGCACCCCGCTTGCCCCTCATGGCATAAGTCATGAACCGCTCGCCGTTGTTGAGATTGGAACAGATAATCGCTTCGTACGGCAGGATTCCGGCCGCCTCCAGCAGATCTTCATCCACGGTGAGGCTGCCTTCATATTCCAAGCAGGCCTCCGTCACAGTGGCCCGATGGATCTTCGCGCGCAACATTTGTCGAAACATGGCCCTCCTTGTTACAAATCTCGACGTTATGATTCTCGACGTGTTGTGGGAGGTTGGCCCCCACCTGAAAACCGTTCACGATTCCTAAATGATCTTGGGCACGAGAAACGCCTGTCCTTCCGTCTGCGGCGCATTCGCCAGTGCGTCGGCGGTCGACAACGACGGTTCGACGCGGTCATCACGAAACACATTCACCTGGCCGAGCACGGTCGCCGTCGGCTCGACCCCCTCCGTGTCATAAGTGCGAAGAGTTTGCACATAGACGAGGATCTGGCTCAATTGCGCGGCCATCGCCGGCACCTCCGACGGAGACAACTCCAACCGTGCCAGCTTGGCGACCTTTTCCACTTCTTCCTTGGTGATCTCCATATGGTGCCCTCAGCGGTCCTTCCTGTTATTCCACGGTCACGCTTTTCGCGAGGTTCCTCGGCTGGTCGACGTCTTCTCCCCGCAGCACGGCAATGTGGTACGCCAACAATTGCAAGGGAATCGTAAACAGAATCGGCGACAGCAATGGGTGGACGTCCGGAATCGTGAAAACCGCATCCGCCGTCTTGCCCAGTTCTCGCTCGCCCTCCGCCACAAATGCGATGACCGGCGCGCGGCGGGCTTTGACTTCCATCAGGTTACTGACAGTTTTTTCATACAATCGATCTCGCGGCGCTAATACGACGACGGGCATATCCTTGTCGATCAACGCGATCGGCCCGTGTTTCATCTCGCCTGCCGCATAGCCTTCGGCATGGATATAGGAAATCTCCTTCAGCTTCAGAGCACCTTCAAGCGCGATGGGATAATTAATGCCGCGGCCGAGGTACAGGAAGTTCGGTTTTTTATAATACCGCTTGGCGATCGCCAAAATCTCGGCTTCCCGCCCCAGAACGTGCTTGACCAGCGAGGGCAGCGTGACCAATCGATCGAGCCAGGCTTTGCCGTCGACGGCGGTCAACGTGCCACGCACGCGCCCGAGATGCAGTGCCAACAGATAGAGCGCAGCGAGCTGGCTGGTAAACGCCTTCGTCGAAGCGACCCCGATCTCCGGACCGCAATGCGTGTAGAGCACGCCGTGGGATTCTCTCGCCAGCGTACTGCCGACGACGTTCACGATCGATACGACCCTGGCGCCTTTTTCCTTGGCCTCGCGGGCCGCCGCCAGCGTATCGGCCGTTTCACCCGACTGCGAGATCGTGATGAATAGATCGTTTTTTTCGATCAATGGGTCTCGGTAACGAAACTCCGACCCGATATCGACCTGCACAGGCGTGCGAACCATTTCTTCGAGCAGGTATTTGCCCACCAGCCCCGCATGCCAGCTTGTCCCGCAGGCGACGATCCAGATACGGCCGACTTCGGCAAACTGCTTGGGCGTCAGGCCGATATCCGGCAGGTCCGCCTCCCCGCTGTCGTACGAATACCGCCCTCTCATCGTATCGAGAATGGTCTGCGGCTGTTCGTGAATCTCCTTCAGCATGAAATGGGGATACCCGCTTTTCTCGGCCGCCGAAGCATCCCACGTGACGTTGGACTTTCTTCTGGTGATGGGCCGCCCCTCAAGATCCGTATATTTGATATCGTTCGCGGTCACTTCCGCCACGTCGCCCTCTTCCAAAAACGTGACCTCTCGCGTATAGGACAGCATGGCCATTACATCCGACCCGACGAACGATGCATCCGACGTACGGCCGATCACCAACGGACATCCGGACCGAGCGGCTACCAGCAAGCCCGGCTCGCGTTCCGAGATGACCGTGATCGCGTAACTTCCGCGAATCTCCTTCGCCGCCGCCCGTACGGCATCAGCAAGATGCAGTCCCTTCTTCTGGATGTACTTGTCGATCAGATGTGCGACCACTTCGGTGTCGGTCTCCGATTGGAATTTGTAGCCGTCTTTCTGAAGCTGCTGTTTCAACTGGACGTAGTTTTCGATGATGCCGTTGTGCACCAACGTGCAGCTTTCGGAACGATGCGGGTGCGCGTTTTGCTCGGACGGCTTTCCATGGGTGGCCCACCGGGTATGTCCGATGCCGCAGGTGCCGGTCAGCGATTTCTGCGCCAGCGATTGTTGCAGATTCACCAGCTTGCCGACGCTGCGTCGGATTTCGATTTTTTCTCCCCGCTGGACCGCAACGCCGGCCGAGTCGTATCCGCGATACTCCAGTTTCGACAGACCGTTCAGCAGAATGGGAACTGCTTCCTGATTGCCCACGTACCCCACGATGCCACACATAGGTCGTCGTTACCTCCGTTTGGTTCGTTGAACCGCCCGCCGCTTTTTGGGGAGAGATCGCCGAATCGCATCCGACTTGGCCGCCCCCTTTGCCGGAGCGGAAGCCGGCGGCTCCTGACCTTGCTGCAGCGCCCGCCGACGAGCGGCCCAGCCGGGCCGCGTGACCTGTTGAATCCGGGAAATCACGAGCGCGTCCGACGGCACATCGTCGGTGACCGTCGTCCCCGCTGCGATCACCGCACCGTCGCCGACCGTGACCGGTGCGACGAACTGCACATCGCTACCCACGAAGACATTGTCGCCGATTACCGTCTGAAACTTCTTATAGCCGTCGTAGTTGCAGGTGATCGTCCCCGCCCCGATATTGACGCCTTTGCCGATGGTGGCGTCGCCGAGGTAGGTCAAATGGTTCGCCTTTGCCCCTTCACCGAGCTCGGCTTTTTTTATCTCCACGAAATTCCCGACCTTGGCGTTGCGCCGCACGATCGTTCCGGGCCTGAGATGTGCGAAGGGTCCGAGATGCGCGCCGTCTTCGACGGTGGACTCGCGAAACAGGCAATGGTCCAAGATTTCCACCCTGTCACCGATCACGCAGTCGCTCACGCGCGTGCCGGCATGGATGACCGTGTCCTCGCCGATTGAAGTCTTTCCCTCGAGGGTCACGTTCGGATAGAGCAGGGTGTCTCGGCCGATCGTCACCGTTGCATCGATCCAGGCGGAGGCGGGATCCAGCATCGTCACACCGGCTTCCATCCAGCGCTCCCGAATACGGTACCGAATGACTCGTTCCGCTTCCGCCAATTGCAGCCGGCTATTGATACCGAGGCCTTCCTCGATGAAAGGCAGTCGCATGGCGGCCACCGTACGACCCTGTTCGACGGCCGTCTGGACGATATCGGTAAGATAATATTCTCCCTGCGCATTCGCCGGCGTGAGCTGCTCCAGCGCCGGAAACAAAAACGCCCCGTCGACCACATAGGTGCCCACGTTGATTTCACGCACGGCCCGTTCCGCCACCGACGCGTCTTTATCCTCGACGATCTTCTGCACCACGTTCTCCGCCGCGTCTGTGTGCCATTCGTCCCGGCGCCGACGAATCACGCGCCCATACCCGGACGCATTCTCCAGCACCGCGGTCAAGAGGGTCACGGCCGCCTTCTGCTGGTCATGTACCGCGACCAACCCACGCACGGTCGCTTCAGTCAGCAATGGTGTATCGCCGTTCAGGATCAGATAGCGGGACGGGCGCAGTTCAGGATGTCCGGCAAAAATAGGCCGAGCTTGGAGGACCGCATGGCCCGTCCCCAGCTGGGTGATTTGCTCCGCGATGGTCACGCGGCAACGGCTCGCTTCCACGACACTCCGGACGTCGGAACCTTGGTGGCCTACGATGAGGGCGACTCCCTGTTCACCAAGCCGACAGGCCATGTCCACGACGTACAGCACCATCGGTTTGCCGGCCACAGGATGCAGGACTTTGGCCAGTTTGGATTTCATCCTCTTGCCGAGTCCGGCCGCCATGATGATGACGCCCAGCCCGGGAATTGCCGATTCGTTCATTGGACCGTTGCTTGATTGATTCATGACTTTACCGCGATCAAAAGCCCGACCCTCACGAAATGACTTAGTTCATCCTCGCGCTATCGGCACGCCCTGTCGCGGCTGCGACACATGCGTCCACTTTCCACCCAGTTGCATCGATGCACCGGACGCGCATGGCGCATAGAGTCCGCCCGACACGATCAGCTTCATGGCTTCTTCGACCGTGATCTCCACTGCAATCACCTCCCGCTCCGGAACGAGCAGGAAGTAGCCGGACGTGGGGTTGGGCGAGGTAGGCACGTACACATGGATCAGAGGATCCGGGGACAGATTTTGAATTTCTCCCTTGGTCACGCCGGTCACGAACGCGAAACAGTAGTGACCGTCCTTGGGAAATTGAATCAACACCACCCGTCGATAGGTCTCCCGTTCCGCAAACGACAGAATGTCCATCATCGATTTAATTGTCGAATAGATTCCCCTGACGACCGGGACGCGGTTGAGGAGGTTCTCCCACAGCCGTACGACTTGCCGCCCGATGAAATTCGCGGCAAAAAGACCGGTGAGAAAAATCAGGAACACGAGCGCGACGATGCCCAACCCCGGCACATAATACCCCGGGGTGACCAACCGGGCAGCTGCATCGCCGAGAATGCCGTCTAGGCTGATGAACAGGGTCTTCAAGATGAGCACGGTTCCCCAAATGGGGATCATGACGAGCAATCCCGTCAAAAAGTACCGTTTCAATGAGGCTTTCAGCATCCGTTTGGCAAGAATCCGAGGTAGAGCGTCATGATACCGATTTATGCTCGGTCCGAGCAAGCCTTTTCTTGCTATTTTCAATAACTTGGAATAGGATTCCGCCCCGTCAATCCACCACGAAACGGATGCAAACTGTGGCTCGAGGACAGCGGCGCGGCCCCGGACTCTTGATCACCTTGGAGGGTATCGAGGGAAGCGGCAAAAGCACCCAAGCGAAACGCCTGGCCGCGTTCCTTCGCACCATGGGCTACAGCACCATCGAAACCCGCGAGCCGGGGGGTACTCCGCTGGCAGAAAAGATCAGATCCGTCCTGCTCGAACGCACCACGGAACCCTTTGCACCGGAAACCGAAGCCTTTCTGGTGTTCGCCGCCCGCCGGCAGCACATGAGCCAGGTGATCCAACCGGCGCTTCGCAGGGGCCAGATCGTCCTCTGCGATCGGTTCAGCGATTCGACCCTGGCCTATCAAGGGTATGCCCGCGGTCTCGAGATTCAGTTGCTTCGCAAAATGAACCGAATCGCCACTGAAAGCATCCGACCCGATCTGACGCTGCTCTTCGACGTGCCTGTTGAAACCGGGCTCGGGCGACGCCGACGGGCCCTTGTGACCAACCGGCTCGACAAGGAAACGGCGCGTTTCCATCGGAGAGTGCGCGCCGGCTTCCGGTCTTTGGCTCGACATGAACCGGACCGCATTACGGTCATCAACGCAACCCGGAACGAAGAGGCCGTTGCGGCCGAGGTCTCGAAGGCCGTCACCAGGGTCTTGAGGCGGTTTTCCGGGCCCATCCCTCGGCCCTCCCGGCTTGCCGAGCTTCCGAGGAGAATCCGCCATGCCGTTCGCTGACGTCATCGGACACGAGCGCGCCAAACGGCTGGTCCAAGCGGCCATCGTCCAAAATAGACTGGCACATGCCTATCTGCTTCATGGTGAGGATCGCATTGGAAAGCGCCTATTCGCGCTACGCGTCACCCAAGCTCTTCTATGCGAACGACCCTGGGCCGAACATCAGCCGGACTCCTGCGGAGCCTGCCGTGCCTGCCTACAAGTCGTCGCACGGACACATCCTGACTTCCTCTTGATCGAGGCGGATCGGGAGCAGGCGAATCCCCAGATCAAGATCGATGCCATCCGTGACATCGAACAACAAATGATCTATCGCCCACTGATTGGCGATCGCAAGATTTGTCTGATCGACGAAGCGGATCGCATGACCATCAGCGCGGCCAATGCCTTGCTGAAAACGCTCGAGGAGCCGCCGGATCACAGCCTGTTCCTCCTCGTTTCCAGTCGGCCCCATGCAATGCTAGCCACGATCCGGTCGCGATGCCAGTGCATCCGGCTCGCCACGCCGGCGCAAACTCAGGTCGAAGCGGCAGTCATTCTCAAACGCGAACTCCCCCCAGCCGACGCACGCTTCCTCGCCCTGCTCAGCGACGGGCAGCTTGGGCGGGCGTTGGAATCCGATATCAAAGAAGCGCGAACCCAGCAGCAGGAGTTTTCGACGTTGTTTTCCCCGCAGGGAATCCGATCGATCTCGCAGCTCTTGACGACGGCCGAAGCGCTCGCGAAAGCGGAGCGAATTCCCGAGGCCTTTGACTGGCTGTTGCGCTGGCTCCGCGATCTGTTGCTGATCGCTGTGGGTGCCGGAAGCGGCCATGTGCTGAACGTGGAGCGACGGACCGAACTGCAGAGCCTCGCCGAGGGCATCGACGTCACGGCACTGCTCGATATGATCGGTGAACTGGATCGTCTCGAACGCCAGGCCCACCGCAACCTGAACCAGCAGATCGCCCTCGAGACCGTGCTCTTGCGGCTCCGCAGTCTGCTCTTGCACCGGCACGATTCCACGCCCGCTTGAGCGCCGGACATCCGAGCCCGACGACGGCGGTCCGCTCACGCTGGATTTCGGGCCCGGCACCTTGCTATGTTTCTGACACATCCATGCACGGCGCCGAGCGATTCTACATTACGACTCCGATTTACTACGTCAATGACGTGCCCCATATCGGGCATGCCTATACCACGATCGCCGCGGACGTCCTCGCCCGCTACTGGCGCCTCCGCGGCCGCGACGTGTTCTTCCTCACCGGTCTCGACGAGCATGGACAGAAGGTCCAGCAGGCCGCCGCCAGGGCGGGCATCGATCCGCAGGCGCACTGCGATCGCCTTGCGCCACAATTTCAAAACCTCTGGAAACGGTTGAACATTTCCAACGACGGCTTCATTCGCACGACCGATCCCGCGCACAAGTCAGTCGTTCAACGGCATCTTCAACAACTCTTCGATAAGCAGCTGATTTACAAGGCCGATTATACAGGATGGTATTGCACCTACGACGAGAGATTCTGGACCGAAAAGGACGTGGCCGACGGACTGTGTCCGGACTGCAAACGTCCGATCGAGCGCCTTAGCGAGCACAACTATTTTTTCAAGATGGGGCAATATCAGGAACGTCTGATCCAGCACATCGAGCAGCATCCGGAGTTCATTCGCCCCGAATCTCGACGGAACGAGGTACTTGGGTTTCTGCAGAATCAACAGCTCGGCGACCTGTCGATCTCGCGTCCCACATCGCGACTCTCTTGGGGCATCGAGTTGCCGTTCGATACGAACTATGTGACCTACGTCTGGTTCGACGCGCTGGTGAACTACATGTCGGCACTCGAATATCTCCCCAAGGAAAGGCCGGCCGGGAATGGTTATTGGCCTGCCGACGTCCATTTGGTCGGCAAGGATATTTTGACGACCCACGCCGTCTATTGGTCGACGATGCTCATGGCGCTGGAGTTGCCGCTGCCCCGGACCATCTTTGCACATGGTTGGTGGACGGTGGACGGCGAGAAGATGTCCAAGAGCCGGGGGAACGTGGTCGACCCGAACCAGATGATCGATCAGTTCGGAGCAGACGCCTTCCGATATTTCCTGCTGCGCGAGGTGCCGTTCGGGCAGGACGGGGATTTCTCGCAGTCTGCTTTAGTCAACCGTATCAATACGGAGCTGGCGAATGACCTTGGAAACCTGCTCAGTCGAACCCTGACTCTTGTTGAAAAATTCACTCTTGGAAAGGTCCCAAAATTCACAGACTCTGTAGCCAGGGATAAACCTTACCTATTTCTGAAAACTCAGCTCGGTCAGGAGCATTTTGCCGATCAGCCATCGTACATAGAAGACATTCTTCAGAAGATCGAAAGTTTTGAGTTTAATCGTGCATTGGAATCCATTGGCCGAGTAGTACAAATTGCGAATCAGTATTTCGATAGGACCACGCCTTGGAAACTTTCTAAGTCGGGGCAAGATAATGAGTTGAATACTGTTCTGTACAGTGTCATGGAGACTCTTCGTTTATTGAGCTTGGCCCTCTATCCATTCATGCCTCACGCAGCACTAGAGATCAGGCGGCAACTCGGGCTGGCTAAAGAGCCACTGTCACTGGATACAAACTCAATTAGTTGGGGCGGGTTGCTTCCTGATACGCCAGTTCAAAAAGCAGCCTCATTGTTCCCCCGCATCGACAACAAACCACAAGGAGCTAAGACCGTGAGTGAAACTCCAGCGCAACCGACCGCAACGCCGACGGCAACCCCGGCCGCCTCATCCCAACCTTCAGTACCGGCCGTCCCGCCGACCCACATCACGATCGACCAGTTCATGAAGATTGAGCTCAAGGCCGCGAGGATCTTGAGTGCCGAACGCGTGCCGAGGTCCGAAAAGTTGCTCAAGCTTCAAGTGAGCTTGGGCAACGAGCAGCGGCAGATCGTCGCGGGCATCGGCAAGAAATATGAACCGGAGACGCTCGTCGGTAAAACCATCGTGATCGTTGCGAATCTCAAGCCGGCCAAGTTGATGGGGATCGAGTCTCAAGGAATGGTCCTCGCCGCTGGAGATGCAGAGGTTCGGGGACTGGCTACCTTCATTGAGGACGTGGAGCCCGGCACAAAAGTGAAATGAAACGCGCCGATCTTTTCTGTGTCATCACCGCCTCCCTGCTCGTGCTGTCGACCGGCACCAGCTTCGCCTACGTCGCCGAACCCTCCGAAGCGGAGATCGAAGCCAAGCGGCATTACAACGATCCCATACAGACGACCGTCCTCGTTCGTGTGGTTGCGCACGGCGCGCTGGCCTTGGGACGCGAAGTCGGGGGCGCCCGGGTCACGATCACGGACATGACCACAGGGCAGATACTCGCGACCGGAATCCAGCAAGGTGAAACCGGAGATCAGAATCAGGTCATGCGCACACCCCACCTGATGGGTGAACCGCTGTATAGTTCTCGACCAGCTGCCGCATTCAGCGCGACCTTGGAACTCTCACGACCCACGCTCGTAGAGATTACGGCCGAAGGTCCGTTGGCCTATCCGACCGCCTCCCAGCGTGCAAGCAAAACGGTTCTCCTGGTTCCCGGTCACGACCTCGTGAACGACGGGATCGTGCTCCGCCTCTACGGCTTCCTCGTTCAGATCGAGCATCCCAAGGCGGGCGAATCGCTGATCGCGAAGGACGATGTGATGTTGCGTGCTTCAGTGCGGACGCTGTCGGGCGCCCTGGTGCGCCCGCACAGCGACTGGGATTCGCGCAAGGTGCACATTTTCGGTGAGGTGTTGATCAACAATCGCGTCGTGGAGCGACTGCAAATGTTCTACTCGGGGGACAAGAGCAGTTTTGAGGCGCCGTTCTTCGTGCCGCTGTCGAAAGACGCGCCGGACGGCATCACGTTACGGGTCATTGCCGCAGACCCTGCGAGCGGCAATTTCGGGATGGGAACGGCAAACTACCCCGTGCTCACGGAACGGCTCAAACTGCGCAAGAATTAGCCCGTTGACTCAGCGACGTCAAGTTGTCGAGCTGATGATCTGCTGAGAGGCATGAAACGAGGAACACGTACAACATAAAAGCGAGGAGATCGTCAGATCCGAGAGATCGGATCCCGTAACACATCGCGCATGGATCCCAAACAACGACAATTCTCCATCTGGTACATGTTCATCGCCCTGTGGGTGCTGATGCTGATCCAGATGTTTCTCCCTTCTCTGTTTAATCCCTCCGAAATCCCCTACAGCGAATTCAAAGCGGCGGTGGACGCCGACAACGTGATCGAAGTCGCGGTATCGCCGCACGCGATTCACGGCAAGATGAAGGACGGCAAGCTCTTTGATACGGTCCGAATCGACGATCCCGATCTCGTCCGTGAGTTGACCGCGCATAAGGTCAAGGTCACCGGGGTCATCGAAAGCACCTTCCTCCGGGACGTGCTGTCCTGGATCGTCCCGATCGCGCTCTTCTTCGGCGTCTGGTGGTTCGTCTTGCGTCGCATGGGCCAAAGCCAAGGCTTTATGACGGTCGGTCAGAGCAAGGCCAAGATCTACATGGAAAAGGAGGTCAAGGTCAGCTTTGAAGACGTCGCGGGCGTCGACGAAGCCAAACAAGAGCT
>DASTLA010000028.1:0-17393 GCA_035715525.1 Nitrospiraceae bacterium
GCCGCGAATGCCGTCGCACTGACCCTCCTCACCGTGTCATTTGGCATTCTGATCGTGCTGGAGATCGCGAAGGCGAGAGCAGAAGCGGCGGTGGCGGAGGCCGGATAGCAATGAAGATCGAAGTACGCAAATTGTCCAAGCAGTTCGGTACGACGGTGGCCGTGAATGATGTCTCCTTTCAGGTTCGTGAGGGTGAACTGCTCGGCTTGCTGGGACCCAGCGGCAGCGGCAAGACCACCGTGCTCCGCATGATCGCAGGTTTGGAAGTGCCGACGTCCGGCGACATCTTCATCGACGGCAAACGCGTCAACGACGTCACCGTTCAGGAGCGCAACATCGGATTCGTGTTCCAGCATTACGCCCTGTTCAAACATCTCCAAGTGTTCGACAACATCGCCTTCGGACTGAGAATACAGAAATGGAGCCGTGCAGACATCGAACGGCGGGTTCACGATCTCCTGCACCTGATGAGTTTGCAGGGCTTGGGCGCTCGGTACCCTCATCAACTGTCAGGCGGTCAACGTCAGCGCGTGGCCATCGCGCGCGCACTCGCCCCGCGTCCCAGCGTGCTGCTGCTGGATGAACCCTTCGGCGCCGTGGATGCCAAAGTGCGGCAGGAATTGCGCGAATGGCTCATCCGGCTGCACACGGACTTGAAGGTGACCAGTCTGTTCGTCACCCATGACCAGGAAGAGGCTATGGAGGTGTCTGGACGTATCATCGTATTCTCCAAGGGCCGGCTGGAGCAGGCCGGGACCCCAGCGGAGGTCTACGAAGAGCCGGCCAGCGAGTTCGTTGCCCGCTTCATCGGTTCGATGAATATTCTGGAGGGAACCGTCGCGCAGGAACAGGTACAGGTCGGATCGATGGAATTTCCGGCTCCCGGCTTTCCGGACGGGATGCCGCTCCGAGTCGGCTTTCGTCCTTACTATGTCAAGGTCGCCGAGGATCCGTCCCGCTACCGACTCCAAGCAAAGTTGCGCCACATTTATTTCTTGGGGGTGGCCTACCGCTTGGAAATCGAGACACCGGAGGGGTTGGTCCTTCGTTCCCGGATGAACAAGGAAGAGTTTCGGCGGTATCGATTTCAGGAAGGCCAGTCGGTGTCCTTCGCGGTGACCCACTTCCGCTTTCTGCCCCAGGAGGGGATGCCTGCGCTGTCCGTTCCGGCTGCGCAAAGTCCGGTGACAGGCCCGCTCACGCCCTGAGCCACCTCAACTTCCACACTGACGCCACGGGAGGCGACCCCTTGTGGTCGTCCGTCGCCGCGCTGACCTTGATTCGTGATCGCGCGCAGTCCCGCGTTGTTCATGCGTCCTCCGGATCGAACTCTAATCCCGTTGTTACGAATGAATACGTGTACGTGGGATGTTTCGCCGGGCTCCTTTCGCCCGGAGTACGAAATTGCCTTCATTGACTCGCCGCATGCCATTTGCTAGCCTCGCAAGTGAATTGGTTTGTCCGCATTCGTATCGTACTGTGTCCCCTAGCCGTCACGTTGAAAGGACCGCTTATGACTGCTTCCACCGCAACCGATCAAGATCTTGTCACGCTGTTGCACAATAAGGCGACGCAGCTTCGAATCGACAGCGTCAAAGCGACCACCGAAGCCGGGAGCGGCCATCCGACAAGCTGTTGCTCGGCGGCCGACATCGTGGCCGTTCTCTTTTTTTCCGTCATGCGATACGACCCCAAGAATCCCCGGCTGGCCGGCAACGATCGCTTCGTGCTCTCCAAGGGACACGCCGCGCCGATCCTCTATGCCGCCTGGGCAGAAGCAGGGCTGTTCCCCACTTCCGACCTGCTCAAACTTCGGACGCTCGGTTCCGACCTCGAAGGGCACCCGACTCCTCGCCTCCCGTTCGTCGACATGGCGACCGGATCCCTCGGGCAGGGGCTCGCCGCCGGTGTCGGACTCGCGCTCAATGCTAAATCGCTGGATCGGAGCGACTATCGGACCTACGTATTGATGGGAGACGGCGAGTCGGTCGAAGGATCGGTATGGGAAGCGGCGGAGAACGCACGCCAGGCCGGTCTTGACAACCTCTGCGCCATCATCGACGTCAACCGCCTCGGACAGAGCGATCCGACGATGTTACAACACGACATGGAAGCCTACCGGCTTCGATGGTCGGGGTTCGGCTGGCATGCCATCGTGGTGGACGGTCATGATATCGCGGCGCTTCTCTCAGCCTTCCAGGAAGCGGCAACGACGAAGGGGCGTCCGACGGTGTTACTGGCAAAAACGTACAAAGGGCGCGGCATCTCCTTTGTCGAAAACTCGCCCGATTGGCATGGCAAGCCGCTCAAGAAAGGCGATGAGACACAAAATGCTCTGGATGAGCTTTCCCGTCAGATGAAGCCGGCGAACGGCCAGGTCCAGATCAAGAAACCGAGCCCCGCTCCGCCTCCCTCCCCGGTCGCGACCGCAGTGGCACGATCTCCCTATAAGGTGGGCGATAGCGCCGCCACGAGGGAAGCATTCGGAACCGCCCTCCTTGCCCTCGGAGAAGCCAACCCTCTCGTCGTGGCCCTGGATGCCGATGTGAAGAATTCGACTTATACCGATAAGTTCGGCAAGCGCTTTCCCCAGCGTTTCTTCGAAAGCTTCATCGCGGAACAGAACATGGTCGGGGCGGCCGTGGGCCTCGCCGCCTGCGGAAAAATTCCTTTCGCGGCGACCTTCGCCTGCTTTTTGACCAGAGCCTACGATTTCATTCGTATGGCGGCGATCAGCCGGTCCAACATCAAATTGGTGGGGACCCATGTGGGCGTGAGTATCGGAGAGGACGGTCCCTCGCAGATGGGACTCGAGGACATGGCCATGATGGCGGCACAGCCGGGGGTGACGGTGCTCTACCCGTCCGATGCGACCGCCATGTACAAGCTGGTCGAACTTGCTGCAGTCCATAAGGGAATGGTGTACCTGCGAGCCGGGCGCCCCAAAAGCCCGGTGATTTATGGACCGGACGAAGCGTTTACGATCGGGGGATCCAAGGTCGTCCGCCAAAGCGCTGCGGACAAACTCACGATCGTGGCAGCCGGCGTCACATTGTTCGAGGCACTCAAGGCTCACGACGAATTGAAGGCCGCCGGGGTGCCGACCCGCGTGGTGGACCTCTACAGTATTGCGCCGGTGGACCGAGCGACTCTGGTCGAATGCGCGCGTGCAACCGGTGGACGTTTCCTCACCGTCGAAGATCACTACGCGCATGGTGGCCTGGGCGACACGGTGCTCGGGGCCCTTGCATCCGAAGGCGTGCGGGTGCGTAAATTAGCCGTCCGGGACATCCCGCATAGCGGGAAGCCGGAGGAACTCGTAGACCACTATGGAATCGGAGCGCGCTCCATTGTCAAAACAGCCAAAGAAATCCTCTCCTAGTCGGCCGGAGACGGCCCCGCCCGGGACGCTGAACCAAATTCCTCTCCTGAACATTCTGAGCGCGCAGGACCGAGAGCAGGTCCTGCGCGAAATGACGGAAACCCACTATGGGAAAGGGCAGTATATCTTCCGTGAGGGAGATCCGACTGAATACTTCCACATCGTGAAGGAAGGCTCGGTCAAGTGCGTCAAATCCTCCCCGGGCGGGAAGGAGTGCACGCTGAAAGTTTTGATGCCGGGCGATCTGTTTTGCTGCGACGCCGCTGCGTTCGACGGGTCCTACCACCCGGGCACCGCCCAGCCGATGGGACAAGTCAGTGTGCTACGCATGAGCAAAAAGGCTTACTTCGACATGTTGCGTCGCAGCCCGGACGCAGCGCTGGAGGTCATCAAATATCTCGGCAACCGCTTGAACGAGGCGCAGGAAAAGGCCAAGGTCTTGGCATTGGACCGAGCCGATCAACGGCTGGCTTCTTTGCTCGTGAGCCTCGCGGAGCGCAGCGGGGTTCCCGAATCCAGCGGGATTCGACTGGCCGTCCGTCTCACCCGGCAGGACATGGCGAACATGGTCGGCGTCACGACCGAAACCGCCATCCGGATCATGGCCCGGTTCAAAAAAGACCGCCTCGTGTCAGGCACCGCGGCCCGTCTACTCATCCGCGACCTCCCTCGCCTGAAGATGATCGCCACGGCCTGACCGCCCTCTCCCGCACCGACTCACAGTGGATGGAACCGCGGCGACCATTGCATGCGCGATCATCGCCTGCACCAATCGTTGCGCTTTTGCTCATGTACCGCATCGAGTCGCCCCGTCACGACTGAAACAAATCCCGCCATAGGCACTATCTGCACACTCGTCTAAAAAACATTTCTGAGATCGCCCTGAAACATGACAAATGTCATGTTTTAAAAATGGGCCCCTGTCGTAATGTGTGCGCAACCGAGTTATCTCGACAGACCGGATCTGTTCAGTACGACAGACACCCGGAACAATTTCCTTCTTCGAGAGGAGGCATACATGAAGATGCGAGAGATGGTGAGACTGCAATCAAAGGCAGGCCAGCGACTGGCCGCCGTCATCGGCGTTGCGCTGGGGCTGGCGGCCGGGGCGGCCGAAGCAAAGACCCATGAGGTGAAGATGACGGCGGTGGAAACGGATGTCGTCATCGACGGGAGCGGCGAGAAATATGCGGCCTGGACCTTCAACGGCCAAATGCCGGGACCGGTCGTGCGGGTGATGGAAGGGGACACGATCAACTTCACGCTGACCAATCCCGCGACCAACAAGTATCCGCATGCAATGGATTTTCACGCCGCTGAAATCGACTTCTTGAAAAACTACCGGGCCATCAACGCCGGGGAAACGATTAGCTACACGTTCGTCGCGAAGAAGCCCGGCATCTTCTTCTATCATTGCGGGGCGCCGCCCATGATTCAACACGTCGCACGAGGAATGTTCGGTGCCGTCATCGTGGACCCCAAAGACTCGAAGGCCTGGCCCAAGGCGGATCGCGAATACGTGCTGATTCAGTCGGAGCATTACAAGAACCCGGACGACGTGCAGGCCATGTTCGACCGGAAGTTTGACGGCATGATGTTCAATGGCGGGATCTTCAAATACCACCCGTTCGTGACCGGCGGGGGAAAGCTCGACGCCAAGCCCGGCGAGCGGGTCCGCATCTATTTCGTGAACGCGGGACCGAACGAATTCTCGGCGTTTCACCCGATCGGCGAAATTTGGGACAACGTGTATGAAAGCGGCAATCCTGCCAACAGCCTGAAGGGCATCCAGACCTACGTGGTCGGACCGGGAAGCGCTGCGACGTTCGATGTCGTGGTCGAGTCGGCGGGAGCCTATCCTCTCGTGACCCACTCGCTGACGGCCGCGCTGAGAGGCGCGATCGCCGTGCTCGTGGCAGGACCGGATGCGCAGCCGGCTCCGCTGATGCCGATGGTGCCATGGACGGTGACCACACCCCAGACTGGAATCACGCCGGTTCCTGCACCCTAAGAGGCGTGGGGCCGGCCGGCTTGATGGCGGGCCGGCCCCCGCCGTTTCATTGACGATGCTCGAACGCCCTCTCTTGCATATCATCGTGATGTGGGTCGCTCTGGCAGGCGCGTGGGTATCCCCGCAGCCGTCTGCAGCGGCTCAGGAGCGGATCGCGCTCGCGTTCGAGCAAACAAGCTGCAGTTCACGACTGGATGAGTTGATCAGGCGCATGCGCGGACAGCACGTCGTGAGGGCGGTTGATTCCTCCTCGGTACCCGGCCATATCCTCATCGACGTTGAAAGAGGCAAGGTCTCGCCCGAGGAACTCCAGGAGATGTGGAATCGTTGGGCGGGTGAGCTCACGACCTGCAGGGTCGAGATCATGAAATCCTGCATCACGGCAAACCTGCCACCAGCGAGTCCGTAACGAGCTAACTGCGCTCGGTGAACGGGGCAACCGTGAATCACCAGACGTCATTCGTCAATCGGACATCTTCGTAACACATTCCAAGCTTGTCACGTTGCTCAGGAGGGATTCGGCGCGACGAAGACCAAAACTTTCAACCGCTTTCCGCTGTCGTTTTTCACCCCGTGTTCCTCGCCGGCAGGAGCCATCGTTCCCTGCCCGGTTTTGAGAACCTGTTTGCTCGAGCCGACCTGAAACGTGCCCTCCCCTTCCAGCACGATGTAGACCTTGTCCTGCTCCCCGTGGACATGGCCTTTCTGTTCCTGGCCGGGCTCGAAACAGTAAATGTCGCAGAAAAAGCGCTCGGTCTCAAACAAGTTGTTCTTCTTCATCTTCTCGGCATTGAACTGTTGATAGTCCGACAAGGCGACGACTTTCATGTTTGCTCCGCTGATTGGGTTTGACCGTTCTAGGCGGGGGCCTGCTCGAAACGTTTCACGATGCTGTCGACCGAAATGAGATGCCGGGAGAGCCCAAGATCCTTGGCAGGAATCCCCATCGCAAGACCGAGTAGTTGCGGCAGATGGAGAATCGGCAGGTTGAGCGTCGTGCGGACCGCCTGACCGGCCCGCTCCGGGTAGATGTCCAGGCTCATATGGCACAGGGGGCAGGGCGTGACCATCACCTCCGCGCCATGATCGACCGCCTCCTTCATGTTGGTACCGGCCATGGCGACCGCGATCGCCTCCTTCTCCAGGATGATCGGGAAGCCGCAGCACTTTGTCCGCCCTGCGTAAGCCACGGGCTCTCCTCCGACGGCACGAATCACTTTCTCCAAGGAGGAAGGATTTTCGGGGTCGTCGAAACCGAGATCCCAGGAAGGCCGCAGCATATAGCATCCGTAGAACGGAGCGATGCGGAGGTCTTTCAGCGGGGTCCGGACCGTCTCGGAAAGCTTGCTCAGGCCGATGTCGCGAACGGCGATCCACAGCAGATGTTTGACTTGCACGCGTCCCTGGTACGCGATGCCGTCCTGCGCCAACAGGCGATTGATGCGCTCGAGCGTCCCCGGCTCTTGCTTGAACCGGCGGTTGGCCGCGCTCATGACTCCTTGGCAAGTCCCGCAGATGGTCATGATGTCCAAGCCCAGCCGCTCGGCCTGAGCGAAGGTCCGCGCATTGAGCGCCAGGGCGACATCCGGGTCCGCTTCGGTGATCACCCCTGCGCCGCAGCAGGAAGCGGCTTCGAGCTCTACGACTTGGAGACCCAGCCTTCCGATGATCGCCATCGTGGACTGGTACAGTTCAGGCGTCGCACCCTTGGCGGCGCATCCGGGATAGAGGGCAAATCGTAGCGGCATGTCAATAAGTCGATAGGCTTTCTCAAAGATACCCTAGGCGGGGGAGAAATTGACAGCCCGACTCAGGGCATTTTCGACAGGGCATCTTTGTAGCTTTTCTTCAATTCTTCGACCGCTGTCGCCACCCCGTCACGGAGCCTGCCGAACGCCGTGCCGGTAGACTCGCTCGCTTCGTCCAGCTTCTTTCTGGCCTCGTTTTTCTTCTTCTCCAGATCGGTGATGGCATTCTGAAGCTCTGCCCTGGCCTCCGCGGAGGCGCTTTCCGTCTTACGCCGGAGCTCGGCGATCTTCTCCTGCATTTCCTTCAGCTCGGCTCGAACCTTGTCCGTGAAGGTCTCTTTTTGTTTGAGCGTATACTCCTTCGTCGCCTCCATCGCCTCCTTGGTTTCCCGGAGCACCTTACCGGTGCCCTGGTCGGGGCCGGAAGCGTCGCCGGCCGAGGTCACCGCGGCCTGGGAAAAGAACATTGCCGCGCCCAAGAGGCAAAACATCGACCCACGACATGCCATACGTCGAACCCTCCTCTTGAATCACACAAGCGAAAACGGCCGGAAGTATAACACCGATCGGTCCTTGCTCCCAATCGCCGGAATGCGGTTAAGGTTTCGAGGAGGAACAGCCGACAAGAGGATACAACGAAGCGTCAGGCGAATCCCCAACTCACCAGCGAGTACCTTATGAGCGTTGACGTCCGCCAATCGACCCAAGCACCTCCCGCGGAGCCCTTAGAACAACTCCTCGTCGATCGGATCCAGAAGGGAACGATTGAGTTGCCCCTGCTGCCCCAGGTGGCCGCCCAGATCCTCGGTATGGTGTACGATCCCAACGCCGAATCCGCCAAGCTGGCGGCATTGATTCATCAGGATCAGGCCCTGGCCGCCCACGTCATTCGCATCGCCAACTCGCCGGCCTACATGACCAGGAACCCCGTGGTATCGCTGCAGCACGCCGTGACGATGCTGGGGATGAACCTGATGTCAGAAATTGCGTTTTCCGCCTCCTTGAAAAGCAGCGTCTTCAAGGTGCCGGGATTTGAAGACGATGTGAAGCGGCTCTGGCAGCAATCGCTCGCCAGCGGCGCCTATGCGAAGGAGATTGCTCGTCTGCGCCGATTCAACGTAGAAAGCGCGTATCTCTGCGGGTTACTGCATGGAATCGGACAGCCGGTGGTCCTGCAGACCGTGGGGACCATTGCCAAAGAGCAAAAAGTCGCGCTCGACCGCTCGCTGCTCCGACAATTGCTCGCCGGCTATCAGACCCAGGTCGGTCAATTGGTAGCCGACAAATGGGGGCTCCCGAAACAGGTGGCTGAAGCGATCGCCTATTTCGAACATTACGATCAAGCGACGAATGCGCGCCAGGAATGCATGATCACGCATCTGGCCGATCGGTTGGCGCAACATCACCTTGAACCCGAAGCCCTGGACGAAGCCGCCTTGCGGGAGTTGCCGGTTCTGGCGGACTTGAATCTTTATCCCAAGGATATGGACGCCCTGTTGGCCATGAAAGAAAAAGTCACCAAAGCGGTGGAGGCCATGCCGCTGTGAGCGATGTGATCAGCTATGACATCGTCGTGGTCGGCAGCGGCCCCGCCGGACAGAAAGCCGCGATTCAGGGCGCCAAGGCCGGCAAGCGGGTCGCATTGATCGAAAAGGAACAAGGTATCGGCGGCAACTGCGTCTATCGAGGAACCATTCCCAGCAAGACCCTCCGGGAAAGCGCACTGCAATATGAGCGGCTGAAACGTTCCAGCGAAGCCTTCGAAGGCCGGCTCCGCAGCGACGTCTCCGTGCCCTCGCTTCTACACCGGTTGCAGGAAGTCATCAAGGCGCACGAAATCTTCATGACCAATCAACTGCAGCGCAACAACGTGACCTACCTTCACGGCTGCGCCCGGTTCCTGTCGGACCACGAAATGGAACTGGAGTCGGTGGACGGCATCCGCCAGACGCTGCGAGGCGATGTGTTCGTCTTGGCGACCGGTTCCCGACCAAGGTCGATCCCTGAAATCGAGATCGACCACGAGCACGTGTTGGACAGCGACTCCATCCTGTCGATGATCTATCTCCCACGATCCCTCACCGTGCTCGGCGGCGGCGTCATTGCCTGCGAGTACGCCTCGATGTTCGCGCTCTTGGGCGTGGAGGTGACGATCGTCGACAAAGCCGAACGCCCGCTCGACTTTCTCGACAACGAAATCGTCGAGATCTTCCAGCGGACATTCGAACAACACGGGGGACGGTTCTACTCCCGGCACAGGGTCAAGGAGGTCGGGTGGGACGGGGTCTCCGCCGTCGTGACTACCCTGGAAAACGGAATGGCGGTGAAGAGCGAGAAAATGCTCGTGGCCTTGGGCCGGCAGCCGAATGTGGAGGAGCTCGATCTTGGATCGGCCGGTCTGACCGTCAATGAGAAGGGCCGGTTGGCGATCAGCGAATATGGCCAAACCGACGTGCCGCACATCTATGTGGCGGGTGACATGTCGGGACGAGGCGCGCTTGCCTCCAGGGCAATGGAAGAAGGACGCAGGGCGGTGAGCCATGCCCTGGGGCTGGAAGTCGGAGAATCGGCCAATCAAATGCCCCTCGGCATCTATACCATTCCGGAGATCGCGTCCATCGGTTTGGACGAAAGCCAGGCACGGGCCCGGTTCCGCGGTCCCCTCATCGGTCGAGCCCGGTTCAACGAAATTGCCAAAGGACAAATTACCGGCGCCTGTGACGGGCTCCTGAAGCTCATCGCCGACCCGGCCGGCGAGCGGTTGCTCGGCGTGCAGATCGTCGGGGAAGATGCCACCGAGTTGATCCATCTCGGGCAGATGGCCCTTCAGGGTGGCGCCACAGTCGACCGATTCATCGATACCATCTTCAACTTTCCGACCTTCGCCGAAGGATATCGGATCGCCGCCTTGGATATCCTGGGCCAGCGGCGCAAACTTTCGACGACCGCAGAAGCCGCCTGATAGCTTCCGCCTCTGCCCGCACCTTTAGTCCTTTTGACCATGACCTGCCCGGTACGGTAGTCTTCTAGCCTTGAAGTCCGCCTGGTGCGGAGAAGGCTCGATGAATCGGGAAGAACGCCGACGCCAAGAGAAACTGCTCGCCCGCAGGAGCGGCGGAGCTCACACGCAAACCACGAGGGCGTTGCTAACGGAAGGCGCCGCACACCACCAGGCAGGGCGCCTAGACAAGGCCGAACGTGCCTACTTGCTCGTGTTGGATGCAGTCCCGGAACAACCGGACGCCTTGCATGGGCTCGGCCTCTTGGCCTACCGCCGAGGCGATCTGCTGCAGGCCATCGAATGCCTCGCCCAAGCCTGCGCTCACAATCCCCATAATCCCATTTTCCGATTCAACCATGGGGTCGTCCTCCAGCGCGCGGGCCGGGTCGACGAAGCCATCAAGGCCTATCAGGCGGCTCTGAGGGAAAATCCCCGCTACATCGAAGCCCAGGCGAATTTGGGCAATGCACTGAAAGATGCCGGACGAATACCAGAAGCGATCTCCGCTTACGAAGAGGCGCTGCGACTCAAACCGGACTTTCCGGACGCGTTCAACAACCTCGGTGTCGCATTGAAGGAGCAGGGACAGTTGACGCGTGCCATCGAGGCCTACCGCCGCGCGATCGCACTGAAGCCGGCCCATGCGGAAGCGCACAACAATCTCGGCTTGGCATTGCTGGAGGAAGGCAATGTCGACGATGCGATCAGCGCCTTTCAGTTCGCATTGCAGGTGCATCCCGATTACCTCACCGCTCTGTACAATCTAGGAATCGCCTGGATTTGGAAAGGCAATCGGCGCCAAGCGCTCCAATGCTTTGACCGGACGGCACTGACCAAATACAACCATGGGCAGCCGCCCAAGGAATCGTTCGTCTTCAGATCCCGGCTCAAGCACGATGCCGAACAGGTCCGGTATCTGTTGGAACGAGGCCTCCTGGGGGAGGAATGGCGGCCCTATCTATCGGCGTTGATCTCGCTGCGCAACCGGGTGGAAGGATCGGTTCAACCGTCCAGCGCCTCGGCCAATCGTGTCGCGCTGTTACCGCTCGACCTTCAGGCTATCGCTCCGTCATACCAGCGATTGCTGTATGTGTCGCATTGCGAAGAGATGCCGGAAGGCGCTCTCAATCCTGCGTTGGATTTGCCCGCCATTGAAGCCCGATATCACGCCAGGAAGCCAGAGGTGATGTATATCGACGACCTTCTGACGGAGGAAGCCTTGGGCCGCCTGCGCGAGTTTTGTTGGAGCTCCACAATCTGGAAGAAAGACTACGAGAACGGCTACATCGGAGCCTTCCTAGGCGATGGTTTCGCGTCCCCTCTACTGCTTCAGATCGCGGAGGAGCTTCGTACGCGGCTGCCCGGTATCTTCGGTCCGCACCGTCTTACGCAGGCCTGGGCCTTCAAACATGACAGCGCGCGGCGGGGGCTGAATATCCACGCGGATGCGGCCGCGGTCAACGTCAATTTTTGGATTACGCCGGACGCCGCCAACCTCAACCCGGAGAGCGGCGGTCTCGTGGTCTGGGACAAGGAAGCGCCGCGGGACTGGAATTTCAAGAGCTACAACAGCGACCGCAACCGCGCGCACATCTACGAATGGCTGGCGGCCCAAGGAGCTCAAGAAGTGAGGATTCCCTATCGGGCCAACCGAGCGGTCGTCTTCAATTCAGATTTGTTTCACGAAACAGACGAAATCTCGTTCAAGGAAGGGCTGGAGAACCGGCGGATCAACATTACGCTGCTTTATGGTCATCGACACCGTGCCTGAGGACATTCTCGAACTCCGCAGCGGGCAGCGGGCGGCTGAACAAGTACCCTTGAACCTCGTCGCACCCCTCTGACCGCAGCCTCGCCAGTTGGCCTTCGGTTTCGACGCCTTCCGCTAAGACGGCGAGATTCAAACTGTGCGCCATTGCAATGATGGCTTTGGTGATCTTGACACTGTTTTCGCTCGTCAGCAGGTCGCGCACGAACGATTGATCGATCTTCAGACGACTCAAAGGGAACCGCTGGAGATAGCTCAGCGAGGAATATCCCGTCCCGAAATCGTCAATCGAGAGGCGCACCCCCATCGCTCGCAATTCCTCCAGCATGGTCACGGACGCGTCGACGTCGCGCATCGCGATGGACTCGGTCAATTCCAGCTCGATCTGCTCCGGCCTGATCCCTGTTTTCTGAATCACGTCGGCGACGGTCGGCAGCAGCGTGCGGCCATGAAACAGGGAGTTCGAGACGTTGACGGAAACCGTAATGGCCGTGAGGCCGGCTTGTTCCCAGACCTTCACCTGCCGACAGGCCTCGCGCAGGACCCACTCGTCCATCGGCCGCACTAAGCCGGTATCGACTGCAGCGCTCATGAAAACGCCGGGAGCGACGATGCCCCGCTTCGGATGCCGCCAGCGTACCAATGCCTCTGCACTGATAATCCGGCGGGTATGGATGTTCAGTTTCGGCTGGTAGAACACCTCGAACTCACTCCGTTCCAGCGCGCGGCGCAAGTCGTTCTCCAGATCCAGCCGTTCCGCCGCGGCCTCGTTCAAACCGGAGGAATAGTATTGGCAATTGTTTCGGCCCTGTTCCTTGGCATGGTACATCGCGGTATCTGCATTCTTGAGCAACGCTTCCACGGTCCGGCCGTCCGTGGGAAAGATCGAGATGCCGATGCTCGCGGAGATAAAGACCTCGTGTCCCTCGATGCTGAAGGGCTGGGTCAGTGCCTCCAAAATCCGACGGCCGATCTTGGCCGCATCCTGAGCATGGGTCAAATTGGTCAGGAGGATCGTGAACTCGTCTCCGCCCAACCGTGCAAGGGCGTGCGACGGCTCGTTGTCGGCATGCCGACCGACGGAATCGCTTTGTCGCACCGAATCGCTCAGGCGTTCGGCGACATGGGTCAACAACAGGTCTCCCACGGTATGGCCGAGCGTATCGTTGATGACTTTGAACCGATCCAAATCGATGAACAAGGTCGCCAGATGCAAGCCGTATCGCTCGGCATGCGAGACGGCATTGGCGAGCCGATCCTTGAAGAGGACGCGGTTTGCCAGGCCGGTGAGACTGTCATAGTACGCCAAGCGATGAATCGCCCGCTCGGCTTGTTTGCGTTCGGTGATGTCCTGGGCGGTCCCTATGACCATGACCTCCTGGGTCTGTTCGTCTCGCACTCCCTCCGCCTGGAGGTGAATGGTGAAATCTGCGCCATTCGGCAATATGACGCGATGATCGATGTCGCAGGGCGTGTGGTGCGTGAGGAGCTTCTGCAGAGCATCCTTCACCGCCGGACGATCGTCGGGATGGACCAAATCCAGGAACGCATCGAAGGTGGCTCGGAAATCCTGCGGCCGGATGCCGACAATTCGGCACAGTTCATTCGACATGCTGAACCGCCCGCTTGCCGGAGACCAATCCCAGTTTCCGATCCGTGCGATCCGCTGGGCAAGCTCCAAACGCGCTTCGCTTTTGACGAGCGCTTGCAGCACGTTGCTGGTTCGCAACATGTACCGGATGTGGTGGCACAAGATCATGGGATTGACCGGCTTGTTGACGAAATCGGTCGCCCCGTGCTCATACGCTTGCGCGATCGACGCCGCGTCCTCGAGCCCCGTCATGATGAGGATCGGAAGTCGCTTGCCGCCGGGAAGCGAGCGAATCTTCGTGCAGGTCACAAAACCGTCCATATCGGGCATCACGAGATCCAGGACCACCAGATCCGGCGGCTCCTTTTCAAACATTCTCAAGGCTTCCCGCCCGCAGTCGGCTTCACGGACCTGCATACCGGCCGGTTCGAGGGCGGACCGAACGAATGAGCGAGCAGTCGGGTCGTCGTCAACGACGAGAATGGATGGACCGCTGAAGGTCATAGCAGGTGAATGGAGCTCAGCTGCGAGCTTGCCTGTGAGCAGGGCCTCGTCTCCCCGCCTGGGGTCCGGCGGTCCTTCGCCGCCGGTCGCAGCTGCGCCGGAACAGCAGAATCAGGGTACCAAAGATCCCTCGAAGTACCAGAAAATATTGTTTTGTGAGGGTTATCTCGGAGGCAAGGATGACATCGCGGTCAGCAAACAGGAGGCTGCGCGGGCGATTTCCGTTCAAGTTCCTTCACTGCGTGCTGCAGCCTCGCCCATTCCTCCGGCTGCAGCGAAGCGAATTCGAGGCCGAACTGCCTGTCACGATGCCAGCGAACGACCCCCTGTTCCACCTTGAGGGCCGGCTCTTCGTCCGATAGGTGAATGCGCAATTCCAGCGTCGTGCCCGGATGGACGTCGATCAGCGTGGCGATGCGACAGCCGCGGAGCGAAAGATCAACGAGGCTGCCTTCGCCTCCCACCAAGTTGACGGAACTGAACGAGCTTTGGAAGTGAACCGGATAACGGGGATGTTGACGTTGTTCCATGCCGTTCCGATATGGCGGTGGACGTTACCCCTTTATATTGCCGATGGGTCTCAATTCCGCCACCTTTTTTGTAATTCCGGCACGGTCGACGGTTTCTACAACCTCCGAAATATTTTTGTAGGCGAAGCCGGCCTCTTCCGCGAGCCCGGACATCGACACTGCTTTCACCAGGATTCCGCGGGATTTCATATCCTTGAGCAGTTGATCTCCGCGGACGCCGCGCTTGGCCTGCGCGCGCGACATCGTGCGTCCGGATCCATGCATCGTCGAGCCGAAGGTCTCCTGCATGGCGCGGTCGGTTCCCACCAGAAGATAAGACCCTGTTTCCATCGATCCTCCGCAGATCACCGGTTGGCCGATATCGCGGTAGCAGGCCGGCAGGTCGGGATTCCCCGGTCCGAAGGCCCGCGTCGATCCTTTGCGGTGTACCAGCAGCGTTCCCTCGCGATACTGTTCCACCTTGGCGACGTTATGCGCGACGTCATACACGAGACTCATCCCGAGCGCTTCGGCTGCAGTGTCGAACACAGCGCTGAAGGCTTCGCGAACCCGATGGGTAATGACTTGACGGTTGGCAAAGGCGGCGTTGGCTGCACAATTCATCGCGGCGAAATAGTCGCGACCCTCGGGAGAGCGGAACGGTGCGCAGGCCAGCTGTTGGTCCGGTACCGAGATGCCGTAGCGGCGCATCGCCTTCTCGAAAACCTTGAGGTAGTCGCTGGCGACTTGATGACCGAATCCCCTGGAGCCGCAATGCACCATCACCACCACTTGATCCCGACCGTACAAGCCCAGCGCGGCGGCCGCCGCCCGGTCGAAGATACGATCGTCGGACACCACCTGCACTTCCAAGTAGTGGTTGCCGGAACCCAGCGTGCCCAGTTGGTTGATGCCGCGCTCAATCGCATGGTCGCTGACATGTGACGGATCTGCGCCGTCCAGACAACCGCCTTGCTCCATCCGCTCGAGGTCTTCCTGCCAGCCGTAGCCGTTGGCGATGCACCACGTCGCTCCTCGACGCATCACTTCTGCAAATTCTTTGCGGCCGAGATGGACGAATCCCTTCGCGCCGACGCCGGCAGGGACTCGCCGGAACAGTTCCGTCATCAAGAGCTCGAGTCTAGGCCTGACGTCCTCGAGCGTGAGATCGGTTCGGATCAACCGCATGCCGCAATTGACGTCATAGCCAACCCCTCCCGGGGAAATCACACCCTCTTCGACATCGAACGCAGCCACACCTCCGATGGGGAAGCCGTATCCCCAGTGACCGTCCGGCATGCACAGCGCATGGCGTCTGATGCCCGGAAGACAGGCGACATTGGTCACCTGATCGAATACGCCGCGGTCCATCGCAGTCAGGATGGATTCGCTCGCATAGATTCTCGCCGGCACCAGCATGCCGGGCTTTTCCGAGACCGGAATCTCCCAGACTTGGTCCGTAATCCGATTGACGGTCATGTCGGTGTTCAATTGCATGAGATTCACACGTCCAGCACCACCCTGGCCTTCCACCTGTCCCCTTCCTGCCTGAGCGCATAGAGATGTTTCGTCACGCCCTTGACGTCCGATCGGAGATCTTGCGTGGACTGATCGACCGGTGCACCGACCACCTCCGCACGTAGATGCCAGATACCGTAGGCGGACGATCGGTCCAGCGCGAGCGTCACGTGATGGAACACCATCCCGCGCGCATCTTTCAAATAGACGAGGTGCCCCAACCAGTCGAACAAAAGAGCGCTGAGATCGTCATCTTGCAATGCGACTGTCTCATAACAGGCTTGCGCCACCGTGCTGGGATCGGCAAGGCTCTCGATCAATGCCTCTGTAGCCGCACGGAACAGCTCGACCGGCGTATCGCCGGCGGCATCGAAGGCCATGTCGGCCAAGGCGACGTCATCGAGGAAGGTGAACGTCATAACCATGCGAGGTCACGCGTGGCGGGAGGCGCGGCGCGCGGCGGAGAACAAAGCCCGGATCTGTTCGATTCCGGGAATGGCATGGCCGAATGGAGAGGGCACCTTGCCCTTGAGCCACATGCGAATGCCCAGAGGCAGAATGCGCAGGAGCCGCGCGGGCTTGGCCCCGACCACCTTCAGCGGCATCAGCGCTTCGTTCAACCGTCCCTCCTGGTGGACGAGGTCCACGAAGCCCGTGATATGCCGTGCGCCCTCCGCCCCTGTAATCTTGTGCTGCAGCGAAGCCCGCCGGAGTCGAACGATGGCCTCCATCGGTCGTACGTCCTTCGGGCAGACCTGCACGCACATGTTGCATCGCGTGCAGTCCCAGATGCCGTTCGCGCCTTGTAAATCAAGCAAGCGGCGGTGTTTCGAAGGGCCCGGCTCGCGCGGATCCGCCAGGAAACGATCGGCTTTCGCCAGCGCCGCTGGTCCGAGGAAGCCCGGCGAGACCTCGTGCGACGTGCATGCGGCTACGCAGGCACCACACATGATGCAGGCGTCCACATTGTGAAACTGATAGCTCTCGGGTCGCAGACGCAGCTGCCCCGATCGGCCATAACGCGTCGTGGGATGAGAAGTTTCCCCGAGCCAGGGAGTCACTGCTCTCACCTTGTCCCAGAAATGGGACATGTCTACCACGAGATCTTTGATGATCGGCAGATTCGGAAGCGGCCCGACGTCGATGCGGCCGTGCCGCTCCAATTCCTTCCGAATCGAGGTCCGGCAGGCCAGCTTCTCCGAACCGTTGATGTGCATGGCACAGGACCCGCAGATCGCGGACCTGCAGGAATATCGCAACGACAGCGTGCCGTCCTGCTCGTTCTTGATTCGGATCAGCGCTTCCAGGACGGTCATGCCGCGCCCCACATCAAGCCGATACCCTTCGCGATGGACATGCTG
>DASTLA010000029.1:0-25946 GCA_035715525.1 Nitrospiraceae bacterium
ACATTCGGAGCCAACTCCGCGAGCGGGGTCAGCACGAAACGACGCTGGTGGAGCCGAGGATGCGGGACGGTCAGCGTTGGAGCGTCCAAGACCAGATCGTCATACAGGAGAATGTCGAGATCCAGTGTCCGGGGGCCGGAACGATTTTCCGGGTCACGTCCCAGCGCCCGTTCGATTTCGCGGCAGACCTCCAACAGACTGTGCGGCGTGATGTCGGTGCCAATCTGCACGACTCCGTTCAGGAACCAGGCGGGCCCTGGGGCGGCGCCGTCGTCCACGGGCTCGGTCTCGTACAGAGACGAGACTGCCTCCAGCCGCGAATGCGGCAGCAGACTCAAAAGCGTCACGGCGCGATCGCAAAAATCGACGCGATTTCCCACGTTGGAGCCGAAGCCGATGAACGCAGTTGCCATGAGCAACGTCCACGGTCATCCGTCAATCCTCAACCGGTCGCCATTCGGCGATTGGCGGAATGAGGCTCGACGAAAAACGTACGATCAGAACCCCGCCTTCTCGATTCGCTGGACCGCTTCGGCCAGACGCTCTTTGGTCGTACAGACCGTCATGCGGATATAGCCCTCTCCCGGCGTGCCGAATCCGTTGCCGGGCGTGGTCACGATTCCGGCTTTTTCCAAAAGATGGGCGGTGAACGAGGCGGACGTGTAGCCCTTGGGCACCGTGACCCAGATATAAAAAGCTGCAGGCGGAGCGTCCACTTCAAGTCCCAATTTCTTCAAGCCGGGAACCAGCGTATCCCGCCGCTCCTGGTAAATTTTACGGATGCCGTCGGTGACCGAATCGTCCAAGCCGAGCGCAGTGATTCCTGCTGCTTGGACCGCCTCAAAGACACCGGAGTCGAGGTTGCTTTTCACCTTGCCGAGCCCTGCCAGGACCTCTTTATTTCCGACGGCGAAGCCGATGCGCCAGCCCGTCATGTTGTAGGTCTTCGAGAGCGAATGAAACTCGACGCCGACGTCCTTCGCGCCTTCCACTTCCATGAAGCTGGCCGGCCGTTGACCGTCATAATAGATCTCAGAGTAGGCCGCGTCGTGGCATACGATGATCTGATTTTTGCGCGCAAACTCGATCACCCGTTTGAAATAGTCCTTCGTCATGATCACGGACGTGGGATTGTTGGGCGAATTCAGCCACATCAATTTCGCTTTCTTGGCCACGTCTGCAGGGATGCCGTTAATGTCGGGTAAGAAGCCGTTGGCTTTGGTCAGCGGCATGATATGCACGATTCCGCCTGAGAAGCTTGTCCCGACCGGATAGACCGGATAGCCAGGACTCGGCACCAGTACGACATCTCCGGGATCGACGAAGGCCAAATGAATGTGGCCGATGCCTTCTTTGGATCCGATCAAGGTCAGCACCTCGTTGGCCGGATCCAATGTAACGTTGAAACGGCGCCTGTACCAATCGGCCACGGCCTTCCGGAAGGAAAGCATGCCTTCGTACGAAGGGTATTGATGGTGCTTCGGATTCTTGGCGGCTTGGGCCAAGCTGTCGATGATCGCCGCGGGGGTGGGCAGGTCGGGATCGCCTATGCCGAGATTGATGATATCGACTCCGCGAGCTATGGCCTCCTGTTTCATTTTATCAATTGCCGCGAAGAGGTACGGCGGCAAGGTTTTAATACGGGTTGCGACTTGGATCGGGAAACCAGCCATTGGTGATGCGCTCCTTTTCTACAATGCGGAAACCGTCCCGGCGCCGGGAAAGGCTCTAAGCTACTTCAGGACTGAGCAGGTAATCAATGCTGTGGCCCAAGCAGACTGCCGATGAGGCGGTCGGCGTAGTGATGGAGCGAGTGAAGTCGAGGGAGAGCTTGGGCTTTTACCTCTTGTTCGCTCAGTCCGGTCTTGTCGAGATCCGCGGCACATTGCCGGCAAAGGGCGTCGATCCCGCTTGGCTCCATTTCCAAATGAAAGACAAGTCCGTAGGCCTTCGAAGCGTAACGGAAGGCTTGAACCGGGGCGATCGTGGAACCGGCGAGACAGACGCTTTGTCGAGGCAGGTCGAAGATTTCGCCATGCCATTCGAACACCTCGAAGGACTCCGGCAGCGTATTGAACACCGGATCGCTCTTTGCCTCGGGCATGAGCCGTATGCGAGTCATTCCGATCTCCAACGCGGATCCTGTGTAGACTCGGGCACCGAGCGCCTTGGCCATGAACTGACTGCCGAGGCAGACGCCGATGACTGGCGTGCCGGCCGATAAGGCGGAGGCAATGAAGGCCGTTTCTTCGGTGATCCACCTCTCCCGATCATTGACCGACATTGGTCCTCCCATGACGAGCAAGAGGTCGGCGGCATCCTTGGGCAATCCGTCTTGAGGGACCAGATAGCATTCGAGCGTCACATCGCGACGAGCCAGTGCCCCGGCAAAGGCACCGGGGCCCTCGAAAGGTACGTGCTGCAGGCATACCGCGCGCATGTGTGATCTATTGGCATAGGGAGCAAAAGCTCGTCAAGTTGAGACCCCACGAATGGTCTCGAGGCATAGTGTGGCTGCCCATGCCCTCATGCGAATATGAGAGGGTTCTCCTGTTGAATTGGGTGGCCGGCTCGGGCAATATACCCAAGGGATAGGAGGTCGGCTATGAACTGGTTGTCCCGCAACTTGATTGTCCTTTCATGCGCGCTGCTGAGCGCCTGCGTTTCGGTGCGAGTGGACCCACTTACCCCGGTGACCTTCGAGCCCCGCGAAAAGGGGGAGAAGTTGGCAACATTGGATCGCGAGCCCAACCGCCGGTACGTGGAGATTGCCCGCATTGTCGCCACGAGCGAGCAAGCAAGCGAGGATAGTCTGCGGGACCGCATTCTTTCTCAGGCCAAAAAGTTGGGAGCCGACGCCGTGGTGCTCGGAAAGGCCGATGTCCGACGGTCCTCGGACCGCGGCCCTGTGTTTCAGTCTACTATGGCAGCCGGGCTTCCGGCGCCGGTGACCGACGGCGCTTATCGCAGCAATTATTGGAATCCATTCCGCGCGGATGCCTGGAGCGTCACTCAAGGCGCCGGGGGAGGCCAGACTTGGATGCTCCATATGTCCGGCCTGGCGATTCGCTATGTCACGGACGAAGAATGGCGGGCCATGCAAAAACAGCAACCGGCCAAGCCTCAGTAGGTCTTTCGTTCATCATGTCGACAGGCGCCTTTCTTCGCGGTTCTGCGATGCGTCCACTCCCCGTCGACCACATTCCTGTCCTCTGCACTTCACTGCTCTGTGCGAATTCTTTCTCTTCGATGGCGGCCTATGCAGACTCGACATATAATGAGGCCGAGATCGCCGAAAAGGATGGTGCATGGAGGCAGGGACGGAGCGGCAGGAACGTGTTCAACTCGAACTCGCAGGGCTCAAACGTTCGCTCGAATGGACAAGAATACAGCGGGAACGATTGTTGGATCGCCTCGATCTGCTTCGACTGGAGAATCAGCGTCTCCAAGACCGTGTTGACGATTTGGAACGACAGGTGGCGGAACTGAGGCAGCAACAACCGCTGTTCTAGAAATCTTCCGATGCTCTCCTCCTGATTCCTGAGCCGCCATGAAGTACCCCATCAAGACCCTCGAAGACCTTCAATGGTTTCTGGCCCACACACGAGGGTTCAGCGGTGGGTATGTGACGGATCTCCACCTCTCCAAGCGCCGACTTTTGGATGAGGAAACCGGTCGAGAAGTGCTGGTGGGAAGCGTCGTCACGGTGGTGGTGCGGTATCAGCTTCATGGGGTTCTCCGAGTCTCCAAGCTCACGTTGTTCGGCGTCACCGACTTTTCCGTGTTCGAGCAGGAGGGGGCCGATTGCTCCTCGCTGAGTTGCATTCAGGCCGAGCTGAACGAAGGACAACTGCGATTCTGGTTCGACCCGCAGGGCGAACTGTACGTCGTGTGCGAAGAGGCGCTCTTGGAAGAGGTATCGACCCCACGGGAGGACGCAGGCATGGGCGGGGCGATCATGCAGTGGATGTTCCAGGCGGACGCCGGAGATGCTCCGTCGGTGAGGTGGTTTCTGGACGCGCTCGATCGAGCAGGGCTGCCTTGTATATGGAAACCCGCTGGCTCACACGTCGATCGATCTCTGCTTGCGTGCTGGCAAGGATATCTGATCGCGGCGGCCTCGTCCGATCCTCTACAGTCAGCCTCTGTTGCGATCCAGGCTTATGGTCCGTTGGACGGGGCAGGGTTCGGAATTCGCCTCAGTCTGCACGATACGGGAGGTCGGCAGAGCGAACGCTTGTTCACCGCCGTCACCGACGTCGTCACGCGGGAGTTCAGCGGAACCTGCCTCGTCGGCCAGACGGTCCTCTCCAACGACGACTGGTCCAACTGGAAATCCCTGGGTCGGATGTAGCCGGAGTGATTCTGGAGCAAAACCGCTAGTTCACGTGCCCGTTTCTGACGTACCCGCCGGAGTTGCCGTTTCCGTTCAAGTGGGCGCTCATTCCGTTCTTTTTATTCACGCACTCCACGAGATGCCAGAATTTCAGCGGGTTGACTTTCTCTTTGCGAGCCACTTGGAGGGCGGTGCCTTCGAGGACGGTGTTCAACGAGAGGTCCGTGCGGAATCCGATGTGTTTGCAAAGCGGTGAAATAACCTTTTCGACGGCCGCGATCAGTTTGTTGCCGTTGCTGAAATGATTCAACATGATGATTCGGCCGCCCGGCTTACACACGCGGATCATTTCATTGACCACTTTCCGATAGTCCGGGACGGCGGTGACCACATAGGCTGCCATCACGGTATCGAACGTATCGTCGGCGAAGTCCATCTTGCCGGCGTCCATCAGCATTAACCGGACATGGTCGAGGTGGTAGTGCGACTGGCGCTCGCGTGCTTTAGCGAGCATGCCGGCCGACAGATCAATGCCGATGACTTCACAGTGACGGGGATAGTAGGAGAGAGCGATGCCAGTGCCGACCCCGACCTCGAGAATCTTTTCGTTGGGCCGGATTTTGAGGTTTCTGACAGCGGATTCCCGCGATTCATGAAAAATTTTTCCGAAGATGTGATCGTAAACTCCGGAATAGCTGGTGTACACACGTTCGACTTTCGCGAGATCCATCGTGCCTCCGCAATTCACACGCCTCGGTCGCACACTCCGCAGGTCGGGCAGCGGGATGATTCGAGGTGTGGCAGTGGAAAAATCTATGAAGGCGGGACTGTGACCCAGGTGAAGCGTAGGCACCCGCCCGGACAGGAACGAGCTTAATGTAGCCAAAGCTCTACGGGGAGTCAACTGGTTGCTGGGGTTTTTCCGAGGGAGGACTCAGTATCGCTACTTGATTCTCGGCGGGGGCCTATGGGAAGTTTCGCGGCATGATGTTGGCGGGGGCCTTCGCAATCGTGTTGTTTATCGGGCTCATCATCGGAGATTGGATGTACTTTATCCGATTGACCTCCGACGCGAGTCGATATGGGTACGCGCTCGGCCAGACCAGCGAACGGTTTGCTGAGTTGACGGAATCGTCCTTGATGCAGCGATTCGACCGGAACGGGCTTTTGACATTGCCCCACGGGGTGGCCCGTATATTCCCGGAGGCAAAGCGTATTCTCATCCGTCCCACCTACAAATTGCTGTCGATGCGGTTTCGCACGGCTTGGCCGATCAAGGGCTCCATCGAATGGTCTGGAGAGGGAGAAGGGCCGGGGCTGGCGCTGACCTGTATTAAGCGAGTCCCCTGGTCGTCGGCGATCTTGACCTTGTCGTGGTTTGGGTTGGTCGGTTTCGGCACAGTGGGTTTCCTGATCAGCTTTGTCGGCGATGGAGGGCTCGCCTCGCTGGGCGGGCTCCTGTTGGGAATCGGAGTGACCGGCGTCGGCATCATCGTTATTGCCTTCGGACTCCTTACCTTGGCAGTGGCTTATCGGCTGGAGAATACCAGGCTGGTGTTGGTGTACGACGAATTCCGGGATACGATGCTCACCGCCGGCCGCGCTGCGACATTCTAGGCATCCGGTGCGTTGGCTGAGGGCTTACTCCTGGAGGATGTCAGGCGCACAGACAGCGGCTAGACTTTTGGCGTCGCGACATACACATTCAGCAGATGGTCGAATTCCGGAGGGAGATCGAGGTTTTGACGCGAGCGGGCCAGCCCGGCGATGATCCCGCGGTGTTTATGACTCAATCCTGATTCCACGAAGGCCTTGCGAAATTCGGTCCAACGACGGGCCGGGTCGCTGCAAAGGCGATGTACTTCATCGGGGCTCATCGACGTGAGGCGAATCGTCAGCAGTCCGAGCGCTTTCTCCACGCTATCATAGGGCGGGGCTAGCTTCAGTTTTCGATAGAACAGCTCGAGGCGTTCCCGAAACTCATCCCGCAGCTGGTCGACCGGTCTTATGCCCTGGTTCCTGTGCTGATCGGACGGCTGTCCCATGTCAGGCTCCTCTTTATCGCGGGTTGCTGGAGCTTACGGCAGATTCGATCCGGCACGCAATGCGTTTCATCGGATTCGTTTGCGAAGGACTGAGATCGTCAAAGGGAGGTGGGTCATGTGGATGCGAGGCTTGCTTGTGCTGGTTGGATTGGTCGTGATCGGATTCACCGGCTGTTCTTCACACCATGGTAGATCCTATGGGGCGCCCCCAGGCGAGTACCACTGGGACAAGGCCGGCCGAGACATGGATCGACTCGTCGAGACACATGTCAAAGACCCGGAGAAGGCGAAACAGGTGAATGCCGTCATGGGGGAGATCATTGCCGAGATGAAGGCATCACGGGCGCAAAGTCGAGAATATCATCGCAAGCTCTATGAGCTTAACGCGATCTATGATGCGGCGCCCGAGGAGTTCACCAGGGTGCTCGATGAACTCAACAACAACCGCATGCGCGCTGCGGCCAAAATCCTGGGCCTCCGATTCAAAATGAAGACTCTGATCACCGCGGAGGAATGGAAAGCGCTGTCGGACGACATGAAGAGTTACGGCAGCCGCTATTTCGGAACCGGAACCGATAAGGCTGCTGGCGGCTCGTGAACATTTGCGTTACAGGATGGAGCGGAGTCCCGGCCGGTGGTTGAGAAAGAGGAGGTGCGGCGTAGAGCCGGACAGGTCCAACCCGCTTACTGAGACATGGTCGATGCGGGCTTGGCGCAAGACAGAGAGGTCGAGTTGTAGGTAATGCGAGAGGATCGCGCGGATCACGTCCGCATGAGTGACGAACACCAACGGGTCTTGTCGCGGCGGTCGAACCGTCGCTTCGATCGCCGCCACCGCACGCTGCTGAACTTCGCGCAGCGTTTCTCCGCCCTCCGGACGGGCCTCGTCCGGTTTGACGTACCAATCCCGTTTGGCCGGATCCTCGGCGAAGTCTCGCCAGTACCGGTTGATCCAGACACCCACGCCGATTTCGCTCAGCCCCTCGTGTAGGTGCACCGTCGTGGCGGCGGCTGCGCCAAGAATGTCAGCTGTCTGCTTGGCGCGCAACACAGGACTCGTCACAATGGCGGCGAGCGGCGTTCTGGCGAGCACCGCTGCCACTTCGCGGCTCCGCTGCTCTCCGGTGGGATTCAACGGAATCGGTTGATCGCCCATTACACGACCCGAACGGTTCCAATCGGTCTCGCCATGTCGAATGAGCAGGACGATGGCCATGGCACACCTTTTCTCTTACAGCGACGGCGCCGCCGGCCGTTTGGCAAGTGAGAGGGGGATCCACGTGTCGCCGCCGTCAGTCGAGCGATACAGGCCGCTCCCGTTCGTGCCGGCATACAACAGCTGCGGGTTACGAGCCCCCATGGAAATCGTGCGGATGTTGAGCGTCTCGAGACCCTGGTTCTTGGTGTGCCACGTTTTCCCGCCGTCCATCGACTTCAGCACACCGGCTCTGCCGCCGACGTAAATGATGCGCGTGTCCGTCGGATCGATGACGACGGTACTGATGAAGTGGTCGGGAAGCGTTTCACCGATTCGTTGCCACCGTTCGGCACGGTTCATCGTGCGAAAGAGTCCTTTCGTAGTTCCGGCGTACACGATATTGGAATCCATCGGGTCTACGGCCAGGACGTTGATGCCCAGCGCCATCGAGGCGTTCAGCACCTCATCCCCAATCAGTCCGTTATTCATTTTGACCCAGGTGCTGCCGGCGTCCTCGCTGCGATAGGTACCTCCTGTGGTACCGGCATAGAGCACCCTCGGATTTTTCCGGTCGATCGCCATACTGGTCACGATATGCACCTCCTTCATGCCAGCCATGCGTTCTTCCCACTCTCGACCGCCGTCCTTGCTGACGAACGCACCGACGGTGGTGGCCAGGTAAATCAAGTCGGTATTGTTGGGATCGAAGACGAACTCGCTGACGAATGACACGTGTTCTTTCAGTCCCACGTTGTGCGGAAGCCAATGCTGCCCGCCGTCGGGGCTTTTGTATACGGCATCCCCCATTGTGCCGGCGTACACGGTGGCAGGCAGTTTGGGGTCAATGGCGAGCGTCGTTACCCGGCGAGCACTGAAGCTGGGAAATTGCTCCCAGGTGGCTCCCCCGTCCCGCGTCTTCAGCACGGAGTCGTTGGTGGCCACATACACGATGTTCGGGTTCGACGGATGCACGGCGATGGAGACTACCGCAGCATCTTCTTTGCCGCAGGCAGTGATGGCGAGCGTCGCTAGGAACAACGAGCAGAGGAAGGAGAGGGTACGTTCAGGATGCATCGCTCTGGCGGGTAGCGTACTCATAGCAGTCTGGCGGAGTGAAACGGCGAACTAGAGCTTGTGATTAAATTGTTCCGCATAACCCGTGAGTTCAACGTAACCACGACCCGAGACGGCGGTGCCCCCTACGGTGCCCCTGGCGGCCACCGCTCCTTCCCAATACGTCACCTGCGTGCTATGCGGAGTCTGTAACTCCTGGTCGGGAAGCAGCGCCGTCACGTCCAGCTCCAAACCGACCGCTTGCGCCGCGATATGCCAGCCCTGAGGATAGCGCGCCCCGGAATGCGGGCTTGTCCAAGATGAGAGCGGTGTCAGCGAAAATTGTGACAAGGTCAGATGCCGGCTGCGCCCGTCCGGGAGAACCAACGTTCCGCTGGATGCGGGGTCGGCCGAGCCGTCGATGCGGCGAAGTTGGTACCACATCAGCTCAGTGTGGTCACTCAATTGCAGACTGAACCAGTCCCACCCGACGATTTCCTTGCCGAGATCGGCCGATCCGAATTCATGATCCATCCAGCTCGTTCCGGACACCATATACCAGTCCGTTCCGACGCGCACTCGTCCTTCCGTGTCGAGGCGGGTGAAGGAGTAATAGTGCGAGGTTTGACCCGGTGCGGCACCTTTACGGCTGACACCTTCGCTTCCGTGGACGACCGGCGGTTTTTCCGGCTTGACGTTCAGTTCAATGGCGAAATCGTCTGCCGAAGCCTGTAAACGCTGGCGCGTTCCCGATCCCCCTTCATCGGCAGCGGACCAGCGATCGATCCAGACGTGCAGTCGCCCTGCATCGGCCCCGGCCTTTCCGAGCCCCGCGCGGCTGATTTTGTCTGCCGTCAGGAAGCGGCCCTTCTTCACATCGGTCAGTGCAAAATGCGCCAAGTAGAGGTTCGTGATGGACCATTCCGACGGTCGGGTCTTCACCTCCGACGGCGGGATCCCGCGGCGAAAAAAGGTCAGTTGAAACCCGAAGGTTCGTCCGTCGGCCGCGGTCAGCTGTCCCGTGTAATACCACCATTCGGTGCGGAACTGATCGTGAGTCCCGTGATCTTCCGGAAATCGATAGTGGTAGCCCGGTTCCGCAGGGGGAAACCGGGCGGGAGAATCGGAGAACACCAGCGACGGTATCGCGAGGACGAGGGTAGCGCACCACGAGACCCGATTGACGATTGAATGGCATGTGCCGTGAACGCTGCGTCGAACGCTAGTATTCATGAGGGTTTGCGCGCTCTCACGGCGAAGATGCCGCGTTGCAGCGCCGTTGACAATTTTGCAAAGCATCGGCTATCGTGAGCCATGTTTTTGGAGCCGGAGCGCGATCAGCCGGGCCGTGAGGCCGCCGGGAAACCGGAGCCGTTTCCCGTTCCGGAGCGCATCCCACTATTTCCCCTTCCCACCGTCGTCTTCTTCCCGAAAACCTATCTCCCGCTGCATATCTTCGAGCCACGTTACCGGCAGATGGTAGCGGATGCGGCCGCCGCAGGGCAATGTATCGGGATGGCGTTGCTCAAGGAAGGGTGGGAAGACCAGTACTATGAGAACCCGGCCATTTTCGCGATGGGGTGCGTCGGGCGACTGGTCAGCGTTCAACGATTGTCCGACGGGCGGTCGAACATTTTGTTGCAAGGGTTGGAGCGGTACGAAATTCGTGAAGAATTTTTCGACAAACCGTATCGCGAAGCCCGTGTGGTGCTGCGTCCACGGCGGGCCGACGTCCCCTTGGATCCCGCCCTCCGATCCCACCTGATGAACAAACTGGAGGAATATCTGCAAAGCGACGAGGAGGCGGCCGCGCTACAGACCCTGGTCCGGCCCGACGTGAGCGATGAGATATTCGTCAACTCGCTGTCCACCTATCTTGAGTGTACGCCGCTGGAGAAACAATTCCTCTTAGAAGCGGAAAGCCTCGCTCAGCATGCCCGCCGTCTCACCGATCTCATTCAATTCAAATTGGCAGAACGTCGGGGTGCGAGGGGGTGGGGGTGATGTCACGTCAGATCGCTATCGAAGTGTCACGGCTCGGCAAGACCTACGACAGCGTCCGCGCGGTCGACGATCTGTCCTTTCATGTCTATGCGGGAGAAATCTTCGGCCTCTTGGGGCCGAACGGAGCAGGAAAGAGCACCACGCTGCGCATCCTCATCACTCTGCTTCACCCCACCTCAGGTTCTGCGAAAATTTTCGGTCTCGACAGCGTGAGGGACGCCGAGCGCGTTCGTCGCACCATCGGCTATGTCCCGCAGGAGCGGGCCATTGATCGTTTTCTAACCGGCCGCGAGCACCTGGAGTTATTGGGCAATCTGTACCACTTGCCGGTCGATGAAGCCACCAGGCGAATCGGCCAACTGCTCAAGCTGGTCGAGTTGGAGGAACATGCCGATCGCCCCGCCAAGACCTATTCCGGCGGCATGAAGCGAAAATTGGACATCGCGTGCGGGTTGCTACCGGACCCTAAGATCCTCTTTCTGGACGAACCCACGCTCGGGCTCGATGTCCAAAGTCGGCTTCGTATTTGGGACCATGTCCGCGCGATGCGGGAACGCGGAATCACCGTGGTGATGACGACTAACTATCTCGATGAGGCGGACCAGCTCTGCGATCGGATCGCTATCATCGACGGTGGAAGGATCAAAGCCCTAGGCTCCCCTTTCGAGCTGAAGGCGGGATTGGGCGGCGACATCGTCTCATTGACCATTCGAGAGCAGGACCGCCAGCAGGCCTTGGCCACCGCGCTGAAAGATGTTCCGGCGATCCGTGCCGTGACGGTGAAACCGCGCGGATTGGATATTCGGGTCGACTCGCCGGAGAAAGCACTTCCGGCCATTTTGGAGGTCGCAAATCGGCTGACATGCCAACTGGAGTTTATCGATTACCATCGGCCCCGGCTCGATGATGTGTTCATCGCCCATACCGGCCGATCGATCAAGGATGAGACCGCCAATGGAAATGAGGAGTGAGGAATGAGGACTGAATTGAGGCATGTTGAGAAATCCGGAGCTTCTCAACCGTCATACCTCCTTTCTATTCCATCATCCCAAAGCATCGTATGAAAGAATATTGGCAGGAAATTCGTGCCTTGACCATGCGCTGGGTGCGACGTCTTAGTCGCGAAAAGTTCAGCATGCTGTTCACCCTCGTGCAGCCTATGCTGTTTTGGCTGATCTTTTTCGGCAACCTTTTTCAGCGGGCGGCCGACCAGCAAGTCACGCAAGCTCCCAATTACATCAGTTTTCTCGCCGCGGGAGTGGTCGTGATGACGGTGCTCAACAACGGGTTGGCCGGCGGCGTCGATTTACTGTTCGACAAGGAGAACGGCTTCCTGGAGCGGCTCATGTCCACTCCCATCCACCGGACTTCGGTCATCTTGAGCCGATTCATCTTTGTCATGACGATCACCTCGATGCAGGTCCTGGTGATTCTCGCCGTGGCGTGGTTGTTCGGAGTCCAGCCGGCGACCGGGCTGCTCGGCGTCGCGGCGATTCTCTTGATCGGGATGTTGTTCGGCGTCGGGTTGACTGCTATTTCCATGGCGATGGCCTTTTCGGTGAAAAGCCACGGGGACTTCTTTTCCGTGCTGGGGTTCCTGTCTTTGCCGATGATTTTTTTGAGCTCGGCATTGGTTCCCTTGGCGGCGATGCCGGGGTGGATGGGTGTCCTGGCGAAATTCAATCCGATGACATGGGCGATCGACGCCGTGCGGCCCTTGATCTTGCAGGGATGGAGCGAAGCCTTGCCGCACGTTGTCGCGGTCATCGCGGTCATGATCGTGTTTGATGCAGTGTGCCTCTACGGGGGCGCCAAGGCTTTTCGCCGCGCCATTGGGTAGGCTCAGGTCGAGATGGTCATGGGCCAGACGATGAGGACGGATTACGTGTGAGTTCCTTCATGTTGGTGAATGAAAATCAGATCCGCGCGCTGATTCGGTTGTTGGGGGATGAGGACGAACGGATCGTCCGGACCATCCGTGGCAAATTGATCGATTATGGAGATTCGGCCGTGCCGCTGCTGCAGGAGGCGGAAATCGAACAACCCGATATGGCCGATCGCATTGCCACGGTCTTGGAGGAAATCCGCGGCGCTCGCTTGGAAGAAGAGCTGCGCGAACTGGTGGAAACGTCCGAAGAGGACATGGATCTTGAAACCGGCGCATTCATCCTGGCGCGCTATGCGTACCCGATGCTCGACGTCCCGGCATATACAGCATTACTGGATCGAATGGCCCGAGACGTACGCGAACAGATCGGATGTCGGGTCTCAGGCGAGGAAACGGTCAAGGCGCTGAACCGTTATTTGTTTACGGAGTGCGGGTTCAAGGGAAACACCAAAAACTATTACGAGGTCGAGAACAGCTATCTCAACCGCGTCATCGACCGGCGGACCGGCATTCCTATCAGCCTCTCCACTGTTTACATTTTACTCGGTAAACGCCTGCACTTGCCGGTCCATGGCATCGGTATGCCTGGACATTTCTTGGTCAAGTTCGATTCCGAGCGGTACAAGATTTTCATCGACTGTTTCAATGGGGGAGCGTTGCTGACGGAAAAGAATTGTGCGCGCTTTTTGACCGAAGCCGGTTATGGATTTGAAGAACGGTTTCTCCAGCGAAGCCCCACCCGCGCCATTCTCACCCGGATGCTCAAAAACCTTCTGGCGATCTACAACAAGCTCGATGATCCTTTGAAGAAGATCCGGCTCTCGAGATTCGTCGAAATCCTTGGTTGCGAGCAACGCGAAGGCGGCCTGTGATCAGGCCGGCCACGTGAACAAATCCCGCGCCCTGCGGATGCGTCCCGTGAAGTGCTGCCCTGCCTGTGCCCGAACATCGTATCGTTCCGCGATCTCATAAAAATGGGAGAGCAAGAGTTGGCCGGCCCCAGCCTCTTGTGCGACCTGTCCGCACTGTCCGGCATGGAGATGGCCGGCTCCCGGGCGGTTCTCGGGGAACGAGCAATCCAAAATGGCGAGATCCGCGTCGCGGCAGAGGCGAACCAGGCTGTCGCAATAGAGCGAATCGCCCGAATATGTGACGGCTTGTCCGGCGTACTCGATGCGATAGCCGACACAATGGAGACGCGGGGCATGCTTTACCGTTGCGGGCGTAATCCGCGTGTCCCCCAGCCGAAATGGTCGATCGGAGACCTCGCGGATCGCCACGCGGAACGGTGCGGGCGTGAAGCTGGGGAAGGTTCGCAACATGGTGCCGAGGATGGCTTTCGTGCCTCGGGGACCGATCAACGTCAGCGGTGGTCGATGCCCACCTTGATACTTGCAAAATATCATCGCGTCGAAAAAGAACGGAATGAAATCCGCGAAATGATCGGCATGGAAATGGGAAAACAGTATGTGAGTGACGGCGTGCCGATCCGTGCCGGACTCGATCAAGTTGGTCAGCGTGCGCGGGCCGAAATCAAGGAGGAACAGATGGTCGGTGCGTACCAAGTAGCCGGCCGCGGCGCGCGTCGGATGGATATTGGTACCGGAGCCCAGAACGGTGACGCGCATCATCAGTGTGTCCGCGCTTGAAAGCTGCGTTGAAGCCGAAGGAGCAACGTGCGCAATTGTTCCGCCTCATTCTGCGATCGTGCGCGTTCGTCGGTGTCGCCGAGCGTTGCGATCACATCGACCTGCGAGGGTGCCGGCTTCAGCGATGTCATATGGCGGCTGGCGGTGCGTGAGAAGGCGAGATAGGCCCCCACGAGCGGGCGTAGCGCTGTCAAAAAGGGATCCTGTCTGAAGTCCCGAACGTCCACGGCCTGCGCAGCCTAGTCACTGATTCAGGGTTCTGTCAAGCCGGGCGCAGCCGCGTTGACGGCGTAAGGACCGTCCCCCTATCATGCTGCGCGTCATGCGCCATCACGGTCAGATCGGTCAGGCCAATCTCACGGCGATTTTTCTGCTGCTCGCCATCGTAATTGCCGGAGTCTGGATCTGGAAGCGACTCACCCCCGACACGCAGGAAGTGATCGTCGACCAAGCGATTCCGCTGGCCGGTCTTGTCATCCTGAGCGCGACGGCACTCTGGGTCCTGGCCCGGAACATTCGCGCGGCGCGCGATCGGCGGAGACTCCGAAGGCGGTTGATTGATCGGCTTCAGAATGAATCCGTGGCGGAGAAGCGTCTGGAGTTGGCATTTGCCCTCATCGAAGCGAACGAATATCAGCGAGGCGGCTTGGAACCGGTGGCTCCGCTGCTTCAACAGTTGTTCACCACGACCTTGAAGACGGCGCTGGGCGACAAGCAGCATCAGAGGAGGGGAATGGCGGCGAGCCATTTAGGAGTGATCGGCGACGAGGCGGCGGTACAGACCCTGCTCGCGGCGCTGAAGGACGACCACGCGTACGTTCGCGCCTGTGCGGCGCTGGGTTTGGGTCGGCTGCGCGCGACTGAAGCGAAGGACAAGCTGGTCGAGGTCAGTAAAGACGATTGGGATCAAACCGTGCGAAGCCGCGCTCGTGAAGCCCTTGAACGGATTCGATAAGAGGCATCAGGCCGTCCAGTCCAATACCACGATTTCCGGCGGGCAATCGATGCGGATCGGCAAGCCGGACCACCCTAATCCGCGGTTCACGTACAGCCGATGCCCCTCCTTCACATAGAACCCGTGGAGGCGTCCATGACATCCCGGCGGCAGCCAGAACGCGGGCAGGAGCGGCAACTTCCATTGCCCGGCGTGGCTGTGTCCGCAGAGTGTCAAATCGACCTGGCAGCCGCTGGAGAGCTGATCCAGAATATTCGGCGCATGGGCCAATACCAGCGTGAACCGTCCCGGCTGCGGGGAGGGAATACAGCGGAGATCCGCGCGGTGCAGCGAAGGGTCGTCCAGCCCGACGATCGCAAGTTCTCCCGCTCCTAGAGGAATGAACGTCACTTCGTTGAGCAGCAGGACGATCTTGTGGCGGTCGAACGCCTCCGCGAATTCGTCGATGCGCAGGCCGCTGTAATGGTCATGGTTGCCCAACGTCACGAAGACCGGAGCGAGATTTCGGAGTGCCGCCAGGAATGTCATGAGATGTGGGAGGCCGTCGCGCACGTTCAACAGGTCTCCGGTGATGAAAATCCAATCCGGCTTGATTCCCCCGATGCGCTCGATGATCGCGCGATGCCTTGGCAGAAACCTGTCCAGGTGGAGGTCGGTGATGTGAACTGCACGCCGGCCGGCAAGCGGAGGATGGACGATGGAAAACCTCGTCACTTCTGCGTGCCTGAGCCCGATCTCCAGCCAGGGTAATAGATTGAATAGATGATGGAACGGGCGGCTCAGCCAGTGTCCGACCCAGACGCGGGTGAGTTCTTGCCAACGGATCAGGCGTGCAATCATTCCATGACTCGATTGAGATCCGCCCGGTCGGCCGGGGTCAAACGATACCCTTGATCATAGAGCTTGCTCATGCCGGCCATCAGCGCGTCCATGCCGCGACTCTCGTGGAGGCGGTCAAAGGTCGCCGTCAGAGACCGCAGGTGCGCGGCATTGCCGAGGCCCGGATCTGAGGCGAGGCTGAGGGCGACGAGCACATCAGAGAGCTCACGGGGGCTGTAGCGGTTGTTGTCGTCCCGGTCCCCCACGAGGGCGAACTCGTAGAACGTCAAGCTAAGGGACAGCAGCGATTGCGTGCGTTGAAAGTCCGTGCGGACCGCATCGACGCCGCCGGGGTATGCCCGCCGACATTCCGAGGGCTCATCCTCGGACGACAAAAGGAGAGCGAAGGTGTCCGAAGAGTAGGACCAAGAGATACCCTGGACCGCCGGCGGGGTCGCCTTCTTGCGCTCTTGCTGGTAGAAGTAACTCAGACAGCGGCTGGCTACGCTGAAGGCCTGCTTGTCGGTCGTCGCTTGTCGCTGAATGTGCCGGGTGAATTGCGCGAAAACATCCACGACCTCGAACGGGGCAGCAGAGGCCGGGGTGGCTGCCCGCTCGCCGGCAACCAGCATTACCACCATCGCCGAGAGCAGAATTATGCGGCGGCTGCGGGTCGGCATGGCGGTTGTCGTGAGGTGGCCGAAACGTATGAGGGTTCGTTCGAAGTATAGCATGACGACGAGGTACGCAACGACCTTACGCGATCGCCCCGCTGGTCCGGTGAAGATGGAGGATGCCAATGTCCCTCTCCATGTTAGATGAAACCCTGCCCTATCTCACGGCGGCGATGCCTGGCGTCGGTGGAAGGATCCGTACGACTCCGGAAGACTTTCGAGTCGACGAACGCCCGCTGTATCTGCCCTGCGGCGAGGGCGAGCATCTCTATGTGCGGATCACCAAGCGCGGCCTGTCGACGCCGGATCTCGTACGGAGGCTCTCCTCTCATCTGGGCGTCAAAGCGCAATCCATCGGCGTGGCCGGTCTGAAGGATGCGCAGGCGGTGACTTCTCAGATGGTTTCGTTGCAGGGCGTGACTGCCGAAACGGTGAGCCGCTTGCAGACCGATGAACGATTGCTGGCCGTGGAAATCCTGGGACGTCATCGGAACCGATTGCGAAAAGGCCATCACGCGGGAAATCATTTTCGGCTGACGATCCGCGACGTGCAGGAATCTGCCGATGAGATCGTGGAGTCGGTTCTGAACACGTTGGCTCGTCGCGGCGTGCCGAACTATTTCGGTCCACAGCGGCAGGGACGAGGTGGAGGAAATTTTCGGGTCGGAGCCGAACTGCTCGGTGATCCCCAGCGCCGCCAGAGAATGAGCCGATCGAAACGGCTGTGGTTCATGAATGCCTATCAATCTCATGTGTTCAATTGCATCCTCGCGAGACGTATCGACAGCCTCGACCGCGTCCTCCTGGGCGATTGGGCGATGAAGACCGACAATGGCGCCTGTTTTCCGGTTGAACGGCCGGATCAAGAGCAAGGCCGCGCCGATCGCTTCGAAATCAGTCCGACCGGCCCGCTCTTCGGATCCAGGGCACCTTGGGCCTCTGGAGTACCCGGCGAGATCGAGCGCGCGGTGGTGACAGACCTGGGCACTACGACGGAGGAGCTCACAAAATCCGGCGCCGAATGCGGCTTTCGTGGTGAACGTCGTGCCTTGCGTGTCGCGCTCAATGACCTCGCATGGGAGCTGCAGGAGCGACAGCTCACCCTGTCATTCTGGCTTCCTCCCGGCGCCTATGCAACGAGCTTGTTGCGGGAGCTCGTCAAGCCGGGCCGCTGACGGCCATCCCACAGTCACCCGCCCGGGTGGTAGAATTTTAAAGAATCCGAACCTCCATATCATTACATGAGCGTACCTGCAGGGAGGAAGCTCTCATGTCGCAGTCCCAAGAAACGGTCCTTCTGGAAGGGCACATCATCGATTCGCTCATTCTGGCCAAGGTGCTGGACACCATTCTCGTGATGGGAGGGTCGTTTGAGCTGAATCACATCACGATCGGCGCCACCAGACAGGCTTCGTCCCAAGCCCGTATAACGGTGCGGGCCTCGTCCGGCCGCCTGCTCGCCGACATCCTTCGTGCCATTCAGCCGCACGGCGCAACGGTCGAGGGAGAAGGAGATTGCCGCTTCGAGCCGGCCCCTGCTCCAGGGGTCTATCCTGAAGAATTCTACGCAACGACTCACCTCCCGACGCAGATTCGGCTGGACGACGAATGGGTGGACGTGGACGGCATAGAAATGGACCTAGCCATATGCGTCGATCCCGCCCGCACCCGCGCGACGACTGTGACGATGACCGAGGTAAAAGCGGGTGATCTGATCGTGACCGGTCGTCGAGGTATTCGTGTCGTGCCGCTGGAACGCCCGCAGGAACGCGATGTGTTCAGCTTCATGCAGTCCATCGTCTCCTCAGAGCGACCGCATCAACCGGTCGTGGCAGACATTGCAAAGCGAATGCAGGAATTGCGGGACCGGCATCGCGCGGGGCAGTCACGGGCCAAGGTCCTCGTGGCAGGAGGCCCCGCAATCATCCATGCCGGCGGCCGAGAATCGCTCGCCTGGTTGATCGATCAAGGCTATGTACAAATCTTGTTTTGCGGAAATGCGCTCGCGGCGCACGACATGGAAGCAGATCTCTACGGAACGTCTCTCGGATACGGACTTTCCGCCGGCCGGTCCATGCCCCATGGTCACGAGCACCACCTCAGAACGATCAATCGGATCCGAGGCATCGGCAGCCTCCGGAAGGCTGTCACCACCGGTGTGATCAAGACCGGCATCATGGCGGCGTGCATCCGCCGGGATGTGAACATCGTGATGTCGGGAACCATCAGGGACGATGGGCCGCTACCGGAGGTCATTACCGATTCCATCCAGGCCCAACGCGCCATGCGGGCCGCGATTCCCGACGTGGGATTAGCACTGCTGGTCGCGTCTACGCTCCATGCGGTGGCCACCGGCAATCTCTTGCCCGCGGCTGTGCCGACCGTCTGCGTGGACGTGAATCCTGCCGTGCCGACGAAGCTGGCCGATCGAGGCAGCTTCCAGGCCGTGGGATTGGTGATGGACGCCTCCTCGTTCCTTAAAGAACTGGCACGGGAATTAGGGTGGCAGCCATGAGTCGGCTGTTAGTGTGCCCGCCCGACTACTTCAGCATCGACTACGAGATCAATCCCTGGATGCGCCGAACCAACGCCGTGCAAGGGGAACAGGCGGTCCAGCAATGGAAGTGGCTGATGGAGGTGTTAGAGGGGCCCGTGGGTGCCGCGCTGGAACGAATGAAGCCCGTCCCTGATCTGCCGGACCTTGTCTTTACGGCCAACGCCGGCGTCGTGGTCGGCAGGCGAGCGGTGGTCAGCCGTTTCCGCCATCCGGAGCGGCAGCGCGAAGAATCGCATTTTGCAGCGTGGTTTCGCGAGCAGGGCTACGAAGTTCTCACGCTGGACCCGCAACTGTATTTCGAGGGAGCGGGGGACTTGTTGGGATTCGAGGAGACTTGGTTCGGAGGATATCGACAACGCTCGGAGATCCGGGCTTTCCCGCATATCAGCGAGATCTTCGGCAGGGAAATTATTCCCCTCGAGTTGGTCGACACGCGTTTTTATCATCTCGATACCTGCTTTTGCCCCTTGAGCGGGGGCGAGTTGCTGTATTTTCCTCCGGCCTTTGATACCTATGCCCAGAAGGCCGTTGCTGAACGGGTGCCCGAAGGCCGGCGTCTGGTCGTTCCTGAAGAAGAAGCGTTGCGCTTTGCTTGCAATGCAGTCTGCGTGGGCAAGCATGTCGTGATTCCGGCTGGCTGTCCGCGCACGATGCAGGAGTTGGAACGGGCAGGGTATATGCCTCACCCCGTCACGCTGGATGAATTCATGAAATCCGGCGGTTCGGCGAAATGTCTGACCCTGGCACTCGACTGAAACCAGCTCGTCATCCGTCAAGCGTCATTCGTCATCGCCGTCTCCGGTCGGCGTGTGACGATTATTTCCTGTTGCGAAAGAGGAAGGCCAGATACAAGCCCGTAATGGCCGTCGTCGTGAGCTCGATGGTCAAGAGCATGCGGCTCACGATGGCGTCGGGGCTGGGCGGAGCGAGGATGAAACGAAAGCCGAGGAATGCTGCCGGTTGGGAAGGCGGGGACTCCCAGGGTGGGAAGAGAATCGCCAGAATCAGTACGGCCACCATGCCATACAGCACGTTCAAATTCAGTTGCTCTGCTTGATTTCGTTCAGGCCTGGGCGCCGGCGCAATTCCCGAATTCGCATCCAGCGGTCTCCCACAGTAGGTGCAAAACCGGTTGATCTCCGGAAGGTCTCGCCCGCAACCGGGGCAGGGTTTCATACAGGCTCTCCCATTCGACGACACCAGCCTACCTTGTGCATTGGCGGAATTCCAGTCGAGGGATCGTCTCCGATTCGTTGACACATCGAAAACACGGTTCCTATAATCCGCCGCCCGGAGAGTTGCGGGGTAAAGATCCGGCCGACCTCAGCGGCGGAGCCGGAAGGGAGTGACCGTCGTGAGCGGATGGACGTCCTCAATTGCCGTCATCGGCGCCGGAGCGTGGGGCACGGCCCTGGCACGGCATCTGGCTGAAGGCGACAAGGCGGTGCGACTGTGGGCCTATGAGAAGGAAGTGGTCGAATCGATCAGTCGGACTCGCGAGAATGCATTGTTCCTGCCAGGAATACGACTTCCGGATTCGTTGTCGACGACCACGATTCTGGCTGATGCCCTCTCCGGGGCGGGCGCATTGGTCTTCGCAGTCCCATCACATGTAGCTCGGGCGGTGTTGCGCCAACTCGCTGCCCTGTGTAGCGAGCCGATCCCTTTCATCAGCGCTACCAAGGGCATCGAAGAGGAGACGCTGGCGTTGATGACGGAAGTGATGCGCGAGGAGCTGCCTCCGGCGCTTCATTCTTCGCTCATGGTGCTCTCCGGGCCGAGTTTCGCGACCGAGGTGAGCAGCCGGAAGCCGACGGTCGTCTGTTTAGCCGGAACCGACGGCAACGCCGTGAAGCAGATGCAAGCGCTCTTCATGACGCCCAGTTTTCGTGTGTACGCGGACGACGATGTGATCGGAGTTCAGCTCGGCGGAGCCCTGAAGAACGTGATGGCGGTGGCAGCGGGCGTCGTCGATGGACTAGGGTTAGGGCATAATGCAAGGGCGGCGCTGATTACCCGAGGGTTGGCCGAAATGATTCGGCTTGGCTCGGCCATGGGGGCGGACCCGCGGACATTCTACGGGCTGTCCGGAGTAGGGGATCTGATCTTGACCTGTACGGGGCCGCTGAGCCGCAATCATTCGGTCGGGGTGCGCCTCGGACAAGGCGAGCGTTTGGAACAGATCCTGGCCGGCATGCATGCGGTGGCTGAGGGGGTGCGGACGGCGAAAGCGGCGCTGGGATTGGCGCGACGATACGGCGTGGAAATGCCGATCGTGCAGGAAGTCAATGCGGTCCTATTCGGCGGAAAATCGTGCCGGCAGGCGGTGGGAGACTTGATGGAGCGGGAAGCCAAAGGCGAAAAAGGAGTGTCGTGAATCGGGAACAATTGACCGCCTTGCTCAACCGTGTGCGCGAGGGATCGGTGGATGTGACGGAGGCGCTCGACAGGCTCCGTACGTTGCCCTACGAGAATCTGGGATTTGCCTCGCTGGACCATCACCGAGCACTTCGGCAGGGATTTCCCGAAGTGATTTTTTGTGAGGGCAAAACCGAGCGACAGGTCGTGGCAATCGCGCGGACGTTGCTGCGCAGGAACGATTCGCTGCTTGCCACTCGCGTGGACCGCTCTATCGCGAAGGCCTTGCTGCGGCTGCAGCGGCGGGCGCGGTACGACGAAGAGGCGCGGGTGGTGTCGATCGTGCCGGCCAAGCACGTGCGCCGGGGTTCGGTTCTGATCGTCACAGCGGGGACCGCGGACATTCCCGTCGCGGAGGAAGCGAGGGTCACCGCGGAAACGATGGGCAGCCATACCGACACGCTCTACGACGTGGGGGTGGCCGGACTCCATCGACTGCTCGGCCAACAGGACCGATTGCATGATGCACGGGTAGTGGTGGTGGCGGCCGGCATGGACGGAGTGCTGCCCAGCGTCGTCGGAGGACTGGTCCGTCAACCGGTCGTGGCCGTACCGACGAGCCGCGGCTACGGCGCTCATTTCGGTGGATTAGCCGCCCTGCTCACGATGTTGAACTCCTGCGCCGCCGGTGTCGCAGTGATGAATATCGACAACGGATTCGGGGCCGGATGCCTGGCGCATCGGATCAATATGGTCGGGGAGGGTCAGTTCAGCGAGCCGCTGGCAGGCGCACCGGAGAATGCGAAGCGATCGGTACCGAAGCAGCGGAAAACCAAATACTGAAGGCGATAGTCCTCAGGCGGGCCGTCACCGTACCGAAAACTTGCCGCGTTTGGGCCATGACAGCATCTGGGTCCGCTGGCCCTTGTCCCCATTGCTGAGCAGTTTGGCCCGTACTTCGTACTCATAAGGGCCGGGTGGAGCCGGTTGCCTATTATGGTCCAGCCCATCCCACGTCAAATCCACTTGAATGTGTTTCTGGGGAGCGTCGGGGGTTCCACCGATTGAGGAAGCCAGCGTGTGGGCATGGATTGGCTGGCGGTCCGAGAGGAACCGGAGCGAGGTCATGGAAGGGGAGGTCAGGAGGGCCGATACCTCGAGCATCATGGTCTCGTCGACTTCCTTGGGCAGTTGAACGCGGGCCGAGAAATGAAACTCGCCCTCTTGAGGCTTATAGGGGATCGGCGAGGCGCGGAGTTCCAGGATTTTCAACTCCGGCTCGGGGCGTGGAGTGCTCTTTTGCTTGGTCTTGGCAAGGCCGTGAGTTCCGAGGCCGAAGACCAGCGAGAACGCCGCCACGCTCAGAGCGAGTGCCTGGATGCGCCGGCCGCGCGAGGGCGAACCATGTGAGACGTTCGAGAGTGAGGTCATGCAGTCGGCTGCCCAGGGTGACGCAGGTGCAATGTGCAAAATCGCAGCGTACCAAACGGGGATAACATAGCGTTTGCACGCTGTCAACGAATGAGCGGAATGATTGCCGTCACGAAATGGGTCCGGTAAGATGCCGCTCGAATTTATACGACGGACAAGGAGACGCTCAGGCCGTGCATCTGCATTTTGATTGTTTCTCCGGCGTCAGCGGCGACATGATCCTCGGTGCATTGGTGGACGCGGGTCTTCCCTTCAAGGAATTGGTGCGGGGACTGGAGGGTCTCGCCCTCGACGGTTTCCGACTACGACGGACTTCCGTGATGCGTGGGACGCTCGCAGCGACCAAAGTGGACGTGCAGATTACAAAAGGATTCCGTACCCCGCTCACTCTCTCGCAGATCGGACGCATACTACGAGAGAGCGCGCTTCCCACCGAGGTCAAGGAAACAAGCCGGAAAGTCTTCGATCTTCTGGCACAAGCTGAAGGGAAAGTCCACGGCATCCATCCGGCAAAGGTGCATTTCCATGAGGTCGGCGTCATCGATTCCTTCGTGGACGTGGTCGGCGGCATCTTGGGACTCCATGTGCTCGGGGTCAATCGTGTCACGGCATCGGCCATTAATGTCGGAGCCGGCACTATTGCATCGGCCCATGGAATCTTGCCGGTGCCGGGTCCAGCAGTCGCGGCGCTGGCAGTCGGGATTCCCATCTATGCCGAAGGGCCGTCTCGCGAATTGGCGACCCCGACAGGGGTGGCATTGCTCCGGACCGTGGTGAACGAGTTCGGCGTACTCCCGCGCATGCAGGTGCAACGGGTCGGTTATGGGGCGGGAACCGCGAACCCCGAGCATTGGTCCAATGCCCTCAGGATATTTCTCGGCGAAGCCGACGGCGGGGATGGCGAGCTGACTGACACGATCGTCGAGCTGCAGACCAATATCGACGATTTGAATCCACAGGTTTACGACTCGGTCTTCGACCGGGTCCTCGCGGCGGGGGCGGTCGATGCGACTTTGACGCCGGTCACGATGAAGAAGGGTAGGCCCGGCATCATATTGTCGGTGCTGGCACCGAGGGCAAGGGTCGAGCCCGTGCTCGACATCCTGTTCGCGGAGACGACAGCTTTGGGAGTGCGGATGATGGACGTACGTCGCCGCGTCCTGTCCCGTCGATTCGTTTCCGTTGCGGTTCGGGGTGGCTCGGTGCGCATCAAATTGGCGGAAGGCCGGGCAGGGCGCGAGAAAGCCGCGCCGGAATATGAGGACTGCCGGCGAGTCGCCGAACGCACCGGCCGGCCGTTGAAGGATGTCATGGAAGAAGCCATGTTGGCCTACCGGGGAGAGGGGGGCCGGAAGACGACGGAGAAAAGGACGAGGGGGAAAAAGGGGAGAAGCGCTCCCGTGCGAGGGCGGGCTTGACGGTCCTTTTTTACGTTCTGCTGTTCGCCGTATCGGTCGTGGTCACGCTGACCGGCTGCCACCTGTTCACCAACGGCATCGAATGGCTGGGAAAGCGGCTGAAGGTCTCCGAAGGCGCGGTCGGCAGTATCTTTGCCGCCGTCGGAACGACCTTGCCGGAAACCTCCATTCCTATCATCGCGATCTTTTTCGGCAAGGGGCAAGAGCAAACCGAGGTCGGCCTGGGGGCAATCCTTGGAGCTCCCTTCATGCTGAGTACGCTGGTGTTGCCGATTCTGGCGGGTCTATTGGTGCTGTACGCCCGACTTGGGAAACGGACCGCGATCTTCAAGCTGGATTACCGCGAAGTGAGCAGCGATGTGCAGTTTTTCCTCGCCGCCTATGCAATCGCGATCGCCTGTGTCTTCATCCCATCGAAGGCCGCGCATTTCGCCGCTGCGGCGGGTCTGCTTGCGCTCTACGCCTATTACATGCGGCTGAAGTTTTCGGCAGAGGATGAGGAAGGTGAAGGAGGCAGCGATTTGGAACCACTGTTGTTCGCACGTCGATCGCAACGCCCGCCGTATCTCACTATCGCGGCCCAGGGCGTGGTCGGTCTACTAGGGCTTGTCGGAGGCGCCCATCTGTTCATCACAGCGGCCAACTCGATATCGGCCGAACTTCAGGTATCCCCCTTGATCCTCTCTTTGTTGATTGCGCCCCTTGCGACCGAGTTGCCCGAGATGTCCAACAGCTTTCTCTGGCTCTATCGCAAGAAGGACCGGCTCGCGGTGGGGAACGTGACGGGCGCCATGGTGTTTCAGAGCACCTTTCCTGTGTCGGTCGGTCTGCTCGGTACCGAATGGACACTCGGAACGACCGCCCTCGCGACGATGGTGCTGGCGGTGGTCGCCATGGGAATGAGTCTCATCCAAGTGTTGCTGTCCGGGCAGTGGCGCCCCTGGTTGTTGGGCGGCAGCGCATTTCTGTACCTGGCATATACGCTGTTCTTGTATAGTCATGGTCCCTAGAACAAGACAGGTGGCATCCTCGCGCATCATCCGTCGACGTGTCTGATAGGTTGACGGTTGGCGATTGAAGGCTGACGTTTGAAGGCGTCGATTATCATGGTCGCTCAGAAGAAAACACCAACTTCCCGTAGGCCCTTACCGTTCTTGGGTCTGACCATGGGCGATCCTGCCGGGATCGGCCCGGAGGTAATTGCAAAAGCACTGGCGGATAAAGCACTTGCACGTCTTTGTCGGCCGCTCGTCATCGGATCGCGCGCGGTCATGGAGCAGACTATTGGGGCCCTGAAGCTGCCTTTACGGATCGTGGACGGAGAGACGGCGCTCGAGTCTCGGCTCCAGCCGGGACAGGTAGCGGTGCTGGACCCTCTCGAGGGCCCGCTTCCGGCGTTTGAGATGGGTGTCGCAGCGGCCATGACGGGGGCTGCCTCGGTCGCCTTCATCAAGAAAGGCGTTGAGCTGGCGATGGCCGAGCGCATCGGGGGCATCGTGACGGCACCGATCAACAAAGAGGCCATCAACATGGCCGGCTACCATTATCCCGGGCACACGGA
>DASTLA010000030.1:0-6775 GCA_035715525.1 Nitrospiraceae bacterium
CGGTCTTCAGCGGCACGACCGCATGTCCGCTAAGTTACGGGGAGCGGCTAATGGCAAAATCCTACGGGGGCCGAGGCATCCGCCTTGCATCGCTCTGGCCGTTTTCTCTTCATCTCCGTAATGCCGGCTTCCGAGTACCCAGGTAGTGATGCCGGGTCGCGCCGAAATAGCACAATCCCTGGAATCTGCTAAGGTTATACAGTGCGATCCGACAAGAAATCCCCGCTGAAATCCGACAAAAAAGCTGCTTCAAAAATCCAAAAAAAGGGCGCTGTTGGCTACAACAAGAAGTCGGCGCTTCTGGAAGATGCCATCAGCCAGATGAACGCCGGCAAATACGGCCGTGCGTCCTCTGCGCTCAAAGAGTTGCTCTCGCTCGATCCGCTCAACGCCGAAGCGCGCCGTCTCTTTGCCACGCTGCATTTGCGATTGGGTAGTCTGATGAGCGCGAGGACGGCGTTCGAATCGCTGGCGCGCGAGGCATTGGACCGGCAAGATTACTGGCTGGCCGAGTCGCTGCTCAGAGAATACCTCATCGCAGGTCCACGTTGCGTTCCTTTTCTAGAAATGCTTGGCCATGTTTATGAGGAAAAGGGCGATGCCATGGCGGCGGTCGCGGAGTACGGAAAGGCGATCGAGGTCTTGCTGGAAGACGCCGATGCTGATCGCCCCAATCGGGCCAGCGACTTATTTGCCAAGATCCGCGAACTGGCACCGGCCAGTCCGGTCGCGTTCCGTTTTGCCGCCATGTTCGATGCCACGACCGGCCACCTGTTGAAGCAATCGCCATCCCCCTCTGAGGCTATCGCAGCTTCGTGCGAGGTAGCCAAAGAAGCCGTTCCAGCAAGCGGCCCTTCATCGGCGGACGCGGCACCGGCATCGAACCAGGCCGAGCCCGATGCAAACGTCCCGCGGTCTTCCACAATCGGAGAGTCGACCCCAGCCGAACCGGCATTGCAATTGGCCTCTCCTTCCACCGTCGCAGATATGACGGCGAACGAAGAGTCGACTCCTGTTGTCTCCTCTCCTTCCTTTGATGTCCCAGTGGAAATCGCTTCAGGTGAGCCGGCAGAGACTGAAGCCTCTCAGAGCCCCACGCCGTCGGTAGAGACCCCTCCGTCTGAGCCCGGCGTCAAAGAGCCGCCTTCTGCTGCACCATCGCTCATACCAGGGGAAGCGATCGAGTCATCTCTCCCGACAACATTCACGTCCGAATCCGCGGAGACGCCGGAGGTGGTCCCGACTGCCGCCGACGGGATGGATGGCGTGCCGCACTCCGCCGACACCCCGGCCCCCTTGCTATGCGGCCGGGTCGAGGAAAGCTTGCCGGAAGCGCCGCCTCCTGCTCCTGGTATCAGGCCGTCCGAGGATGCCAAGCAGGAGCCTGCCTCTTTGTCCTTTGAGGTCGTGTCGCAACCGAGTTCATCGCCGATTTCCGAGGCTCCTTCAATCCCTGCACCCATGCCGTGGGATCAGGTTCAGGACACTCCGCTCACCGTTCCACCGGCCCCAGACAGCAAGGATGATATACATCGGGCGCTTGAGCTAGCTGCGGAGTCCGCAGCGCCGATCGACGTAGCACCGTCACCTCCTGGTGTTCCATCCGACTTGGAATCGGCGTCTACCTTGGCGTGGGACGAGATTCTGAAGACGATCGACCAGTTCCGCACCGCACCTCCCGTAGACGTGGACATTCTGCCGGTCCCGGGCGAGCAAGCTTCAATACCGGTCTCTCCGGTGGAAGCGACATTCACAGCCCTTGAGCCTCGACAGCCGGTACAGGAAGGGGAGACCGTGGCGGATCTACCCATCGATTCTCCAGGTACCTTTGCCGGCGAAGCACCGGTCGACACAGCGGGGCTACCCGCTCCGATGCCTTGGGAACAAATAGAGCACGAAACCGTCACGATCCCTCGCCAGGAACGCGAACCAGAATTTGGATCGATGCCGGTCGCCGTGCCGCCGGGAGCCGACGATCCAACACTCATCCTCCATGCGCCGCAGGCTGAAGATGAGCTGACCGCAGAGCCTGCCACCGCCACAGCATCCACAGCTGATGTGGTACCGACCGAGACGGAATTGCGTATCCTCTCCCTTGATCATCCGATCGCGCCAATACCGCCACCATACAAGACGATTCACATTCCAGAGAAGGCGTTCCAGCCGGAAGAAGAGATAGTGGAGAATGTCTTGGCACTCGGAGCTCCCGAGCTGGATGGCCAGATTTCTCCGGAGGATCAATCCATCCAACAGCCGGTTATCGCCACCGACGTACCTATTCGGCAGGAGTTTCCCGAGCCGCCGACGGTGAGTCATCCAGGCATGGAAACCCTCCAGCCGTCGGAAGTGCTTCAGACCGACACGGACGCTCATTCGCCACAACTCGATCCCGCCGCGCCAACAGTGGACCAGAAACTCACGCCGGAGGCGATGCCGGCTGTTCCGACAGCCCCGCTGCCGGAGTCAGTAGCGATACCGCCTCAGGTATCGAGCATCGGGAATGTGCAGGATGAGACCTTGTGGGAGTCGTCGGCTGTGGTAGGCGAGATCGTGGAACTTGGTGCTCCGCAGGGGCAAGCGGCGCCGGTGATGTCCTGCGGACTGGAGGAGGCACCCGCCACGATTGCATCGGAGCCGGCTTCACCGACGATCGCCCACGGATCGGTTGAGGATTCGGCAGCACAGCCTGCGCCGCTCTACGAAATTGCGTCGATCACCCTTCCCGAGTCGGAACCTTCCTGTGATGTCGCCAACGCTTGCGACAACGCGGAACTGTTGTCGAGGGCGCCGGGCATAGACATAGATATGGAGAGGCAGCCGAGTCCCGCTGCCACGGATACGGCGCAGGGTCTACAGGTGGCCGAGACTGCTTCTGCCGCAGCGGCCAGCGCTCCCGTAGAATGTTCAGCTCCGCAAGAATCTACGGCAGAACCGCCCGCTGTACCTGCTTCCCCACCACCCGCTTCCGATGGAGGCATCCGGATCCTCTGGGATGATTCATCCGGTAAGCGCATCGATGCTTCTTCCAGCGTCGGCATGCTGGGACGGTGGCTAAAGAGGTCCGGAGAAGAAGACTCCCAAGCACCGGCAAAGCAGGAATCGGCTCATGAGATGGCAGCCACGCCGACGGATGCCCGACGGGAAATTGCCGCTTCGGCGGTGGACGTCTTGTTCGACCGGCCGTCTGCACCGAGGCCGACGTCGGTCGAGGAGCCTGTAGCCCAGCCGAAGTTGAGAAAGCCCATGGGGCGGCGGGCGGCGAGCCGTGTTCGCATGGCTGCCACCGTGCTCCTCACCACGTGTTTTTCGACGACGCGGTCGGTAGTTCTCTCGCTGGTGGCGCTCGTTGCGTTGGCCGTCGCCTGCACCGCAGTCGTAATCGGTGCAGCAGGATTGACCTGGGTAGTGATCGAAGAACGGGCCAATACGTCATTCCAAAACATGACGTCGGTACCTCAGCGCAGTCTTCAAGATGCCACCAAAAACGGGTACTTCCTCTTGTTGGGGTTCAATGGACCGACCAACCAAGACCCGTTGCTCACGGGATTCGAGCGTAAGGTAGACGAATCCGATGCGGAGTTCGCACGCTGGTGTCTGGGGGGAGAAGGCAATGCTGCCGCAATGCGCCAGGGCGCCTCAGCCGACGTCGTGACGAAGTGGTTTCAAACCGTTGATCCGGCAAAGCAGATCAAGGCGGAAGCGGCAAGCGTGAAGTCCTGGACTGCCCAGGCGGATGTGTCGATGACCCGGTATCGCCAATGGCTGAAGTTGCCGTTCGAAGACTGGGGCTATGGAGAAGGGGCCAGCCCGAATTGCAGCCTGATTCTTTATGCGCATCGATTGTATGTGGCGGAGGGCTTCGCTCAGGACCAGGACATGGGGGTCGAGCGATTGGAAGCAGACCTGGGGGCCTGGCGCGCTGTGCTCGGACATGCGAAATCACTTCCGGTGAAGATGTTGGCCAGTACGGCCATGAACGACGATGTTGCGGTGATCAGCGGGCTGCTGTTGCGTCCGGACCTCGACGAGCGGCTCCTCGGCCGTTTGACCAAAATGGCGCGTCCGTTGGATCAGGTCGAGCAATCCATGCGATGGCCGATGCAGAGTCAATTCATTCAGGCAACTAAAGCCCTGGATCAGACGTTGAAGCAAGACAAGAGTGAGTCTCGCTCTCTCTATGCGTCGCTGGCCGCTGCCATGCCGCTTCCAAAGCAGCGTCGGTTCAATGATTATGCCGAATACTACGAGGCGGCTGGCAAGGTAGCGTCGGAAGGCCGGTACAGCAATCTTCCCAAGCGCGCGCAGTTCGTTCGCTCACCTGCGGAAGGCCCGGCGGATTATTTCTTGAACCCCATTGAAAATATCATCGGCGTCGAACCGCTCCCCGCCTGGGAAACCTACGGCGGGCGCGTGCTCGAAACCGATGCAAGGCTGCGATTGGCCGGTTTGCAGGCCTGGCTGCGTCGTACGCCTCCTGAGCAGGACCTGCTCACGCGCATCGCCAAAGCCGGCCAAAGTCTCTATGACCCCTTCACCGGCCTTCCCATGCTCGTCAACCTGAAACGCGGGTTGTTCTATAGTGTCGGACAAGATTTAAAAGACAATGATGCATCCGCTCCCGGCGACGTCGTCGCCCAGATTCCGCTGATGGCCGGCCAGGAGATCAAGCGGAACAGTAAGGCCAAGTAGCCCAAGCCCATCCATCCGCGACTGCCTCTTGTCAACCCGATCCGCACCAACGCGTTGTAGATCGAAAAGGTCGATTGTGTTTGGAGTTCCCTGTGAACGTTGCGGCGACGATCCTGCGACCTCGTTCCAATCATCGTATGCGGGAGGGGAATTTGCGGTTGGGCCGGGCTTCAGCGCAACTCCGGCTTGACGCCGGCGGCGATCAGATCGACAATCAGGCGAGTCGGGATGCCGAAACCGCTCGAGCAGGAGCGGAGTAGGCATCGATGGAAGGGGCCAATACACGAGTTTTGGCACCTGCGCGGCCCGGCAGTCTTTGCCTGGGCAGGAGGGCGATACTCCTGGAGCAGACCCAGGCATTGGATCGATTTCTTGCGGGAATCGAGCGGCGTGCATTCCGCATGGCCCACATTGCCACCGGAAACGAAGACGACGCCCTCGATCTGGTGCAGGATTCGATGTTGAAACTGGTCGATGGCTACCGCGACCGGCCCGAGGCCGAGTGGGGACCTCTTTTTCACTGCATACTGCAGAGCCGTATCCGGGACTGGTACAGGCGGACGCGCGTGCGAAACCGCCTGCGACGATGGTTTAGTGCCAATCAGGACGACGAGGAAGATGATCCACTCGACCTGCTTCCGGACATGCATGCCGTGCCGGCGGATGAAAAGTTGCGCAGAAAGCGTGCCTGCCAGGCCTTGGACATTGCGCTTCGGACGCTTCCGCTGCGGCAACAACAAGCTTTTCTCCTGCGGGCCTGGGAAGAATTGGATGTCGCGGAGACTGCTGCGGCCATGGGTTGTTCCCAGGGCAGCGTCAAGACGCACTTCTTTCGCGCGGTGCAGGCGCTGAAGAAGAAGTTAGGAGAGCATTGGCCATGAATGACGGCTTCGACGACAGGGCCGACCGGCTTGCGGCGTCAGCGAAAGAGGTGCTCGATCAAAGCTTGAACGATCTCGGTCGCGAGACGACGATCCGGTTGCAACGTGCCAGACTGCGCGCCCTCGATGGGGCGTCGCGGCCGCGGCCCTGGCTCGTGTGGGCCGGCGGGGCAGTGCTGGCATCGGCCGCCATTCTCATGGCGATCCTCTGGAGCGGTCCCCTCACGAATGAAAACCGCGGTCATCTGCCTCTCCTTGAGGATTTGGAACTGGTGACTTCGCCGGAGAATGTCGACATTTCCGAAGACCTCGAATTCTATGACTGGCTCGCCGATGCCACCTCCACGACCGGTTAGTCGGCTTTGGTCGCGGCCCATCGATGTTCCTCGCCCGCAAGGCTTCCGAAAAAATCTCCGTGTCGTCGAGAGACAAGCCCCATGAAGTTGCGGTTCCTCCTAATTGTGCTGGTAATGTTCACCGTAGACCTCGCCTGGGCGCAGGGCGAGGGCAAGGGTGTACCTTGGAATCAATTGTCGGTGGAGGAGCAAACAGTCCTGCAGCGATTTGGCGATAAATGGGACCAGCTGTCACCCCGTCGGCAGGAGCGGCTGCTGAAAGGAGCCCGAAAATGGAGCGCGATGACTCCGGAGCAGCGACAAGAAGCTCAGCATCGGTTTCGCCAGTGGCAGAACATGCCGGACGAGCAGCGAGAACAGCTTCGGGAACGTTTCCAACGTTTCCGTGATCTCCCACCGGAGGAGCGGGAAGCGGTTCGCCAGGCCCGCCGCTGGTTCAAATCGCTCCCGGAGGAACGTCGCAAGGAACTGAAGGAGCAATTCAAAGGCATGTCGCCTCAAGAAAAGCGGGCTTATCGCGAACAACTTCGGCGGCAGTGGATGGAGCAACACCCGGTCGCGCCTCCCGGTTCGACCGCTCCTTCAGGAGGCGCGTCGTCGGGGGGTGAGTAACCAACCGCCGATTCTGCTATGCTCCCGGGGCCGGCGGTTATAGATTCATTCGAGCATCATGCTCGATCTCGAGTCCGTAGCCGCCGCCTTATGAACCATAGCCCCTGTCTATTGCGGTTACACGGGATCATATTGCGTAGGCGATGGTGCCTCCTTGGCCCCCTGGCGGCGATCATTGTATGGTCCTTTGTCTGCGGAGTGATGGATGCTCCAGCGGGTTGGCATATCGAAACCGAC
>DASTLA010000031.1:0-4763 GCA_035715525.1 Nitrospiraceae bacterium
GAACGCCTTGAGCACGGCAGCAGAGTTCACATACACCGCCGGCATGACCGTCTGCTCCACCGGGACGACCCGTCCGAGCGAATCCCAGCATGCCTCGACTTGTTCGATGGCCGCCATGTCCGCCATGGAACACCCGGCCGCCATATCGGGCAGGATCACGGTTTGGTTGGAACGGCTCAGGATGTCCGCCGTCTCTGCCATGAAATGCACGCCGCAGAAAACGACGTAGGGGCGGTCGGAGCGTTGCTCGGCAATCTGAGCGAGTTTTAAAGAATCGCCACGGAACTCCGCGTGCTGAATGACCTCGTCGCGCTGATAGTTGTGGCCAAGAACCATCACGCGATCGCCCAAGGAAGCTTTTGCAGCTCTGGTGCGGGCAAAAAGTTCCTCTGGAGTGAGAGCTTGATAGTCGGTAACTGGGCGAGGCAGCGCGGCGACGGTTTTCACAGGCAACCTTTTCCGATCGACTTCGAACCGATAAAAAACTTATGTTAGCGGCGAAGTTATACGATGTGATTCTACGACAGCGATCGCTCACAATCAATTCGGCTTGCAAGGAATAAGGGCCTATCTCGTACATCCACCATGGGCCGAATGAGCTATCAAGATGTGCCAGCCACGTTTGCCGGTCTGATGCCCGCCTCTCTCTAGGTCTTCTGCGCGCATTGACAAGGCCTCCGGCGGATCGGTACCATCGGTCAACAGCTAGGGGTGCCAACCGGCTGAGAGTCCGAACGATCGGACGACCCTCACAACCTGAACTGGGTAATACCAGCGTAGGGAAGCGACGATCCCGGAATTGACGCTCGCTTCAAGCCGCACCCCAACCGGATGCGGCTTTTTTTATTCGGCCGTCGGACGCTCACCTCTGATGAAAGGACTGCCGCCATGAGCGAGCCCTATACATCGAACGGATCTAGCCACGGGCAGGATGTGCTCCCCACGGAAGGCTTGACCACCATGCCATTCCCGGCATCGCGAAAAGTCTACGTCAACGGGAAGCAACCGGGTGTTCGCGTCCCGATGCGCGAGATCAGCTTAACCCCCACCCGCGCCGCGAACGGGGATGGCCCGACGTTCAATCCGCCGGTTACCGTTTACGACACATCCGGTCCTTACACCGATCCGAGCGTCACCATTCAAGTGCGGCAGGGGCTTCCTCCCTTGCGACGATCCTGGATCGAAAGTCGTCGAGACACCGACGAGCTTCCCCACGTGACATCGCAATACGGCCGCATGCGGGCAGCGGATCCAAAATTGGACGAGCTTCGGTTCGGCAACATTCGGAAACCCTTGCGGGCCAAGCCGGGCCAGAACGTCACGCAACTGCATTATGCTCGCCGCGGCATGGTCACCCCGGAGATGGAGTTTATTGCCATTCGGGAAAACCAATCGCGTGAGGCGGTCCGGGAACTCATGACCGCGACGAACGGCTATGGAGGAGGCGTGGTCCAGCATCCGGGCCAGGCTTGGGGCGCCCGCATCCCGGCGCAGATCACCCCGGAGTTCGTGCGTGAGGAAGTGGCGCGCGGTCGGGCCATCATCCCGGCCAACATCAATCACCCCGAAAGCGAGCCGATGATCATCGGTCGGAACTTCCTCGTCAAAATTAATTCCAACATTGGCAACAGCGCGGTGGCTTCTTCGATCGAGGAAGAAGTGGAGAAAATGATCTGGTCGATCCGCTGGGGGGCCGATACGGTCATGGATCTCTCCACGGGCAAGAATATCCACGAGACTCGCGAGTGGATCCTTCGCAATTCGCCGGTCCCCATCGGAACGGTCCCTATTTATCAGGCGCTGGAAAAAGTTGGCGGCAAAGCCGAAGAGCTGACCTGGGAGATTTTCAGAGATACGCTGATCGAGCAGGCGGAACAGGGCGTCGACTACTTCACGATTCACGCCGGCGTGCGGCTTCGTTATGTGCCCCTGACGGCGAAGCGCATGACCGGCATCGTGTCTCGAGGCGGTTCGATCCACGCCAAGTGGTGCCTCGCACATCATGAGGAAAACTTCGCCTACAAGCATTTCGAAGAGATTTGCGAGATCATGAAAGCCTATGACGTGTCTTTCAGCCTCGGCGACGGCCTCCGGCCGGGGTCGATCGCCGATGCGAACGATGAAGCGCAGTTTGCCGAGCTCGAAACATTGGGCGAGCTGACCAAGATCGCCTGGCGCCACGACGTGCAGGTCATGATCGAGGGACCGGGCCACGTCCCGATGCATCTCATTCAAGAAAACATGGAGAAGCAGCTCAAGGAGTGCGACGAAGCGCCCTTCTACACCTTGGGGCCGCTGACCACCGACATCGCACCGGGCTACGACCACATCACGTCCGGCATCGGCGCGGCGATGATCGGATGGTACGGCTGCGCGATGCTCTGTTACGTGACTCCGAAAGAGCACCTGGGGCTGCCGACCAAGGAAGACGTGAAGGTCGGCGTGGTGACTTACAAGATCGCGGCCCATGCGGCGGATCTGGCGAAAGGTCACCCGGGGGCCCAGGCACGCGACAACGCAATGTCCAAGGCACGGTTCGAATTCCGGTGGGAAGACCAGTTCAATCTCGCGTTGGATCCGGAAACGGCCCGCGCCTACCACGATGCCACGCTACCCGACAATGCGGCGAAGGTGGCGCATTTCTGCAGCATGTGCGGCCCACACTTCTGCTCGATGAAGATCACCCAGGACGTGCGCAACTATGCCGCGCAAAAGCAGCTCGAGGAGCAGCAGGCCATCCAAATCGGGATGAAAGAAAAGTCGGATGAATTCCGCAAAGCCGGCTCCGAAATCTATCTATGAAGACGATGAGCAATCGGACGATCTTCATTCGACTCCGGGAACAGACAGCAGACGGCTCACCGCCGATCGCGAAGGAGTGAACCCCTATGCCTAGGCCGAGACCAGCCCCCTTGCGGGAGAGAGATATCACGCGCCAGATCGCGCGGGAATACTATAAAGAGTTCGACCAACTCATCGAGAGCGACGTCATTATCGTTGGGGCCGGCCCTTCCGGGCTCATTTGCGCCCATGATCTGGCCGAGATGGGATTTCGCACTCTGATCGTGGAGCAGAGTCTCGCCTTGGGCGGCGGCTTCTGGTCGGGGGGCTACCTCATGAACAAGGCCACAATCTGTGCCCCGGCTCATAAGATCCTCGAGGAGATCGGTGTGCCTTGCAAACGCATCAAAGATTGCGAGGGCATGTATATCGTCGATCCGCCCCATGCGACCGGAGCACTCATCGCCGCCGCTTACAATGCAGGGGCCAAAATCATGAACCTCACGCGCGTCGTAGACCTCATTCTTCGGGGAGACGGCATGCTGGAAGGCGTGGTCGTGAACAGCACCACCGCCGAAATGGCCGGCCACGACATCATCCACGTCGATCCGATTGCGCTGGAAAGCAAGATCGTCGTCGATGCAACGGGGCACGATGCCGTCGTCGTGCACTTATTGCACAAGCGCGACCTCTACCAACCCGTCCCGGGAAACGGCGCCATGTGGGTCTCCCGGTCCGAAGAGGAGGTCATGGAGAGGACCGGAGAAGTCTATGCAAATTGCTTCGTGATCGGGCTGGCCGTGGCGGCCGTCTATGGAACCCCCCGGATGGGTCCGGCTTTCGGGTCAATGCTGCTCTCTGGACGGTACGGAGCCGAGTTGGTCAAGAAGAAGTTGAAACAGGAGTAGCGTCAACCGTCATCGTCATGCGTCAGCCGACACACGAGCCTGCGCATGCGGTACGTCGAGCGCGTTGACTGACCGAACAGGTGGAACTTTTTCAGCAGGTCGACAATGGACGTTCAAGACTTTTTGATACAGGGCGAAGGCAGCGAAGAGGACAAGCGCACGGCGTGGCAGCTGTTTCAGCAGGCCTATGAACAGCAGATGAAGGGCCAATTGGACGAGGCCGTGAGCTTGTACAAAGAATCTTTGGCTACCCATCCCACGGCTGAGGCCTATACCTTCCTCGGCTGGACCTACAGCTTCATGGGACGCCTCGACGAGGCGATCGAGGAATGCCACAATGCCATCGCCTGCGACCCCGACTTCGGAAATCCATATAACGACATCGGCGCGTACCTGATCGAGAAGGGCGAACTCGAAGAAGCGATTCCTTGGTTCAGGAAAGCCATGGAAGCCAAGCGGTATGAGAGTCCCGCCTTTCCCCATCTCAATTTGGGGCGGGTCTATGAACGGCAGGGAAAGTGGACCGAAGCAATCGAATGTTACAAACAAGCCCTGGCGCTCAATCCCAACTACACGCTGGCGAAGAAGGCCTTAGGTCGGCTGATCAGCTCGCTGAATTGATCGACGTAGGACCCGCTGTACATACGAGGGTGACGTTTTTGGAATTCACGAACACATCGGCTGATACGAAAAAGCACAAGACTGTGCTCGTCGCTATAACCGACATCTTTTTCTATACCAAGGTGCGGGATGCCTTGAAGCCTCAAGGCTATGTTTTGGAACGGGCTCGCTCACATGAGGAGGTCCGACCCAAGGCAGCCGAGGTATGCCCTTCCGCGGTGATCATGAACATGAACGACCCGGGCGTCGATTCGTTCAAGGCTCTGGAGTCGCTGCAAGCCGATCCCCAACTGCGCAGGATTCCCATTCTGGCCTTCGCCAATCACGAGGAAGTCGATACCTGGAGGCGAGCCAAGGACCTGGGCGTGAGCAAGCTCGTCTCGCGCAATGAATTTTCGGCACGAACGAAGGAACTGGTCGATGAACTGATCGGTGCCGGCCGCCATTCTTCAT
>DASTLA010000032.1:0-12186 GCA_035715525.1 Nitrospiraceae bacterium
GTGACCAGCGGCGGATAGCCCATTTCCTTGCGGACTCTCGGCACTTCGTCGAGCACTTCCTTTATCCGATCGATCGCATTCTGCTCCGCCAGCTGCGCCGCCAGGTTGGAGAGCATGCCGCCGGGAATCTGCGAGGTGAGAATTTCCGCGTCCACGCCGGTAAAGTCGCTTTCGAAGCGGCGGTATTTTCGTCGAACGCTGCGGAAATGCTCCGTGATGGGCTCGAACTGTCGCAGGTCCAGCCCCGTGTCGTATGGCGTGTTGCGCAACGAGGCAATCAAGGTCTCGGTCGGGGGATGCGACGTCCCGCCCGCCAAAGGCGACACCGAGGTGTCGAGCATATCGAGCCCGGCCAGAATCGCCATCAAGGCCGACATGGAGGCCATGCCGGACGTGTAGTGGGTATGCAGGTGGATCGGCACCTTCACCGCACGCTTCAGCTTCGCGACCAATCGGTAGGCCTCGAGCGGCGCCAGCAGGCCGGCCATGTCCTTGATGCAGAGCGTATCGGTTCCCAGATCCTCTAACTGCTTGGCCATGGAGATGAAGCGCTCGATGGTGTGGACCGGGCTCACGGTATAGCAAATCGTCGCTTCCACGTGTTTACCGTTGGCTTTGACCTCGCGCATCGCCCGGTCGAGATTCCGTACGTCATTGAGCGCATCGAAGATTCGGAAGACGTCGATGCCGTTGGCCGCCGAGCGTTCGATGAACTTGTCGAGGACGTCGTCCGCATAGTGCCGATAGCCGACGAGGTTTTGGCCGCGCAGCAGCATCTGCAGCCTGGTGTTGGGCATGGCCTCGCGGAGCGCGCGGAGCCGTTCCCACGGGTCTTCTTTGAGAAAGCGGAGGCAGGTATCGAAGGTCGCGCCACCCCACACTTCCAACGACCAGTAGCCGACGGCGTCGAGCTTTTGGGCTACCGGCAGCATGTCCTCGGTTCGCATACGCGTGGCGAGCAGCGACTGATGGCCGTCGCGAAACGCGACGTCGGTCAACAGCAATTTCTTGCCGGGAGCCGGCTCGACTCGGAATTCCGGTTTCTCGACTCGCGCCTTTGCCTGGCGCACCACGCCGGCTCGTGGTTTCTTGGGCGGGGCTTTCTTACTTTTTTTCGTTGCCATAGGGGCGACCTCGGGCGGAGGGTCCGCTCGCTCACAGGGAATTTATGCCAATGGTGCCGGAAGGCGGCGAGGTCAGAGTCCTTCGAAGGCGGCAATCGCTGCGGAAATCGCCAACACGAGGTCCTCGGGCTCCTCTGCTTCTTCGTACTGATACAGTTCGGGATGGGTCTCCAGGTATGACGTATCAAAATGGCCGGCGCGGAAGTCCGGCTCCATCATGATGTTTTTCATGAACGGGATCGTCGTCTTGACGCCGCGCAGGACGTATTCTTCCAGGGAACGGCGCATCCGGCTGACCGTCTCTTCCCACGTACGGCCGCGGACCGTCAATTTGGCCAGCAGGGCGTCGTAGTAGGGCGGGATGATGTAATCCTTATAGACCGCACCGTCGATGCGTACCCCGATGCCGCCGGGGGAAAGATAGGCCGTCACGGTGCCGGTGCAAGGCAGGAAGTTGTTCCGCGGATCCTCTGCATTAATGCGGCATTGAATCGCATGCCCCTGCAGCGTCACGTCCTTCTGCCGAATTTCGAGTGGTTTTCCCGCGGCGATCGAAATCTGGTTGCGCACGATGTCGATGGCGGTGATCTGCTCGGTCACCGTATGTTCCACCTGGAGGCGTGGGTTCATTTCGATGAAGTAGAAATGTCCCTCGTGATCCAACAGGAATTCCACCGTCCCGGCGTTGTCGTACTGAACGGCCTTGGCGATTGCTATGGCCGCTTCGCCCATCTGGGCGCGGAGCCTCTGCGTCAGCACGAGCGAGGGCGCGATCTCGATCAATTTTTGATGGCGGCGCTGGATTGAGCAGTCACGCTCGCCCAAGTGAATGATGTTGCCGTGCTTATCGCCCAGGATCTGAAACTCGATGTGATGGGGTCGCTCGATGTACTTCTCGACGAAAACCCCGCCGTCGCCGAACGCGGCCAGCGCCTCCCGCGCCGCGACTTCCATGTTGTCGCGGAGTTCCTCATCCGTGCGCACGACCCGAAGCCCGCGTCCCCCTCCGCCGGCACTTGCCTTGATCATGACGGGATAGCCGATGCCCCGGGCAAAGTTCAACGCTTCTTCCACGTCGGTCACGCCGCCCTCGGTCCCCGGGACGATGGGCACCCCTGCCTGTTTAGCGATCTCACGCGCCTTCACCTTGCTGCCCATCAGGTGGATGGCTTGCGGCGATGGTCCGATGAAAGTGATGCCGGATGCCTGGCACAGATGTGCGAATTGAGCGTTTTCCGAAAGAAAGCCGTAGCCTGGATGGATGGCGTCTGCGCCGATGCGCTTAGCCAATTCGACGATTTGCTTGGTGTCTAGGAAGCCTTTGACGGGGCCGGGACCTACGAGATACGACTCATCAGCCTTCTTGACGTAGATGCCGGTGGAATCGGCCTCCGAGTAGATCACGGCGGTTGCGATATTGAGTTCTCGGCAGCCGCGGATAATGCGCATGGCGATTTCGCCGCGGTTCGCAATGAGGATCTTCCGGAACATGGTGCAACCGTGCGAGGGTCGGAGCCGTAGCTCACCGCTCGTTCGCCTCCCAAAAAGATCGCGTAACCTAGCATAGGGTCAGGAGAGTTGTCGAGACGAAGGAAGCGGAGAGGCGTGAAGGAAACGAGGCGGGGGGGGACCCCCCTGCCCTCCGGGCGGACCGATTACTTAGCCTTGACGAGGAACCCCTTCGACCTGGCGTTTCCCCCGCCGGCCACCACGTCGATGAAGGACATGCCGGGGCGGACATCGGGAACCGTAGCTTCGATGGTTGTGTCGTTGACGAACTGATAGTCGATCTTCGCGGCGCCCGCTGCACTGAACGCCACGCCGTGGAAACATTCCTTCGTGCCGAAATTTTCACCGGTGATCACGACCTTGTCGCCCGGTTTGGCTTCATCGGGCTCAACCTTCGCGATTTTCGGTCGCCGCGATCGGTCGCAGACGGGGTCTTTTTCCAACTTTGCCGAATCCGAGCCCTTGATCGACTCCGTATCGAAGAGCGTGAATCCTGCGCCCTCCACCGTGGAGCCTTCCTGAGCCTGGACGAGAGCCACTCCCATCCCTGCCATGAAAGCCATGCAGAGAATCGTCACGAGATAAGTGCGCATAACAGCCTCCTTGCTGGAGATTATTTCTTGGCGATCGACGTATAAAAATCGCTGATAATCTTCTGGCCTGGATCGGACAACGCGAATTGCTGGAATGCCTCGACGAGCGGATTGGGATCCTTGGCGGAAAGCAACAGAACCGGCCGGCGCAACGGATACCGGCCGTCCTTCACCGTCGGCGTTTCCGGCTCCACCTTATCGACGGGCAGCAGTCGCACCGGCACTCCGGAAGAGACGGCTTCGAGGGCTTGGCCGAGGGAGATATAGGCCACGGCGGACAGCGGAGGCAGCGTTCCGGCCACGGTCTTGATGACCTTCTCGTCTTTGGCGATGACCTTGGCGCCCTCGGCAAATTTCCCCGAGAGGCCAAGCTGCTGCTCGAACGCATCCCGATTGTTTTGATTTTTCGGCCGATCGATCAACAACACCTTGGTTTCAGGGCCGCCGAGATCCGCCCACATTCTGACCTTCCCCGAAAAGAGATCGCCGACGTCCTGTTTGGTCACTTCCTTGAGGAAATTGGACCGATGGACCATGATCGCGATGCCATCCCACGCGATCTGAAAAGCATTCAGGGCGGGGTCGTCCGATCCGGTGACCGCGATTTGGGCCTGGCCGGACTTGACCATGTCGATCGGTTTGGAATTGTCGTCCCAAAGGACGTCCACGTAGGCTCGAGAATTGGCCTTTTCAAAGGCCCGCGCCAGCGCTTCCACGACCGCTGCCTCGGGGCCGTTTCCCGCAATCACGAGGGTGCCGGATACTTCGGCAGAGACGCTGGTGGCCATGAGGCAAAGGAAGGCCGCACCGGTCGAAACAAGCCACTGGAGAAGGAGTGTCCTTGCGCCCACGAAACCTGCCTGCAAGCAGCGATTGAGGGAAGGTCGGCTAGCGAGGATGGGCAGGTGGGACGGTGAACGACGATCCATCGGTGCCCTGATCAGCTCTGGCTGCTGCCTTGTGACGAGTCCGGCGCATCCGACGGGGACGTCATATTGGGTTGAATGTTGGTCCGCCTGCCCGCAATCGGGGGCAGCTTCGCGAATTTGTCCATACGCTCGTTCAACATGTCATAGGCTTTCATTTCAGTGAAGGTCGGCTTTTTGGTGCCCTTAACCGTCGACGCGAAAGCAGAGAGCAATCTCGTCGCATGTTGTCCCTTGCAATGGGGACAGATCGTGTCTTCCGGCCTCGCATGGACGGATTGCGTGGCTTCGAACTGGGAGGTGCAATCTTCGCAACGGTATTCGTACACCGGCATGGCCATACTCCTTCGAGCCAGGGTATCCCCACACCCTTGACCCTCTGTGTAACTTTGCTCTATTGTAACCAATCTCTGTGCCGAAACGCGAGTCACAATTGGAGGAGCGGTTCTATGCCCCTGTTAATTCGTAAGTACAAAGGTTCGAGCGGAGTCATGCAGGAAGAGCGGATCGATGATCCGGATCGTATCGAGCGGTACATGCGCATCTTCGAAAAAGACGATGTCAAGAAGCTGGAAACCGGTGTCAAAGTTTTCATCGAGAAGGATGAGTGGCAGCTCTTGCCGTAATCCCCGCCTTCTATTCCTCGGACTTCATCAGATGTTTTCCGACGCTCGTGCCGGCTGCGGCCTCTCCACGGCCGGATTGCCCCGCCGCGCACGGGCGTGTTAGTGTGGGCGCAAAAATCTAGCCGGACCAGGTGCGACGAGGACTATGACTTATTGGCTGCACATCGCGCGCGCGATCGACCGAGTGACGCTGCATCGGGACCGATGCTCCGAAGTCCCTTCAAACGTCTCCAGCAGTGACTTCTGGGAAGGCGGGTGGTTCGACTATCCCGACAAAGAGCGTGCGTTGGCCGCCATGGAGCAGGCCGGCACGACTGATCAGCGCCGCTGCGCACTTTGCAAACCGTGACCACGGGAATGATGAATGTTGAATGCTGAATGGTGAATGGCGGATCCGAGATGCGCGGGTCGGCTGATCTCCTCGTTCAACATTCCACATTCAGAATTTCTGCCCGCCCATGCCTCAAGTTGCGCTGCTCCTCACGACGTTTATTTGGGGGGCGACGTTTCCCGCCACCAAGGCGGTCTTAGCCCAGGTTCCTCCGCTGACGTTTCTCTTTCTCCGATTTTCTCTCGGCATGGCGCTCGTGCTGACGGTCCTGGCCATCGGTCGGCGCAGGCTCGTGCGGGATCGGCATACGATGCAGATCAGCCTGATCGCGACGATATGGCTGTTTCTCGGCTATGTGCTGCAAACCGTTGGGTTGAACTACACGACTGCGTCCAATTCCGCCTTCATCACGGTGTTGTACGTCGTGTTCGTCCCGCTGTACCTGCGGCGGCTCGGCCTGCGCACATGGGCTTCGAACGTGATCGCACTGGCGGGTCTCTGGATGCTCGTCAAACCCACGGCGACCGGCAACATGGGGGATCTCCTGACGCTGGGCAGCGCGGCGGCGTTCGCCGCGCACATCGCGTGCCTTGAGCGATTCACGCGCGTGGCGGATCCCGTTTCCGTGTTCGCCTGGCAGTTCTTGTTCATGACGTTCGCGATGTTCGGGATGATGCTCTGGGAATCGCCTCCCGGCGTCGCCTTCGAGGCGACGCGGGTGTTGCTGGTGGGGTTGAGCGTTACCGGCATCGGGGCAACCGGCGCCTTTGCCGTGCAAATGTGGGCTCAACGGCTGCTCCCGGCTCAGCAAGTGGCCTTGTTGTTTGCATTGGAGCCGGCCTTCGCAGCATGGCTGGCGTGGTACTTTCTGGGTGAATCGCTCGATGCTCAGGCCTGGGTCGGAAGCATCATGATCCTGTGCGGTGTTCTGCTCGGCTCGCTTCCCGCCGGCGAATCGACAGCGATCGTAGTCAGTTCGGCCTCTCCCGAGCGCTGACTGAACTTGCGGCGCCATGTTGCCGGGGTGTCCGTCGTCGGCCGTCAGGGGGGCCTGCTGTCCTTGGACCCCGGTCCCAATTGGAACGGTTGACGTTTGCCGCTTTGCGCGTCGCAGGGGAGACGGGATCGTGCCCCGAACCGAATCGTTGAAGGAGGAATGCCGTGGCACAGAAGTTCGGCAATGGTCGATGGGTGAAGGATGGGTTTCTGGACAATCGTCAAGAGGGGAGCATCGTCGGGCGTATGACGCTGGCGGTCTTGGGGACGATCGAAGTCTATCTGGTGGGAAATTGCCGAGGTGAAATCGCCGGGCAACTCATTTGCTTTCGCAACAGCCGGTTCGCGGATGAGGATTTGGCAGGGCAGGTGTTAGGCGATCTGGAGATCCCGCAGATCGGCGATGCCGGTTTGATTTCGTTCGATCCGCATCCGCATCTGGTGCCCCATCCCTACATCGAATGGTTTTCGCTGCGGAAGAATCACTACCGGTTGGAATTGGCGCCGGAGGATGCGTGGATCGCAAGCGTGGCTGAAGCAGCGGCGATCGACACCATCAGCCGCGACATCCGTGCCCGTCTCGCTCCTCTCTATGCCGCAAAGCCGATCACCCGAGAGGATACGGACTGGGTCTAGCCGGCCGAGCCGCAGCGGGCTGCCGATCTCGTCTTGCTAGGCCGCCTTACTTTTCCCTTCTCGCACGTGCATAGGAACTTCGCGGATATCCCAGACCAGTCCCATCGCCTGCATCGCCCTCAAGAGGTAGTACGTGATGTCCACCTCCCACCAGTAGAAGCCCTGTCGCGTAGATGCCGCGTAGTAGTGGTGGTTGTTGTGCCACCCTTCCCCGAGTGTGATGAGCGCCAGGAAGAAATTGTTGCGGCTGTCGTCGCCGGTATCATAGCGCTGTGAGCCGTACACATGGGAGAGGGAGTTGATTGTGCAGGTGCCGTGAATCAATGCGACGGTCGAGACGAAGAAGCCCCAGATGAGCATTTGCGGTCCGTTCGTCCCGAGGCTCGGGGCATAGATTTCCAGGAGTTTTCCCAGTCCGAACATGGCGAAGCCCGCGACGGTCGGGACGAGGATATCGAAGCGGTCGAGAAATCGGAGCTCCGGATACTTGGCAAAGTCGCCGATGCTCTTCAGCCGGGGCGCGAAAAACTTGCGTGAAGTGAACCAGCCGATGTGCGACCACAGGAATCCGCCATGGCGGGGCGAATGTACGTCGTCGGGTGTGTCGGACGAGATGTGGTGATGCCGGTGATGCCCTGCCCACCACAGCGGCCCGCGCTGCGCACAAGACGCGCCGAGTAGCGCGAAGGCAAACTGGCAGGCCCGTGAGGTCTTGAAGGTACGATGCGAAAAGTACCGGTGATACCATCCCGTGATGGCAAACATTCGCACGAAATAAAATGCGGCACAGACGGCCACTGCGGTCCAACTCCATCCGACGATGAAGACCCCAAGGCACATGAGATGGACGGCAATGATCGGGATGCACCGCAGCCAATCGACTTTGGCCGGGCCCTCGACGCGCATGTATTCCAGGCCTGCCCAGGAATCGAACCAGCGTAAGACGGTGAACCAAAGTTCCGTCCGTTTGGACGGGCCATCGCCTTTCGTGAATTCGGCGCCCTGAGGCAGGGCTAGCGGGTGCGTGTCGTTCATGCGACCTCCGGTCATGTAGTTAGGGGAGCGGCGACGGATACAGACTTAGCGCCGGGTTCCCGATTGCTGTTTCAGACACCGCGGCGCTTTGGTGTAGCAGGAGATATCAGGCAGGCCGCTGAAAGCTTGGCGTCTTGTCGCGAGAGGGCCGAAAGGGCCCGACTCATTGGTGACGTATTATACACAATCGGCAACATAAAAAGCAGGCATTTTTTCCCCGCCCTCCCTACCAGTGTACCCAACTCTGCCGGAATGTCCATTGGAGCGGCGGGTTGACCGTTTGACTCTCTCGCGAGAGCGCCTCTAGAATGCGCGTTCTCATGCGCGACCGATTTCTGAAAGCATGCCGGCGTGAGCCGGTGGATTGCACGCCCGTATGGTTCATGCGCCAAGCGGGGCGTTACATGGCGGAATACCGTCGCCTGCGGGCGAACCATTCGATCCTGGAGCTCTGCAAGACGCCGGAGCTGGCCGCCGAGGTTACGCTCCAGCCGGTGGAAAAGTTCCCCTTGGACGCGGCGATCATCTTTGCGGACATTCTTCTGCCTCTCGAGCCGATGGGCCTTCAGCTTGAATTCGCTGAAGGGGAGGGGCCTGTGATCCACAATCCGCTCCGGGATGCAGCCGCGGTGGATCGCCTGAAGCGGATCGACGGCGGGGAACTCCGGTTCGTGATGGACGCCATCGCTCTCGCCCGAGAACGCCTCCACGGCCGTGTGCCCTTGATCGGATTCGCGGGGGCGCCGTTTACTCTCGCCAGCTACGCCATCGAAGGGGGCGGGTCGCGTAACTATATTCACACCAAACAGATGATGTACGGAGAACCCAAGGTTTGGCATAGCCTGATGGAAAAGTTTTCGCAGGTCCTCACGATCTACCTGCGCGGGCAAATTGAGGCAGGTGCCCAAGCGGTACAGTTGTTCGACAGCTGGGTCGGATGCCTCTCGGCCGGCGATTATGTCGAGTACGTCAAACCGCATGTGCAATCCATCTTCGACGGATTAAAAACAGCCGGCGTGCCGCTGATCCATTTCGGGACCGGCACGACTGCAATCTTGAAAGACATGCGCGAGGCCGGCGGCGATGTCATTGGAGTCGATTGGCGCATGCCGCTGGACCACGCCTGGGCGCTGATCGGATATGACCGCGCGGTGCAAGGAAATCTCGACCCCGTCACGCTATTCGGTCCAGTGCACGAGATCGAGCGGCGCGTCATCGACATCCTGCGGCGCGCAGGCGGGCGCCCCGGACATATATTCAACCTGGGGCATGGGATTCTCCCAAACACGCCTGTCGAACATGTCGCCGCCGCCGTCGAATATGTGCATAAACTCAGTGCCCGATAGAGAGACGTTGGGGGGTTAGGATGCCAGGACCACAACGACCGATCGCCGTCTTACTCATGGCCATGGGTGGACCCGATCGCCTCGAAAATGTCGAGCCCTACCTCAAGGACGTGCGGGGTGGGCGTGAGACTCCGCCCGAGCTGGTGCAGGAAATCACAGAGCGATACCGCGCCACCGGGGGAAAGTCTCCGGTATTGGCCATTACCCGAGAAGTGGCGCGAAAACTCGAACAGCGGCTCAATGGACCGGGCGGTGAACGGTATCGCTGCTACGTGGGGCTGCGTCACTGGCATCCTTTTATCAAGGAGGCCTATGTGGAGATGCTCGACGATTTCCCCGAGCGGATCATCGGGCTTTGTATGGCTCCGCAATATTCGTCCCTGAGCATTGGGGCGTATAGGAAAAAGGTCGATGAGGCGCGTGCTGAGTTGGGTGACCAGACACCGTTCAGTCTAGTCACTAGCTGGCATCGTCATCCGCTCCTAGTATCGACCATCACCGAAAACATCCAGGAGACGCTTCAGAAATTCACGGCGGACGTCCGTTCCAAGGTGCCGGTATTGTTCACCGCCCACAGCCTACCGGAGCGAATCGTAGTGATGAATGACCCCTATCCTGAAGAAGTGAAGGCTACCGCTGCGGCCGTCATCGAACGCCTCGGTGGGCACCCCACTCGGTTTGCGTATCAAAGCCAGGGCCGGTCCGGAGAGAAATGGCTGGGTCCTACAGTCGAGGATATCGTCGCGGAACTGGCAGCCTCCGGCCATCGACAGGTTCTGGTCGCGCCGATCGGATTTATCTGCGATCACGTCGAAACGTTGTTTGACATCGATATCGAACTCAAACGGTTGGCGGAGAGCAAGGGAATGCAACTGGAGCGCATCCCCATGTTGAACGCCTCCCCCGCGTTGGTCGACATCCTGGTGTCCGTGTTAGGGGCGCATGAGACCGCCCTGGTGCATTGGTAGGGCGCCGATCCTATGCATGCCAATCTCCTCGTTGTTTGATCCGTGGCGCGCACTCCCAAGTCAGTAGTCATCGTGGGCGGGGGGATCTCCGGCCTCGCGACCGCGTTTGGCTTGCTGGAGCAGGCCGGAACGGCCGATCTTCCCATCACCTGCACGGTCCTGGAAGCCGCCCCGACGTGGGGAGGAAAAATTTGCACGCATCGGGTGGGCCAGCTGGTCATGGAGGCGGGACCCGATTCCTTTCTCTCGCAAAAGCCCTGGGCGCTCGATCTCTGTCGGCGTCTCGGTCTGGCGGATCAGCTCATCAATACGAATCCGACACAGAAGAAAGCCAGCGTGCTTTGCGATGGCCGGCTCCATGATCTGCCGGAAGGCTTGGTGACGTTCACGCCGACGCAATTGGGCCCGCTTTTCCACAGCGGCCTTCTCTCCTGGTTCGACCTCGCCCGAATGGGGTGCGACGTGCTGATCCCGGCGCGGCGGTCCGGTGAGGATGAATCGGTGGCTTCATTTTTCCGGCGGCGATTCGGTCGCCGCGCCACCGATCGCGTCATGGAACCGTTGATGGCCGGCATCTATGCGGGCGATGCCGAGCAAATGAGCCTGCGTGCGACCTTTCCTCGGTTCTATGAACTGGAACAGACGCATGGCAGCATCATTCGGGGGATGATGGCCGTCCGTCGCACTCGGGCGCAACAGTCCGCAGACCGGCCACGGCAGACGATGTTTGTCACTCTTCGAAACGGTTTGAGCGATCTGGTCACGGCCTTGGGCAGTCGCATCCAGAAAGACGGCGGAGCATTGAAAGCGGGCGTGCAGGCCGAAGCCCTGCGGGTCCGCTCACACAAAGTCGGGCGCTGGATGTACGATATTCGATGCACCGACGGGACGACGCTTGCGGCCGAGGCATTGATTCTCGCGACGCCCGCTTACATCAGCGGCGATTTGGTGCGTCCGTTGAGTCCCGTCGCCGCCGGCGTCCTGGAGTCCATTCCCTACGCCTCGACGGTGACGATCTCGTTGGTGTATTACGCGGCGGAGGCGAACAGTAGGATCGAAGGTTTCGGCTTCATCGTTCCCCGCGCTGAAGGACGCGAATTGATCGCTGCGACCTGGACCTCGCTGAAGTGGCCTCATCGCGCGCCGGATCAGGAGCTGTCGGTCCGTTGCTATTTGGGGGGCGTGGGGCGCGAGGCGATTCTGGAACAGGATGATGAACATCTCGTTCGCTGTGTGCGGAAGGAGTTGGCTTCGATCGTGGGGCTGCGTGCGGAGCCGCATTATATCGAAGTCAATCGATGGCATCGCGCCATGCCCCAATATACGTTGGGCCATCTGGGTCGGCTGTCCCAGCTCGACGACGCGCTCTCGCGCTTCGGCGGTTTACTCGTCACCGGCGCAGGTTACCGGGGAGTCGGGATACCCGACTGCATCCACGATGGGAGTGAGACGGCGGCGAAAACGATCCGTTACTTGCAGACGGACAAGTCATAAACGGCTGTGATTCGGTAGCAGAGAGGATACGATGAACGATGAGCTCAATATCACGGACGTCAGTGGGCCGTTCCGTGAACCCCGTGAACCGGTACTTTCTTATGATTACACGATTCAACGTACGACCTGGCCGATGCCTCATGCCGTACGTATCAAGGTGGCGGTCACGGAAGAACTCGATCAGGTCAAACGGTCATTGCTGGGGGCGGTGACCGGATCGCCGGGTCAGCAGTTGATGGTGAACAAGCTGCTCTCGCGAAGGATCAGCGACGAAAAGCTTCGTATTGCCGAGACGGAAGGGATGCTGAAGGAGCGGCGCGACGTGTTGTTGCCCCCCTTCACCGGGCCCTTGGCGCATTTGTTCCCGCGACTTGAGGCCTGGGTGGAATCGGAACGAGGCGGCCTGCGCGAAGAAATAAAGAAGATCACCGGCTTGTCCATGTGACCCTCTCAGACCGCCGCTCGACCCCCCATTTCCCGCCACGACATGCCTTCGCTTTGCCGGCAAGGAATCTGTGGAAAAACCTGTGGACAAATCGGCATTGATCGATTTTCTGCATGCCCAGGCCGCTTGCCTGAGCAGCCTGCTCCTTATTTAGGCA
>DASTLA010000033.1:0-4509 GCA_035715525.1 Nitrospiraceae bacterium
GACAAATGTAAAACGCAATGACTCGAACACCGGCCCAGCTGACCACCGTCCTCCTCGTAGACGATCATCCGCTGTTCCGGAAAGGCGTCCGCAGCGTTCTCGAACAATACAGGGATGTCTATGTTGTCGGTGAAGCGAGCAACGGCTTGGAAGCCGTCCTCTATGCAAGGACCTTGCGGCCCGATGTCATTGTCATGGACGTCAACATGCCTGACATGGACGGTGTGCAGGCGACGCGCCTCATCAAGCACGACTTCCCAAACATTACCATTATCGGCTTGTCGGTGAATGAAAGCCGGGTCGTGAAGGAAGCGTTGTTACAGGCCGGAGCCGTGACGTACCTCCAAAAGGAGAACGTGGGAGACGATCTCTATCACACCATCTCACGCTATCTACGATGACGCTGGAGCTCGTCATGTGTCGACCATGTTGTTCCTTGGGACAATCGTGGATTCAGCGCGCCGTGAATGGCCTTCGACTTGCGACAATTGGTCCCGCTCTTACGGACCACAGGAATAGCCAGGGGCGCCGATGGCCACGCTGTTAGTCGTAGATGATGAGGCGAGCGTCCAGGGGTTTCTCGCTGAGGCGCTGCGGTGCGCAGGTCAAACGGTGTTGACGGCATCGCGCGGCAGAGATGCCCTGCAGGTGCTTCGTACTGTTCCGGTCCAGCTCGTCGTCACTGATCTCTACATGCCGGAGGAAAACGGATTCGAGCTTCTCCGGCTCATTCGGCAGGAGTTCCCCGCTACCAGAACCATAGGACTGTCCGGCGGATTCGCATCCGAGCCATTGCTGAAGGTCGCGGAAATCGTCGGCGCAGATGAAGCCCTGAGCAAGCCGCTCGGGATAGCTGAATTGCTCTCCGCGGTGAACCGGGTTCTCGCGCTTCCACCTCCTTAGCCGCCTTGCCGACATTTCTCCTACGAAGAACGCTTCTCATAGATGCAGAAATAGTGTAACTTCTCTTTCTCATGTCCATTTCCGATCCAGTGCAACATCTTTCGCAGGGTTCCATCGTCATATGGACCGACGGCAGCTGCCTTGGGAATCCCGGACCCGGTGGGTGGGCCTATATCATTCAAGATGGAACGGACCGGCGAGAGGCGTTCGGGCATGAGCCTCGAACCACGAATAACCGCATGGAGATGACCGCTGCGATCCAGGCGTTGAATACATTAGGCATCGGGCGAAAGGTCATGCTTTATTCGGACTCGCAGTTGCTGATCAAGACGATGACGCTGGGTTGGAAGCGAAAAAAGAATCATGATCTCTGGAGCGAGCTCGATCGACTGTCCGAGATGCATCGGATTGAATGGCAATGGGTGCGTGGTCACAATGGCCATCCGGAAAACGAGGCCTGTGACAACCTTGCCCAGCGGGCCGCATCCATGGTCGTCTCCAGAGGTCTGTCTCGTACGTCGAGGGAGAAAGCAGGATGAAATGGATCCTGTTTGTATTCTTTCTCACCATGGGGAGCGGAAACGATACCAGCCCCTTTGGCCCGGCCGTTCAGACGACCACGTTCTCGTCAAAAGAGACCTGCGAACGAGCGCTGAAGGAGTTGGGCCAGTGGGCCGAGAAAACCTATCGGTACAAGAATCTCGTCATCGCCCGGCTGGACGGAGTTTGCATTCTATCGGAGTAGTCATGGGACTACCCGCGCTCCCCGAATATCTTTCCTTCTTCTCATAGTCTCCTGCTCTGCAGCTTTACGTGAAAGCAATCTCCGAACTGCTGAAGCACCCAGAGGTTTAGACCAGCGCCCGCTTCGATGACCGATGCGCTGTCGCCCAAGCGGTAGGCCGCCTCGCATAGATAACCTTCATCGGGGCTGGTGCTCACGATTCGGGGTTGTACCACGACCGGTGAGTGACCGGTGGGAATCGTGACATCGACCGTATAGATCAACAGGCCTTCTCGCCGACTTCCATCGACGGCTCCTACCCTCGGCTGCGCCAACTCCACCACGAACACCCTTCCCGGCCGCTGCGGATCGTCGATGGGGAGAACGATCATCGAGATGCCAAATCGGCTCGACAATGGACTCAGCGTGACATAGCGGTCCTGCTGTGGTTCAGGCAGGAACAATATCCGCTCAACCGGCAACCAGCCGTTTTTATGCCGATGCCAACCCAGAAACGTCGTGCAGTGGAAGATGTCGGACATGATGTCCCAACATCCCGCTCGCGACTTGTCGGCGTTTCCGCCATAGGGATAGAGATCAGGCAGTCCCATCAAGTGACTGACCTCGTGCACGAGATTGATGTAGCTGTTGCGATAGCTGTCTCTTCCAAACGTTACGGCCAGCCGGATCTCATGATTGTCGACGACGGCGCCTTCACCAGGACGGGCATTGAAGGCAGGAGAATCGGGGAACAGGGCCGAGGGCGATGCGACGATCAGCACGAATCGGTAATCAGGAAATGAGACCTCACCTGCAAAACGCGCCGCTGCATCGGCTAGGTACCGGCGGTGCGAGGCAAACTCATGGCAATCGTATGCGCCCGAAGATTCGCCGAGCCGCTTCCACCCCAAGTCGGACCGGACATCGACCTCCACTTGGCAGGCGCCGTAGCTCTGTTCTGAGAACAGCGCCTGGGCACGGCCGTTCCCCAACAAATGTTCGGCCGTATCGGACAGAGAGGAAGGATCGCCCGGCGCGTCCGGAAAGTCGACGAACAGCATCACGGCCTTTAACGTCCCGAACGGACGCTCATAGAACTGGAAATCCGTCGGCCCTTCGGGACAATACACCCCCGGCGCTTCCCGGAATGGCGGCAATGATTGCGCTGGCGCTACCGGCGCCAAACTGGTCAGAGCCCATCGCAGGTGGCGCTGCCGTTTGGCGGTCGAGTTGGTTGCTCGAAAGGAGCCATTGTGCACACGCAAGCACATCCTCGGTCCGCCAAGCAGGTTTACCAGCGTATAGGAACCGCGGGCATCGCCCTCTATCGTCCACGACTGTCCGGCCGAGAGATCGGTCGGCGCAAGCCGCACCGATCCATTCTTGCTCATCGTGAGGCTGAGCGCCTCGCCCAAATAAGCGCAGGTCATCAGGTACTGGCCGTCACCGCGCGGCCTGACCCTCCAGTATTGGCCGCTCACGTCGGCCGGGCGGGCCGATAAGAGGCGGCCGGTTCCATCAGGCGACACGTCGAGCGCATATTCCTTTCCCGATACACGTGTCGAGAAACGGTAGTAGTGGCTGTCGTCAATGATCATGGGGAGGAATGGACTCCCGACTTCCAGCCTTGTGGGATGAATTGAATCTCTGACATGCCGAGCCATTCCGCCTTCACGACAACTGAGCTTCTCCCCTGGTCGTCTTCTGGTATGTACGGCAATCGGGATCTATTACGCAAATAATGGGCGCCCGATGGGTTGTGTTTTCGCGTGGGCCACGTCGACCTGCTCGGGCAAGAACATTTCTGTTTAACTTTGAATCGTGGATCGCCTGGTGAGTTTATCGAGTGTGGCATCCAACTCGTCGAAACTGTCCAGGACGTTGATTCGAGACTGGAGGAACTGTTCGCGCATCGCCAATGCGCCGTTCCCGCCCAGAACGAGGTTGGTCAGTGGCTGGATGTCCTGTGCCAGAGCGTGAATGAGCTCCTTGCCTTTGTCGTCCGATAGCGGGATTGGAATCGACAGAATAGTCAGATCCGGCTCAACTTGGCGGCAGAGATTGCTCAGAGCGGCGAACGGAACATTGGCGCCGAGGCAATAAATCCGACAGCCCCGGACCCGGCATCGATATGCGACCGCGAGGGCCGCCATGTCGTGTTCCTCACCCGGCGGACATGCAATGACTACCTTCGCACCGAACTCCGCCACCGGCAGTTGATTCATGGCGGAAAAAATCTTCTGTTGGATCTGTTTGGTCACATAGTGCTCGATTGCCACATCCAGGCGACCGTCATGCCACCACGCTCCGACTTCTTCCTGGAGGGGCAAGAGAATTCCGTGAAGAGCTTCTTCGAACGGCACAACTGCGACGGCGCCGTTTAGGCGCTTTTCGAACTTAATCCGATCGAATGGATCAAGCGCCGCAAGTAACTCCTGCAGTAATCGATCGAACGTGTGGTCAACGACTGACTGGCGCGGCGCGGTCCTTCGCGCGCGATTCATCAACTCTTCGCGGCCCAGTCTAGCCAGTTCCCCGATGGAGCCTCCCGCATCCAACTCCGCTTTCAGGTAGCGCAGTAAGGCCACATCTTCGTCCGAGTAATTTCTATACCGATTGGCACCCCTGGTGGGCTGCAATAGACCAAACCGACGCTCCCATACGCGGATAACGTCCTTGGAGAGTCCGGTGAGCTTTGCAACTCTATGAATTCTATGAAGATTCATCAGTACGCAGAGTATATTTCGAATGTCTAATGTTTGTCAAATATATTTTATAATAACTCTTGACAACATTGGACATATGGCGTTATACATTGGACATACAAGCTACAAACATTGAACAACATGCGGAGGTAACCGAATGCAGACGAAGCAGAAGGA